>JBLIOL010000006.1:0-41722 GCA_047639615.1 Planctomycetota bacterium | reverse complement strand
GGGGCATAGCCCATGTAGGGATGGGAAACATGCCGGCCCAGGTCGGTCTGCGGTTGGAAGGGATCCAACAGCTCCGCGTCCGAGAAAGCCTGCAGCGGGAGGAAGCGAGTGCCCACTTCCACGACCAGCACCAAGAGGGCGAGGGTAATCCACAGGAGCCGCCATAGAGTCCGAATGGGGCCTTTGGCTGTGGAGTTCCCTGTTGCGTCAGATGTGGTGCCCATGTGAGGCCTCCACCATAAGCTGCCTGCAGCCCCGCTCGTCACTCGATACCGAGTCTTGTACTTCGGGTGCACGCGGCAGTTCATGCGGGGAGCCTTCGGCTGGTTGGGGCCAGGAGTTAGGGACACACCCGTAGAGCTCCTGGAGGGCGGGGACTTGTGCACCAACGCCGCCCCCGGGACCGCTTTCGAGCCCTCGATGCATCTGCCCAAGCAGCCTTGCTGGCATTTCCAAGCTCCCTCTAGGCATACTCGCCACCGTGAGCAACACCCCGCAACTGGAAGCCAACCTCAGCGCCCTCTCCAAGGCCAACCCGGTCCTGCTCGGCCGCTTGCTTTGGCCCGTGGAGGCCGACCATGTGGACCTCAAACACGAAGGCGGCCCCACCTATCGCGTGCACAGCGAGTGGCAGCCCCTCGCGCAATCCGAACCAGCCTGCCGCGCGCAGCTTGAGCAAGTCGCACTCGATACCGAGCGCGTGCACCTACTGGGCCTCGGCCTTGGCGAGCTAACTGGGTCCATCCTGGAGACGCGCCCAGGCACCACCGTCACCGTGTGGGAGCGCGATCCCTGGCTCATGCGCATGGCGCTCTCCACGCACGATTGGAGCGCGGCGCTGAAGGCCAAAAGACTCGTCCTACGCCTAGGCGTGGACGGCTGCGAGCACCTGCAAGATGTAGAGGGCGCGCTCTGCCTGCAGCACCCGCTCCTCGGTCAGGTTTACGCCGACGAGCGCCGCGTCATCGAGAACACGCGCGCCGGCGCAGCGCCCAAGCGTTGGGTCGCACTCCTCGCCGGCGGCCTGTTCGTAGACGACCTCGGCGAAGAGCTCGCCCTGCGCGGCTTCGGTGTCTGCCCTGTGGAAGCACGCCGTTGGGCCGTGGAAGAGCTCGAGCACACGCTCGCCTCACTCAAGCCCAAGCTGGTCGTGGCGGTCAACTACCTGGGCGGACTCGCGGAACTCTGCGCGAGCATGGGCGTGAAGCTCGCCGTGTGGGAGATCGACCCCACGCCCGATCGCGCGCCCCAACTGGAGGGACCGAGCAAGCACTGCGTGATCCACACCTATCGCGCCGAACACGTGGAGCTCTACAGCCAAGCGGGCTTCGCCAGTGTGGAGCACCTGTTCCTGGCCGCGTCCCCCAGCAAACGCTGTCCACAGAAACTCGCGCCCGATTTGGAGCGCCCGCCCCTAGCCTTCGTGGGCTCGAGCATGTTCGAGCAGGCGCAGGAATTCCGCGCGCTCTTCCTACGCGCCTACTGCGCTGCCCACGCGGACGGCGAAGACGCGCGCAACAAAGGCGAACAACAACTGGAAGCGGTACTCACCGCCCAACGCCAGGACACGGCCAACTACCGCATCCCCGAGCTGCTCGAGCCCTTCTTCGGCCCTTTCCTGGCCGCCTGCGACAAAGCCCAGACCGAACAGGATCCGCGCATCTGGGTGGCCGAAATCGCCGCCGCCGAGAAACGGCTCTCGGTGGTAGCCAACCTCGGCGCCCTCGGCATCCAAACCTGGGGCGACGCTGGGTGGAAGTGCGTAGAGCCCCACGGCGTGCAATGGAAAGGCCCCGCGGGCCACGCCACCGAGCTCACGCAGATCTACAACGCCGCGCGCATCAACATCGACATCAACCGCATCTACCAGGCCGACATCGTCACCATGCGAGTGTTCGATGTCTTGGCCTGCGGCGGGTTCCTATTGGCGGAGCACTCGGCCGACCTGGAGCGCTGTTTCGACGTGGGCACCGAGGTGGAGAGTTACCAGACCCTTGCGGAATTGCAGGCTAAGGCGCGCCACTTCCTCGACCATCCGAAAGAGGCCGCCAAGGTCGCTGAGGCAGGCCGGCGGGCGGTTTTGGAACGCCATAGCATGCCCCAGCGCCTGGACAGCATTCTGGCTGCCTCCGGCCTCAGCTAGGAGCGCGGGCAGGACGCTGGGCCACAGTGGCCAATAAGGCCTGGAAGACGTACGGTTCCGGCTCGGGTACACCCCCCCCAGCTATGAACCATCCCACAAGACTCCTCTCCATCGCCGCAGCCGTCATGGTCGCCGCGTGTTCGTCCACTACCTCCACCGACGTGTCAAAAGCGACTACCGACGGCGGCGCCCTAACAGCTGAATGGACCGGCCCCTACGGCGGCGTTCCGGCCTTCGACAAGATGGACCTCGGCGACCTGACTGCGGCCATGGAAGCCGGCATGGACCAGCACCTGGTCGAGATCGCGGCCATCGCCGACAACACGGACGCCCCGACCTTCGAGAACACCATCGTGGCCATGGAGGACTCCGGTCGTCTCCTCAGCCGCACCTTCACCTTCTACGGCATCTGGAGCTCGAACCTCTCCTCCCCGGAATTCCGTGAAGTCCAAGGCGGCCTGATCTCCACGATCTCCGCCTACAGCTCGAAGATCACGCAGAACGCGAAGCTCTTCGCGCGCGTCAAGGCCGTGCACGAGAGCGCCGAAGTCAAAGCCATGTCCCCCGAGGTGCAGCGCCTCGTCTGGCTGACCTACAACGGCTTTTCCAAGAACGGCGCGACCCTCGAAGGTGCCGCCAAGAAGCGCTACGCCGAGATCCAAGAGCGCCTTGCTGAACTGCACACACGCTTCGGCAACAACGTGCTGGCTGATGAGGAAGGCTATGTCCTCTACCTGAACAAGGACCAGCTCGGCGGTCTCTCCGACAGCTTCGCCAAGGCCGCAGCCGGCATGGCAGCCGAACGCGACCACGAAGGCGAGTACGCCATCACCAATACGCGCTCCTCCATGGCGCCCTTCCTGACCTTCTCCACCGAGCGCGACCTGCGCGAGACCGTCTGGCGCACCTACTACTCGCGCGGCGACAACCGCGACGAGCACGACAACAACGCGGTCATCGCCGAGATTCTGCAGCTGCGTAACGAGCGCGTGCACCTGCTCGGCTTCGACAACTACGCTCTGTGGATGCTCCAGGACCGAATGGCTAAGAGCCCCGAGCGCGCGCTCGGCCTGATGGAGGCCGTTTGGCCCGCCGCTCTCGGCCGCGTCAAGGAAGAGGTCCGCGACATGCAGGCCATGGCTGACTCCGAGAATGCCGGCATCACCATCGCTCCCTGGGACTACCGCTTCTACGCCGAGAAAGTCCGCCGCGCCAAGTACGACTTGGACTCCGACGAGGTCAAGCAGTACCTGCAGTTGGACAAGCTGCGCGAAGCCATGTTCTTCGTGGCCGGTGAGCTGTTCCACTTCGCCTTCGCGCCCGTCCCTGAAGGCGAGGTCGCGGTCTTCCATCCGGACGTCAAGGTCTGGGAAGTCACCGACAAGAACACCGGCGATCACATCGGCCTCTGGTACTTGGATCCCTACGCCCGTCAGGGCAAGCGCTCCGGCGCCTGGGCCAATACCTTCCGCGGTCACGAGACCTTCCGCGGCAAGAAGACGGTGCTCTCCTCCAACAACTCGAACTTCATCAAGGGCACACCCGGCGAAGCCGTCCTCGTGTCCTGGGATGACGCGACCACCTTCTTCCACGAGTTCGGCCACGCCCTGCACTCCCTCTCGGCCAACGTCGCCTACCCGACCCTCGACGGCGGCGTGCGCGACTACACCGAGTTCCAGTCCCAGCTCCTCGAGCGTTGGCTGCCCACGGACGAAGTCATCAACGGCTTCCTCGTGCACGTGGACACGGGCGAGCCCTTGCCCGCCGCGCTGCTAGCCAAGATCAAGGCCGCTGCCAACTTCAACCAAGGCTTCAACACCACCGAGTACCTGGCTTCGGCACTCATGGACATGAAGTACCACATGATCGATCCCACGGGCATCGACCCGGTGGAGTACGAGAAGCAGTACATGGCTGAACTTGGTCTGCCCAAGGAGATCGTCATGCGTCACCGCAGCCCGCACTTCGGTCACGTCTTCTCAGGCGAAGGCTACGCCACCGGCTACTACGGCTACATGTGGGCCGACGTGCTCACCGCCGACGCCGCCGAAGCCTTCGAAAGCGCTCCCGGCGGTTACTACGACCAGGAAATGGCCGCCAAACTGGTCAAGCACCTCTTTGCCGTGCGCAATGCCGTCGACCCCGACGAGGCCTACCGCGCCTTCCGAGGCCAAGACGCCGGCTACGAAGCCCTCATGCGCGACCGCGGCTTCCCGATCCCGGCCGGCACGAACAAGTAGTTCGCAGCCAGCATCGATTGATGACAGGCCCCCGGCCGCGCACCCGCGCGACCGGGGGCCTGCTGCATGCCGGGAGGAGGGTCGGGAGGGTTAGGGCGGTCCGCTGAAAAGTAGGGAGGGAGCGCCGGAGCCGGCCGCTGGCCAGGGGGCGAGGCTGGCGATGGGGTGAGCGGAGGGTTGGGAGGGCGCGGGTGGTCCGCGGGTGCTGAGGGGAGTGCGCGGCGGAGCTGGCCGGGGGGCGCAGGCCTCAGGCTTGCAGCCACATGTGCCCTGGGAATAGGTCTGGTCGCAGGGCCCGCATGGCGGCTCGGGTCTTGGAGTAGCCGGGAACGTCCCAGTCGAGGTGGGACGGAAGGGTGGTGGTTATAGGCGAATGGCAGGCAATGGCGGCGGTGCTCATATATACCATTTGCCGAATAGATGCCATTCGTGGCATCTATTCGGCAGATCGCTACCTGGCGGCACATGTTTCGTTGTAGGGGTAGCTCGGCACATATTGGCCGGGCCACCCGGCCACCCGGCCACCCGGCCAGCGGCCGGGCTCCGGCGCGCTCTCACTCCTCACCGGTCGGCCTCCCTCGCGCTCTGCGCCTCCCCCGACCCTTCCATCGCCAGCCTCCGGCCAGCGGCCGGGTGCCGTCGGTTACGGGCTGCCTTGCGCTTGCTCGCACCCGCGGCTCCCTAGCGCTTGCCGATCGGCCCCGTGCGCTGAATCGCCCGCCCGAAGTAGATCGCGTTGGCGAAGAGCTTGTTAGTGCCGTACCAAACGCCGCGGAAGTTGGGATTATCCACCAGACAAATCACCGCGCCGGAGCCCACGCGCTCCGCGCGTACCGCCGGCGAGCCTGCGATCTCCTCCACGTTCTCTGCGGAAGCAAAGCCGCTTATCAACGGCTCCTCCAAGTAGCGCACTGGAGTTGCGAAGGGATCATTGCCCTCCGGCAAGACCCGCGTGGAGTTGCGGAAGACCGCCAAAGCCTCGCGTACGTAGCCGAAGCAGATCGGGTGCGTCAGATCCAGTTCCGTGGCGAAGATCGTGCCCGAGATGTTCTGCTCCGCACGCAGCTTGCTGTAGTCCGCATAGGAGGGCTTGGTCTCTTCAACCTGCTCTTCAGCCTCCTCCTCCGCGTCCTTCTCATCGGATTCCTCTTCGCTCTCATCAGCCTTCGACAGGAAGGCGTCCGCCGCCCAGGTCGCCGAGCCCTTGGTGGCAATCACCACCCCGCCGGCACGCACCCAAGTATTGAGCCGCTCCACATCGCCTGATGCGAGGCTCCCGCCCTGGACCATGACGATGTGTGTGTAACGCTCCAGGTCCATGCTTCCGAAAGAACTCTTCTCGATTAAGGAGACCGGCAAACCCAGGCGCTTATCCATGTAGTGCCAGGCCTCCCCCGCCTCGTAGGAACTCACACCGGGGCCGATCATTAAAGCCACCTGCGGCGCTTCGAGCGGACGCATGCTGCCGCTACCCAGATCGACTCCCACGGGGGTCAAGCCGCTGGTCGCCGCGTAGACCTCGATGCCGTCATTGGCGACCTCATGCAGCAACTCGCGCAGGCGCTCCGGGGAGACATCCTGCACGCCCGGTGAAATGACCACCGTGCCGTGATCGAACTCAAGCTCTCCGCCCGCTGTGCGGCAGCTGAAGGGCTTGGTCGCAACCCGTGCACGCACGCCAGCAGCTAGCAAGCGCTGCAGAGCCTTGGGTGCGTTGTAGTTGTGCCACTCGAACAGCCATGCCGCGGGCCGCTCAGCCTTCTGCACATGCCCGACGCTGCCGCGCTGCGCCACGGCCGGCATGCCGACCAAACCCTTGCTCATGCCCTCACGGGCAATAGCACGCGCCGGCACATTGAAGCTCTCCGGCAAGGTCCAACTCGACACGTCGTAGAAGGTGTTGTCCGGCCACGACGTGCGATGCTCGAAGAGCGCACGGATCAAGCGGAACTGGGTCTGCTGCATGGGAACCACATAGTCCCGCCCCGCAACGAACATGGGGCTGTCCTCGGTGGCGGACAAGGTGCTCCCCATCAAGTGCACCTCTACCCGATGGCGACGGAGTAGATCTACCAACTGAAAGGTCCGCTCAGGATCTTCTTTCGCACCGAACACATAGGCTCCAACCTCGTGCTCCGCAGCCTCAGCCAGGGCGCCCCGATAGAAACCCCGCTGGTAGGCCTCCAGGTCCGAGCGCATGGAATTCACCGCGCGCAGGGTCGAGAGTGAGGTCGTGAACTGATTGCGAATCGTGAAGGGGAAGCTCAGCTCGCCATAGCTGTTCTCGCGCAGTGCCCCACCCGAACTGGCCTGCTCGAACAGAATGCCGATGGAGCCGTTGATGTCCGGGTAGGTCGATCCCTTGCCATAGTAGAAATCGTCGAAGCTCTCCTCCGTGTAGTACAGGCTTCCAATGGCATCCAAGGCCTCCGCATGGAAGGCAGCGATGCGCCCTGTCAGCTCTACGTTCTTCTCGGGCGTCAGCGGATTACGTCGACTCGGGATACCGGGCTGAAAGAAGTAGGTCGAGTCCCCGCCCATCTCGTGATAGTCCGTGAGTACGGACGGCATCCAGCGGTGGAATTGAACCAGGCGTCCCTGGGATTCGGGGTGACTCTGCAGCAGCCAATCTCGGTTGAGGTCGAACCAATAGTGGTTCGTGCGCCCACCCGGCCAGGCCTCACGCCGCTCGCGGTGCGCCGGATCCCCTACGCGCACGCGCCCCTTGTGCATGTTGACCCATTGCGCATGGCGCGCGAGCCCATCAGGGTTCACGCATGGATCGATCAGCACCACCGTGTTCTCGAGGAAGCTCTGCATGTCCTGCCCCTCAGCTGCCGCCAGGTGGTAGGCCAAAACCAGAGCCGCGTTGCTTCCGCTCGGCTCATTGCCGTGCACGGAGTAGCCCATCCAAACGATGGCCGGCCCATCGTTCGGCTTGTCCTCCAACACGCTACGCACATGCGCCGTCCGTATCTCCTCGATGCGCGCCAGGTTGGCCGGCGAGCTGACCGTGGCCAAGAGCAACGGCCGCTGCTCATGGCTGTAGCCGTAAGTCTCCAGCATCACGCGCGGCGACGCCTCCGCCACCGTGCGATACCAATCCACCAACTGATCGTGGCGCACGTGCCAATCACCCACCTGCCAGCCCAGCACATCCGCGGGCACGGGGAACTCAGCGTCATAGCTCCCGTCCTCCGGCAAGTACCAGCTCAAATCGGTCTGACCAACCGCAGCCGGCGCGAGGGCAAGAAACAGAGGGCACAGCACTCGGAGATTGATTCGCATGCCAGCAGTGTGCACTGCCGAGGCTATCCCTGGGAGCATCGGGCAGCCGGAATGGTCGCAGCCGGCTACGGACGAGGCGCCCTACGGGCCCCACGACTTCGCTCTTACCCGCAGATCGGGACAACCAGCTTGCGGCCCCCATCAGGGGCCCACTCCTCGGTAGGATTTGCGCTTGGCAAGTCCGCAGTCGCCTGCCACCGACACCATCGCACCTACAACACGAGCTTCATGAGCGCCCTTCGCTTCCGTTTCACGTCTCTTCTTGCCGCCGCCGGTCTTCTGGCCAGCAGCGCCGCCGCCCAAGTCATCTACGTTGACGCAGGCCAAAACGCCGGCCTAAACGATGGCTCTAGCTGGGCTGATGCCCTGCAAGGCATCGACGGCTTGAAGAACGCCATCGGCCTGTCGGTCGCCGGCGACCAGATCTTCGTCGCCGAGGGCACCTACCGCCCCAGCGACACCGGCACGCGCGGTAACTCCTTCCGTCTGAACAACGACGTGGAGATCTACGGCGGCTTCGTCGGCGGCGAGACAGCCCCCGACCAGCGCCCCGCCTTCGGCATGGCTCCGAGCATTCTCACCGGCGACCTCAACGGCGATGATGGCATGGGCCAGCTCGGCGACAACTCCTACCACGTACTACGCGCCCCCGGCTCCAACGCGAGCGCCATCATTGACGGCTTCCGCGTGGAAGGCGGCAACGCCAACGGCAGTGGTTCCAGCCAAGACCGCGGTGGTGGCATCCTTGTCATCAACGGCTCGAGCGTGACCGTCCGCAACTGCCACTTCATCGGCAATCGCTGCACCTTCGGCGGCGGCGCTGGTTACGTGAACGGTAGCCCGAGCTTCATCGACGTGGTCTTCGAAGACAACATCGGCGGCGCCTTCGGTGGCGCATTCGACATCGCCAACTCCGGCGCCGTGGTCTTCGACCGTTGCTCCTTCTACGGGAATCGCGCCAACCGCGCCGGCGCCCTCGAATTCTTCAGCACCAATGGCGCACGGGTCACGAACAGCGTCTTCCAGGGCAACGTTTCCACTGGATCCGGTGGTGGCGGCGCGTTCTGGGTCGGCTCCAACAGCAACCCCCAGATCCGCAACTGCACCATCGTCGACAACAGCTGCACCAACAACCCGGTCGGCGGCATCCTCGTCTCCGGTGCCAGTCCGAGCATCATCAACTGCATCCTCTGGAACAACGCAGGCGGTGGCGGCGCGCAGAACCCGGCCAACCAAGTCACCCAGTCCGCAAACGTGACCTACTCTCTGGTACAGGGCGGCATGGCCGGCACCGGTAACATCGGCACGAACCCCGGCTTCGAAGACCAGGCTGGCGGTGACTTCAACCTGACCCTAGCCTCCTTCGCCGTCGACGCCGGCAACAACAGCGGTGTCCCCGCTGGCATCGTCGTAGACGTCAACCTCGAGGATCGCTTCGTTGACGAGCTCAGCGTACCCGACACCGGCAACGGCAGCGCTCCCGTCGTCGACATGGGCGCCTACGAGTTCCAAGGCGGCATCGGCACCGGCGACCCCGGCTGCATGCCCCTGGCCAACTCCACCGGCATCTCCTCGACTCTGACCGCCGGCGGCAGCCTGACCATTGCGGACAACAACCTGAGCTTGATGGTGAGCGGCCTGCCCCTCAACCAGTTCGGTTACTTCCTCATGTCGGAGAGCACCGCGTCCAACCCGGTAGGCAGCGGCGTGATCTGCCTTGGCAGCCAGATCTACCGCTTCAACGGCAACATCCTCAACTCTGGCTTCAGCGGCCTCATGAACCTCAGCCCCGACTTGAGCAACCTTCCCCAAGGCCAAGTCTTCATGCCCGGATCCACCTGGTACTTCCAGCTATGGCACCGTGACGGCGCTACCTCGAACTTCTCCAGCAGCCTAGGCTTCACCTGGCAGTAGCTGCGCGTATAGAAGGGGAGTGAAAGCTCCCCGACGATGCACTCTTCCGTGGTACGCGGCCGCTCTGGTGGCCGGTACCACGGCTTGTTTTTCAAGCTTGGACGGCGGCGCGGAAACGCGCGCCAAGGAACTCTGGGGCCGGCTGCAGGGCCACGCCAGCTGGGCCCATTTTGATGACCATGCGGGCATCCGCCCCGGCGGCGGATCCCATGGGGAGTTCATCCAGACCCAGGTCAATGCCCTAGGAGCGGCGCAGCAGCAAGCGCTGCCCGCAGGCACGCTCATCATCAAGGCCAACTACGCCAGCTCGGACCCGAGCAGCCTAGAGTCCTACGTGGCCATGGAACGCGTCCCCGGCTACGACCCGCGCCATCAGGACTGGTTCTACGCGGAGTACACGCCCCGGGGAAAGGTCACCCAAGCCGGCGCGCCCGCACGCTGTATCGCCTGCCACCGCGCGGGCGGGGCAGGCGACTACGTGTTCTACAACGACCGCTAGCGCTGCTATTGGAAGAGCACCGACAGGCCGTCGGCAAAGTTGCTCGTGGTGCCCGGATTCACGTCCCGATACCAGGCCGTGAAGTTCCAGGTCTCGCCGCCCATGACCGCCGCGCTGATGGGCGCGGGCAAGGAGCTTAGGTCCACCTGAATCGAGAACTGGCCCGCCGGCCCTGAGCTTTGCACCTGCTGCACAAAGCGGCCCAGAGTGCCAGAGAGGCACAGGTTTCCCTGGCTGCCACCCGGGTTCGCGATGAAGCCCTGGCTGGCGGAGGTCACGAAGTAGCCGAATTGGTTGGTCGGCAAGTTGGACGCCATCAACAGCAGCGAGTTGTCCGCAGCCACGTCGCTACCCGTGGCGCTCATGCTCGCCGACAAACCCGTTGAGTTGACCACCGCCGGGCCGCAGTAGTTCGCGCCCACGCCCGGATCAATCGGATCCAACTGGTTGATCCAGACATCCATGCCGGAGCAGCGCCCAAAGACCAGGTCCAAGTCACCGTCGCCTTCCAGGTCCATGGCAGCGATGTCGTGCATGCCGGTCATCGCGGCTTGAGGCAAGCCTGTGACCGCTTTGAATCCGCCGCCGCTCTCCTCCACCATGTCCACGAAACCGCCAACGGTCCCGCCGCGGTTATGGAAAATGTGAGCCCGTCGGTTGCACCCGCCGATGTCTACGTCCACATCCGCGTAGAGGGCCTCAGGCCAACCATCATTGTTGAGGTCTGCCACGAGGTTGTCGGAGGCAAAGCCATCGTCCGTGTTGTAGACGTGGGCCGAGCTCCAAATCACGCGGCCGATGCCATCATTACCCTGATTGAGCAAGTAGCGGTCCTGGCCGTCATCGCTGATGAGCAGGTCCGGCAAGCCATCCTGGTTCAAATCCCCCGCGCTAACGTGATAGGGCGCGCCGCCGTAGGGGTTGTGCAGGATGTTGAAGTTGCCCTCGTTGGCCGGGTTGTTGTAGTAGATCGCGACCTTGCCGGACTCGCCGTCGAGGATGTCAGCTACTCCGTCGCCGTTGAGGTCCACGATCACGGCCGAGGTGCCGAAGCCGGAGTTCAGCATGGCGCTGTTCATGCGCGACGAGCTCTCGTCCGTGAAGAAGCCATTGCCGTCGTTGATCAGCAGGCGATCGTTGAGGTCGCCGCCGCCCGATCCACCGGAGTCGTAGTCAGCAAAGAACAAATCCGGGAAGCCGTCCCCGGTCACGTCGCCCGCGCCCACGGCGCAGAAGCGCGGGAAGGTCGCGGTGGCGCCGGCATAGAGCTGCGGGATACGCGCGTCCTCGTGCATGAGTCCGAGCCAGTTGCCCGCGCCGTCATCGCCGAGGTTCATGTACACGCGCGGGTGCGAGATGTGCTTCGGTTGACCAGCGCTCAAGGTCGTGGCCGTAACCACATCCAGCCAACCGTCCATGTCCACATCCACCAGGGCCACATCGCGGTCGTTCGTCGCCGTGAGGAAACCATCATCGCCGGGCACATCGGAGGCCGCCGCGTACTGGCTGGTACGAATCGTCAGCACACCACCCTCATTCATGAAGAGCACGTTGATGAAGCGCCCCGAGCTGGTGAAGGGCTGCTTGCGCACACACACCAGGTCGTCATCGCCGTCGTGATCCAAATCCCCCCAGTCGTAATCCTTCTCCTGAAGATCGCCCACAGAGAGCGTCGAGCTGCCGCTCACGCGCCCATTGTCCTGGGCGAAGGTGGCCCAAGTGATGTCGTTTTGGGCGCCAGCGAGGGGCGCTAGGCAAGCCGCGAGGCCAAGGGTGCGTGCGATGCGATCGAGGGTGTGCGGATTGATCACGGGTCGGCTCCAGGAAGATGAAATGAGTCGGGAACTGGACGTGTTTCGCCCGAGAGTCCTAGCGACGGCAACTGCGAAAGTTGCGCAGCGAGCCACCAGAGTACATTTTGGCCTCCGATCTAGCTGGACCAGGCTCCCCCACCACCACGCGCGGGGAAGGAATCCGCTAGATTCGTGCAGCGATTGGGATTGCACGCCGGTATCTGATCTACGTGACCCAAAGCCTCACAGCATCAGCCAACGTGGAGCCCGAACTGCCCAGCCCAACCTCCTTCCAGGAGCGCCTCCTCGCCGCTAGGCCGGCCCTGTTGGCCTTTGCGCGACGTGTGGCCGGACAGGACGCAGAAGATCTCGGCCAGGAGGTCATGGCGCGTGCTCTGCGCTACCAAGACAGCTTCGATCCGGAGCGTCCGCTTCTGCCCTGGCTGCGTGTTGCCCTGCTGCGCGCACGGATCGACCGGGGCCGGGAACAGGCCCGCCGGGCCCAGGAACAGCCCCACCTCAGTGAGCCCCAGAGTCCCGAGCCGGCACCCGAACGGGCCAACTCGGAGCGCGTGCTGCGCCTGCTCGAGAGCCTCGCCCCCATGGATGCGCGCCTGATCCGCGGCTTCCACCTCGAACATCGCTCGGTGCGCGAACTCGCCGCCGAGACCGGCCTAGCCGAAGGCAGTGTGCGTTCGCGCCTGCACCGCGCCCGTCGACGACTGGCTGCCAAATCGCCCGGAGGCGATCACCATGACCACGCCTAGCCTGACCCACGAAGAGCTCTGGGAGCGCATCCAATCAGCGCTCGACCAGCGTCTGGATCCTCTCGACGACCCGCAACTGGCAGCCGCCCTGGCGGACGCGCCCGAGCTCGCGGAAGAACTCGTGCTGCTCATGGAGAGCCTCGAGTACCTGACCCCTGAGCTTGTACGCCCACGCCGCAGCGCGGCCCTGCTCGCCGTTGCCGCCAGCTGCCTGCTGGCCTGGGGAACCTGGCGCCTCGCGCCCGGCCTGCAAACTGCCAAAGCCCCGGCCCTAGCCGAAGCTGAGGCGCCCACCGTCCTGCCCCTACGCACGGCCGCCGTCAGCTTCGAGCTGATCATCGAACACCAAGACTCCGCCGGCCGCCGCCGGCTGGTTCACACCGACTCGGGCCTACACACGGAGTTCGAATCAAGCCCACCCCACCGCCGACTCAAAGCTGCGCCAGGCTCGAGCCGCCCCATGACAATCAGCGTTGGTGACGTCGTCACCTACGAGCACACCACCGCCCACCCCTTCACCAACTAGCTCGAAAATGTCCTACCTCAACCGCACCGCCATCCTCGCCGGCGCTCTCTTGCTCGCGCCTTTCGCCGCCGCCCAAAACCTGGCCGCACCCGACCTGCCTAGCGCCGGTCGCACCGCCGTCGCTGCGGCACCTACGCAGGACGCCGTCTGGCGCGCCTACGACATTTCCGACCTCACCGGCCAAGACCGTGCCGACGAGCTGCGCCAAGCCCTCGGACTAGTGGAGCCGGCCGAAGTGGAAGCAGCGCTAGCTCTCTTCGTGGGTGTCCAGAAGTCCGCCACCTCCACCGCCAACGCCATAGCGGAGGCCATCCGCGTCCACGGGCTGCCTGCCTTCCAAGGCAACGGCGCCGTGCGCGTGGATGCGGCCGGCAACCTCTTGATCTCCGGAACTCCCGCCCACACCGCCTGGGTCGACAGCTTCCTCGCTATCCAGCGTGACTCCCATCAACAGGTGCAGATCGAGGCCATTCTCTATAGCGTCCCCTCAGGCTCCATGGACAAGCTCGGTGTCCAACGCAGCAGCCAGACCTTCAAGCAAGGCCCGTTGACCAAGCTCCAAGCAGGCTTGCAATCCGTGGTAGGCACTGAGACGCTCTTCATGCCAAAGGTGATCGTCAGCTCACGCCAACTGGCCACAATCTCGATGATCGAGCAGATCGCCTACATCAAGGACTACGAGCTGCTCATCGTTCAACCGGGTGACACGGAGATCGCTGACCCCGTCGTCGATGTAGTCGAAGATGGCGTCACCTTCGACCTGCGCGCCATCCCCCTCGGCTCCGGCACCTACGCCATTGACGTGAACCTCTTGAACAGCGATGTGACCATGCCCATGGCCACCTTCGAGGCCACCCTGGGAAGTCACACGACCCCGATGACTATCTCACTACCGGAAGTCAAGATCGTGCGCCTCACCACACGCATGGCCCTAGGAATCGAGGAGGGCCTCGTGATCCGTACACCCGACCTGGATAAGAAGCGCGACTACGTGATGCTGCTTCAACTTCAAGAGCTCGGCCCGCTACCCGCAGACACGACTCCCAAGCATCAGCGCTGAGATAGGGAGCTGGAGTTGCCTACGAAGCTGAACACCTGACCGATGGACAGGGAAAGCTGGGGACCGTAGTCCTCGCGCCCGTCCACCGAGTTCAGGGGGAAGGCTAGGTCGATGCGGACCACCCCCCCACCGAGCAAGGAGCGTGAACCGATGCGCAGACCCACCCCAACGGACTGCAAAGCTTCGCCGGGACTCTCGCCTTGGTCCCAGCTCCAACCGGCGTCATAGAAGCCCACCATGCCCAGCTGAAAGGCATAGGTGGTAATGCCGAAGTCGAGACGATCCTCGAGGTTGATGCGCATGCGCCGGGTACCGGAGAACTCACGGGCCGGATAGCCGCGCAGGCCATTGTCCTCACCGAGGGTGAGTGAGATCGGCAAGTCATCGCCCTCGAAGGCCGCGTCGAAAGCGACACTGCCAGCGTAAGTGTGCGGCCCGCGCTCCAGCAGGTAGCCATGCAAAGCCACGCCGCCGGTCCATCCACGCCATTCGCCGGCATGGGTGCGGCCCGAGCCGCGCAAGCCCAGGGTGACGTAGCTCTCGCGTCCAGCATAGTGCGCAGTCGAAGCCTTCAGGCTCAGACTGGGTTCGACGCGCTCACTTTCCCCCGCCTCAGCACGCCACTGGCCACCGCCAATAATCTCGTAGCGTTGCCCGAGGGTCAAATCCTGCACGTAATCCAGAGTGTCGAGTCCGCGCACCTTGCGGTACTCGCTAACCCGGTCGTACCCGAGCAGCCCACCGCTGAAGATGCGATCCGTATCCCCGGGCACGCGCACCGTATTCGCCTGGGCTCCGGTGGCAGGATCATATTTGAAGGACCCGTAGCTGAGCACGAAGCCACGGTGCCAGAGACGGTCGAGTGGCCCCGTGCGCCAGATGCTCTCGAAGTTCAGAACGGACTGGGCCTGGTCGACCTCCGCCACGGACTCACCAGCCTCGTAGTAGTCCGTGTCCGAAGTGGATCGATCGATGTTCACCTTCCAGGACCAGGGATCTGCCAAGTGCTTGAAGGGCCTACGAAGACCCGCGCGAATGAAGTTGCCCTCGTCCGTGCGTCCCACCGTGATGTTCCCCTGAACCCAGCTGCTTCCCACGTGAAAGTCCCGATAGCTAACCGCTCCGCGAAACTCCCCCAGAGAATTCTCAGCGTAGGCAGCAGAGAGCCGATCGCCACGCCCGAATAGGTTGCGCTCACCAAGCCCCCCGCCCACCACGCCCACGCCACCGATCACACCGCCGGCAGCTCCACCAAAGAGCGAGAGCCGGTCGTGGGTGTGAATCACAAGCTCGTACTCCCCGGGTACATCGGTTGGCTCGAGCTTCACCTCCGCTTCAGCAAAGAGCCCGATATCGCGCAAGTTGCGCTCAAACTCTTCGACCTCCTCGGAGGTTACACGGTCGCCTTCGCCAAACCACATCTCGCGCCGAATGGTGCTCTCGCGGGTCGTCGAGTGCAGGGCATTGACCCAGCGAGCCAAACGACGATCCTCCGCGGTCTCGTCATCGAAGACCGAAATCCGCTCCACACGGACCTTGACGATCAGCAGGCGCTCATCCTCTTGGGGGGTGGCTGCCGAGGCGAGGGCGGTCAAGAGAACCGCCCACAAGCCTCGCCACCCCAAACGGGTCCGCCTTGCTGTCACTCGTCCTCCGAGCTATCCGCAGGAGCCGGCTCACCAGAGAAGCAGTAAAGCGCAGCCATGGAGCGCACGAAGACTTGATCGCCAGCCAACGCCGGCGTGGACCAGACCTTTTCATCGAGGGTGGTCGTAGAGAGCACCTTCCAGTCCTCGCCCGCTTCCACCACCGAGAGCTGACCCGAGAGTCCGGCCACAATAATGCGCCCACCGGCACCCACCGGCGAAGCGAAGTACTGATCGGAGTCGCCCACGCGCTCCTGCTTGAAGACCTCGCCAGAGCTACCATCCATGGCGGTCAAGATGCCGCCCTCTTTGATCATGTAGAGCACATCATCCGTGAACAGGGGCGTCGACACATCGCTCATGCCACGGCGCTTGTTGTACTCCCAGTTCACGTGGGTCTCGGTCACATCGCCCTCGCCGCCGAGACGCACCGAGTACAGACCACCATTCTCGTTCGCAGCCGCAAGCAGGTAGTCCCAGTCCTCGCTGCCGAGCATGTCGTCGTCGTTCAGGTCGAACACGAACCATGCGGCCTGCAAGGCCTTGTGGTCCCACTCGTCGCGGTTGATGAAGCCGTCGCCATTGGCGTCGCGCAGCTTCAGCAGCTCCTCGTAGGTGCCGCTCGGATTGGGCAAGCCAAACTCGCCCGGACCGACCATGAAGGAGTTCATCCAAACCTGACCGTCGTGTACTTGGGGCACGCACTTGGCCTGCCAGGAACCGACCTTCGCCCACCACTTGCGGGCGCCGTCCTTCACACCGTAGCCGGCCAGCTCCAGGGAACCGGAGACGATCACCTGAGCTTCACCCTCGGTGGGTTCCCAAATCGCGGGGGTCGCGTACCCGTGGGTCGCGCGCGGGCGCTCAACGCGCCAGTGCTCGTCTCCGCTGAGCACATCCACCGCGACCAGGAAAGAATCCGTGTCCTGGTCCACGCACTGGAAGATCGTGCCATTGTGCAACACCGGCGAGGAAGCCAGGCCGTGGGGAATATTGAAGGGCCCCATCTCCTTGTGCCAAAGCTCCTGGCCGTCAAAGTCGTAGGCATACAGCCCCTTCGAGTGGAACATCACCACCAGCGTCTCGCCATCGGTGACCGGGCTCGGAGCGGCTGCAGAGTTCGCACCCGGCCGCTTACCGTCGAACTCCACCGAGCGCCGCCAGCGCTCTTCGCCGCTATCGCGATCGAGGCAGATCGTGATCAGCTGCTTGCCCTCAGTAGCGGTCAGGAACAGATGGTTCCCGCTCACCACGGGCGATGAGTAGCCCGCCGGCACTTCCACCTTCCAGGCCAGGTTGGACTCGGGGTCCAAGCTGGCCGGAATGCTGGCGCCCGGCGCTACGCCGAGGCCATTATTGCCGCGAAAGCCGCTCCATTCAGGGTTTTCGGTGACGCCGAGAAGAGCGAGGGAAACAAGCAGAGTGATCATGATCGGTGCGGGGTAGGGGTTCGAGGGCTCACCCTACGAACTGGTTCGCATCCCCTACCTCACAGGATGGACTCTTGCCGCACTCGAACAAGACCCTGCCGCCTAAGATCCGCAGAGTTCCCTAAGCCAGTCCCGCGTTCCGGCGCACCAGTCCTCCCAGTGGGTCGCCAGCTCCAGGTTGCCGGCCTTGAGCGCCGCCGCCACCCGCACGCTCTCCTCCATGTCCACGCTGCGCAGGTAGCGCTCCAAGTCCTCGGGCCCGGGCGATGCCACCGCCAATGCCGTAGCCAACGCGCTGACCGCCGAGCGCTTGAGCTCCGCCGGATCGATCTTGTCCAAACGATCGAGACTGGTGTGATACCAGGACGAACTGAAGTGCCAGAGCAGCACCGCCGGCACACCCACCTCGATGTAGGCATCCGGGTCCGAGCCGCCCTCCCAGGGGTGGTCGGCCGTGCGCCAGCCACCGGACGCAAGCGCCACGTCGCTCAAGGCGCAGCGGGCGATCAAGGCCAGTCCATTGGCGCTGAAGCTCTCAGGGTCCACGTCGCCGCTGCCCCATTGGGTATGTTCGTCGGGTGCTAAGGCCTCGATCGCGCCGGGGTCAGGCATGCGCTCCAGCAGCTGACCGCTGCCGCCACCACCCGATGAATCTCCGCAAGCCACGGCCGTGATCGCAGCCACCGCGCGCATCTCAGCCTGCTCGAGCCAAGCACGGCTCTGCGTGATCTCCGGCCCCCACAGGAAAACTAAGGAACGCGCCGGACGTTGGAGTTCTCCGGACTGAATCTGTTGCGCCAGCAAACGCGCGCTCTCGAGCGAGGCACCGAAGCCGCTGGCGTTGTCCGAGGCGCCCGCATAGCGAATGTGACTAGGCAGCACGACCGCCTCGCCCGGATGCTGTGCACCTTCGACGATCCCAACCAGCACGCGCAAGGGTCGCACCTCGCGCTCGGCTCGCGCCATGAACTCAATCCGCGCGGAGCCCGAGGCCTCATGCTCAGCCTCGATGCGTGCGTGGGCCCGACGCGATATCTGCCCCACTGGAAGCTGCGAACCCTGCGGGTAGACTCGCAAGCGCAAGGCGTCCTCGAGAGGCTGCATACTGCCCGGCTCCACGTTGTAGCTGGCCAAGGACGACGACAGCACCGCCACCGCCCCGGCCAAGCGTGCGCGGCGCAGCACATCCTTCCGCGCCGGCGCATGAGTCACGAGAATCGTGCCCGCTTCCACATCCCGAATACGAAAGACGGCCCGGCCCGTAACGTCACAGTCGGGCGCACCCACGGGCATCATCAGACGATCTCTATCGCTCTGCTGCTCGAAGCTGTGCAGCACGCTGCGCGAACCGTCTCCCGAGTAGAGCGCCACGCTGGCAGCCCGCGGCGTCCAAGCGTCATAGGCCGGATCGATCACCAGGGTCTCGATGCGAAAGCCGGAGACCGTGCCGTAGCCCGCGCTCTCCAACTCCCCGCGCAAATGCGCCATGACCGCTTCATAGCCTTCACTGGCCGGCGCCCGGTAGTAGCTATCCCCCAGCGCGACCGTGCGCATGGCGCGCGTCTCATCAAAGCCCGCATAGAGCCCCGGCACAAAGCGCTGCGTCCCCGAATTTCCCTGCTGCACTTCCGGCCCCTTGTGCCCAGCACTCGAACCCATCCCCTCATGCGTCCCCGCACAAGCGACAAGTCCAATCAGCACACCACCAACAACGAGAACAGACGAACAACGCAAACGCGGTTTTGGGCAGGTCATTGTCTCTCGATCCTACGACAACCCACAATTCCCGTACTAGCAAAGCACCTCGCACCACCGAGGACCGTGATCCACCTACGGGAACAGTCAGCGCAGCGCGTTATAACATCGCGCACGCGAGGAAACGGGGTCCCCCGCTACTTGCCCGACTTCTTGAACGCGTCTCGAATGACATCCAACTGCGGCAGCAAACTCAGCGGATATCCGACGGGTCCATGTACGGCAAATCCCAACGCTCGTGGCTGCTGTGATCGATCCAAGGCGCGCAGGCATACCACGCGGGCTTGAACGTGCGGCAGAGCACTAGGTCACGCTTCTCTGACTTCGCCACGTACGCCGCGAAGCCGGGTCCAACAACGTCCTCGTAGCCGCGTCCCTTCGAGGGATGCTCGGACTCGGACCAACCGCGGTCGGAACTCTCGTACTCGTAGATCGGCATGAACTCCGCCGCCATCGTCCAAAGATAGAAGGCGCCGAGCGGAATCGCGATCCCGATTACGAGCAGGAAGATCCGGCTGGCTTTGCGCATGCGCAGATCGAATCCCGATAGCTCCGATGCTTGGTTGCTGTTGGTAGTCTCCATTGCGCCGCTCTGCGCTTACTTCGGGTTATCCCCTACCCCGCCCGGCACATGGTCGAGTGCCGGCGACGACTGCAGCCCTCTGGCCGGGCGCACCGAAGCCTGCATATAGGGCAAGTCCCAGCGGTCATGGTTGAAGTGATGGATCCACGCCACCCGCGTGAACCACGCCGGCTTGAAGGTCCGATGGAGCACGAGGTTCTGCTTCCCACTGCTCTCGACGTAGCGCGAGAAACTCCACTTGATCTGGGGAAGGGTTGGTCCCTTGAGCGGATCTTGGGTTTAGGACCAACCCCGGTCTGAACTCTCGTATTCGTGGGGCAACATGAAGCTCGCGAACACCAGCGAGCCGTACAGGACAGCTATCCCGATCCCGACCAAGAAGACCCGGCCGGACTTACGCTGTCGGAGCTCGAACGCGGATAACTCCAGATGCGATTTATCACCGGTTGCTTTCATAGATCAGCTTGCTCCCCTTGAAGCTCTCAAAGAACTGCTCATGGGCCGCCAACGAAAAGGTATCCGTGCGCTCCGCGTAGCCAGCGATCCAATCCACGAGCATCTCCAAGTTCTCGTCCTGAGCTGCCTTGCTCGCATACTTGTGCGGCTCCCACGGCCTGCTGCGAGCATTGCTGATGCAGTCCTCCACACTTAGCTTGAGGAAGATCAGTTCCTCTGCTTGATCCCCCATGAGCACAAGCAAGTCCGTGTAGCAACCCTCCACTACCCAAGCCTCATGCTCACTCACGAAGGCCGCGATCGCAGCCGCTGAATCCGCCAAGGGCGCGCGGGTTGGCGGCGAGGTCGGCAGCCAGGCAAGCTTGTCCAAGTCCAGGTGAGCAAGGCCATGCTCGGCCACCAGCAGCTTGGCCAAAGTCGACTTGCCGGAGCCAGAGTTGCCCACCACCAGAATTTTCTGCGGAGTCGATTCCATGGATTCGCACCCTACTCCAAGGCGTGCGCGTAGGAGATCAGCCCGGCTAGAAACCAACCCACGACCGCTAACCACCAGGCGCCAACCCGCAGAGCCCGGCGGAGTTTCCCCTCGGGCCGTACCCGCACCTGAATGCCGCTGGCGAGCACAAGACCCCCGATTGCGTAGGGCGCGATGGCAAAGGAGTTCTGGGCGCAACAGGACTGCCAGTCCCGCGCGAATCCGCCAGCAAAGGGACCCAACAGAAGGCCAAAGGAGCTTGAGGAGGACCCAGTCAGTGCAAACACGATCCCGCCGGTCACGGCGAAACCCGCTAGCAGGCCGTAGCTTCTTTCAGGTGAGCAGGTTGAGTTCGGGCATGAGTGCTGGCTCCACGGTGCCACTACGTCCCTTTCTGGGCCAGGCCCCCTAGCTCCAGGTCCGGAATTGGCCCCCGCCACGCACTCGGCAGGGTACTTTGAAAGGGTATGCGCCCGCGTCTTCTCTCTCTTCTGGCCTGCGCCTTGCTCTTTGGAGCAACGCCCCTGGCAGCAGCTCCCGACGGGGAGCTGTGGGCACAGATCGAGCTGGTCAGCAAGGACCTGCGCAAGAACCCCCGGCGCGCCGATCTCTTCCTACGCCGCGCGGATCTCCTGCGCCGCTTCCGCCAGTTTCCAGGCGCTCTCGCCGATGTGAAGCAAGCCCGCCGACTGGACCCGGCGCTCTCCGCGGCCGGCCGCATCGAAGGCCGCATCCTGCGCGACGCCGGCCACACCTGGCGCGCCCTGCGTGCCTACGGTGAGTTCCTCGAGCACAACCCAAACGTCCACGGCGCACGCCTCGAACGCGCCCAGCTCTGGGCTAGCGTGAACCGCCTGCGCTCCGCCGTCAGGGACTACGACCACGTCATCGCTGGCGACGCCAAACCCAGCCCCGACGTTTTCATGGCGCGCCACGACCTACAGCTTAGGCAAGGTCCCGGCCTACGCAGCGCCGCCCTGGCAGGCCTCGAGACCGGCCTCACCAAGCTCGGCCCGATCATCAGCCTCGAGCTACCGGCCCTGCAATTGGAAACGGAGCTAGGCCACTACGAGCGCGCCCTCGCGCGCATCGAACGCATCGCAAAAGTCTTGCCGCGCCTCGACGGCTGGTGGCTGCACCGCGCCGAGGTCCTACGAGCAGCCGGACGCCAAGCCGAAGCCCAGAGCGCCTACCGCTCCGCTCTTAACAAGCTCGCCCAAGTCCCCGCCTCGCGCCGGCGCATGACCCTGGTCCAGGACATGATCCGCCAGGCCCAAGCCGGCCTCGACGGCTAACGGCTGCGGCGCCAGGGGCGCTTTTTCGGGACGCGGCCTGCGGCCACATCGTCCTCGAAGCTCTTGATGATGCGCAGCCAGGCTTCGGAGTAGCCCTCTACCTGCCAATCGGCAACACCAGGCATAGCGGCGATCGCATCGCTATCGGCCGGACGCTCGTCCGCCATCTTGATCAGGATCAAACGCGTGGCCACGTAGGCCGACTCGATACCCAGTCGATCCGATTCCTTCTTGCGCCAAGTCTTGAGCCGATCGAAGAGGTCGTGACCCTTCTCGTCGAGAATATCCGTGCCGTCCTTCTTGGGCAGCACCGGCAAGCGCTCGAGCGGGCCCTTGGCCTCGCCTTCCTCGATGGCATCGAGCACCTCGTCACCCATGCGGCGCAGCATGCGCGGGGTGAAGCCCTTGATGTCCGTCAGTCGGCGCGGGTTGTGCGGGCGCTGGCGGGCAAGCTCCAAGAGCGTCGGGTTGCTGATCACGCGGAAGGGCGGCACGTCCGTCTTGCGGGCGATGCTCTCGCGGTAGACCACCAACTCGCGCAACACCTGGCGCTCCAGGGGACCCAGTTCGCGCACGCCTTTCACGCGCACGAATTCGTCCGGAGAGAAGCGCGGTTCGCTGGGCGAAAGGCCCTCGAGGCGCACGCACTCAGTCTCCAGGATGTGCATGCGCTTAGCCTCGATCAGTGCCTTACGCTGGGCAGCAGCCAGGTCCTGCAGGTAGTGCGTGTCCAAGCGCGCATAAGCGATCTGCTTGTCGGAGAGCGGCCGTTGGGCCCAATCCGAGCGCTGCATGGACTTGTCCAAATGCACGTCGAAGTGCTCGGCCAGAACCGAAGCCAGGCCCGGCGCAGCGGAACCCAAAACGGCCGCGGCCACGCGCGTGTCGAACAGGTTGCGGAAGCTGAAGCCGAAGTCACGGCTCAGGATCAGCACGTCGTACTCCGAGTCGTGGAAAATCTTGATCTTGGTCGGATCCGCAAAGATCGGCCCGAGACCCGACATGTCCACGTCAGCAAGCGGGTCCACGAGGTAGTCGCGATCCTCGACCGTGACCTGGATCAGGCAGACCTTGTTCTTATAGGAGTAGAACGAGTCCGCTTCCGTATCGACGGCGATCTCGTCCTGGCCCTGCAGGTCCTCGATCAATGCATCCAATCCGGCCTGGTCCTCGATGAGGGTCGGGGGCTCTAGATCAGGGATGGTCATTGGGTTTTACGCAGCATGCCGAGAGCGAACTCCGGGATGCAGTCTGCCCTCCGCAAGCGCCGTCCAGAATACCTGCCGGTGAAAGCAAGTTCAGTGAGCGAAAGCGAAGGGCAGGTGCGAGAACCCGGAGGTTCCCCAAGCGGTGCGGGATGGCGAGGGTGACGGGACTTGAACCCGCAACCTCTGGCGTGACAGGCCAGCACTCTAACCAATTGAGCTACACCCCCGCGCTTGGGCCGGGAAGCATAGCAAGGGCCGGCAAGCCGTCAAGAGCGCGCCGCGCAAACATTCAGAGAATCCAAAACCAGTCTCAACCGGTCCTGACCGCTCGCACCGAATCGAAGCGTCCAGCACGCCAGATTGGGTAGATAGAGGCCAAGATCGAGACGCAAAGGGCCCCTAGCACCCCCACGGGCAGCCATGGGCCCGCACTGCGCAGGGGCAGGTCGAGACCGGCCAGCTCCTGGACCGCCCTCACCGCCAATGGGGTCAGGCCAGCTCCGAGGGCGGCGCCGAGCACCCCGCCCACCAATCCGACCACCGCCGCCTCCAAGAGTACGCACCCAGCGATCTGCCGCCGGGTAGTCCCGAGGGCCGCCAGCACGCCAAACTCCTTGGCCCGCTCGAGGGCGGCCAGCAGCATCCCGTTGAGCACCCCCAGACCGGCCAAGCAGCCGGTCAGCAGGATCAGCACGTCGAAGAGCACGAAGTCGCGCACGATGTCCCAGCGGTGATGGACACGCACCTCCTCCCCAGTGTGCAAGCGCAGGCCTCCCGGCCAGCGCGGGAAGCGCTCCGCAAGGAAGGCCTCAGCCACCGCGTGCGCCGCAGTTGGGTCGCCGCCCTCCTCAATGAACAGCGCCACCTCGTTGACCGTGGCCGTGTCCTTGCAGAAGTCCTTCTCCAGCCAATGGTCAGAGACCACCGCGTACATGCGCTCGTCCGGGAAGGGCCAGTGACCATAGGCGTCGCTCACGGCCAAGACCGTGAAGTCCACCACGTCACCATTGGCGCGCGCGATCGGCACCGTGTCGCCAAACTCGTAGTCGAACTTCTTCGCCAAGCGCCGCGAAACAACCATGCCGCGCTCCTCGCTGAAGCGCCGCATGAGCCGCGCCTCAGTGGACAGCGGCCCAAAGCCTGCGAGCCCCCTGGGCTGCGCGCCGACCAAGAGGAAGGGCGCCATCACCCGCGCGTTGCCCTTCTCGATGCCGACCACATCGGGCGCACCGCTGAGCACCTCCGCCAGGTCGTCGTAGGAAACGTCCGGCATATTGCGCAGCCAGACCTTCTGGGACACGGCCTCGTCGGCCCACACGTCCACCTCAGCCGCCAAGCTGCGCGTCATGCCCTTGAGCCCAACCAAACCCGCCGTCACTAGCGCCAAGGCCGCCGCACTCGCGCCCACGCGCGCCGGCGAGACCGCGATCGTGCGCGCCGCCATCTGCCCCGCCAAGGGCCAGAAGTAGGTAAAGGGCTTCGTCAGGAAGGAACACAGCCCAGAGAGAATGCGCGGCGTCACGAGCGAGAGCAGCACCACCAGCCCCAGGAATCCCAAGGCACCCAGCACAACCGAGAGCATCTCCCCCGTGAACTCCCCCACCACGGGGACGATCACGAAGTACAGGGCCGGCAAGAGCAAGCTGATCAGCAGCGCATAGAACAACTGGAAGCCAAAGGCCGCCCGCCCCGAACGCACATCCTCGCCGCGCAAAGCCGCCGCCGTATCCACACGCCCCAGAGCCGCCAGGGGGAACACGGACCCGAGCATGGCCACAATGAACCCCATGCCCGCCAAGGAGAGCGTCGTCCCCCACGGCACATGAAAGCCCGGCACCACCTTGCCAACCCCCAAGGTCGTGATCTGCAAGTACAGCAACAAGCGCGCTAGCCCCAGCCCCCCCGCGATCCCCAGCAGCGCGCCGGTTCCCGACAGGATCAAGGCCTCCAACAGAAACACCCGCGCCACTTGCGGCCGGGTAGCCCCCAAGGCCTGCAGGACACCGACCTCGCGCACGCGCTCGGTGAGCGACATGGACAAGGTGTGGAAGATCACATACAGCCCAAGCACCAAGGCCAAGAGCCCCGCCATGCGCACCCCGGTTCGGAACGCGCGCTCGTCCGCGGCCTGCCCCAGAATCACGCCCTGGTTGAGTTCATAGGAGTAGCTCGTGGCCAAGCTCGTCTCCAAGCGCTCCACATCCACAGTCTTGTCGCGTTGGCCCCAGAACACCGTCTGCAGACGTTGCTTGGGATACAGCGCCGCGCCCGCGTCGTAATCCAGGAGCGCCACGCGCCCGGCGAAACGCCGCCCAAGCCCTTCGCGCGCCAGGAGGCCCGTAACCTCGAAGCGTTGCTGCAGGGGTTGATCCGGTTCCGCACCGCCAGCCACAGCCACCAACTTGCCGTCCACACATTCGCGCTTGCCCAAGCGCCGCGGACGGGAGAGAAGAATCGAATCGCCCACAGTCAGGCCCAGCTCCTCCGCAATGCCCAGCCCGAGCATCACGCCCTGCGCGCGCTTCTCCACAGCCGGCAGCGTGCCCTGCTCCAGGCGCCAGGTTTCAAACTGATCCAAGTCGTCCAAGTCCGCGCCCACCAAGCGCACCCGACTGGGATTGCGGTCAGCACCCGGCGCCGTGGAATCCTCCGCCAAGTCCGGTAGGCGTACGACTGCGTCATTCTGGAAGGTGCGCAACACGAGCGACATACCATCCATCTCGCGCAGCTCCTCGATCGATCCCTTGCCCTGCGCCGCACGCAGCTCCATGTCCGCCATGCCCGTGCGCGCACGCGCGCGGGAAAGCCCTAGAACCGTATTGATATCGAGTACCACCAGCCCCACCACCGTGGCGATGCCGAGGGCGATACCGAGCACGGCAAAGAGCGAGCGCCCCGGTCGCTGCAGCAGCGAGCGCCGGGTGATCAGTGTTGCGAGACCCATCAGATAGACAGGCGCCCCAGGGCCGCGTGCACATCATCCACGCGAATTTCGGGCCCGCGTAGCTCATGCTCAGGCGCCAGCTCCCCATCCACCAGGAAGCACACGCGATCGGCAAAGGCCGCATCGCGCGGATTGTGGGTCACGAGCAAGACCGTGCGCCCGTCCTCATCCACCGCTTGACGCAGGAGCGCCATGACCTCCGCGCCGGCCTGCTGGGCCAGGTTCCCCGTGGGTTCGTCGCAGAGCAGCAGCGGCTGCCCACCGATCAACGCGCGCGCGATCGATGTGCGCTGCATCTCGCCCCCGGAGAGCTCGTGCGGGAAGGCCTCCAGGCGACTAGCGATACCCAGGCGCTCGGCCAACTCCGCGATCTCCTTACGCTTGGATGCAGGCCGCGCACCAGCGATCGCCACCGGCAGCCCGATGTTCTCCGCCACCGTCAGATTCGGCAGTAGGTTGAAGAATTGAAAAACGTAGCCCACCTGCTGACGGCGCAGCAAGGTGCGCTTGCCCGTGGAGAGCCGCGCCAGGTCCTGGCCCTTCAGCTCCACACTGCCGGCCGAGGGCTCGTCGAGACCCGAAAGCAGGTGCAGCAAAGTCGTCTTGCCGGACCCGCTGGGGCCCATCACACACAGAAATTCCTGCTCGGCGAGCTCCAAGCCCACGTCCTTGAGGATCGGCGTTTCGCGCCCGGCCCCTCCCTGAAATTTGAAAAGGCCATCGGTGCGTAGGAGAGAGCTCATGTTCGCGCAGTCTACGCGCCGGCGCCACTTGGCGTTTCGTCCGTGCCCCGGGAGGCGGCCCGAGTAGGATGCGGCGGTGCCTGCCCCCGACCTGAGCGAGCGCATCCGGGACTTCCACCCCCTGGAGGCGCGAGTCACGATCACCCTCTGGGTGACGAGCTTGGCCTTGTCGCTGATGGACTTCGGGGGAGCCCAGTTCGACTTCCTGGTCCCGAGCGCCAAGAACTGGCCCGGAACAATCGGGGCGCTCTTCACGGCCTGCCTGCTACACGGAGACGGGCTGCACCTGTTCTTCAATCTGGTCATGACCTGGCGCCTCGGAGTCATCGCCGAGGGCTTGATCGGGTCCGCCGGCCTGGGCTTCTTCGTGGTCCTTTGCGGCTTTGGATCCGGTGCTATCCAGTGGGCCTTCAGCGGCCCCTACGTGGGCCTCTCCGGCATCGTCTACGGCATCTTTGGCCTGCTCTGGGCACTGGATCGCTGGCATCCGCAAAGCAAGGGCTTTCTCAATCCTGGCGCCACGCGACTCATGGTGGGCTGGTTCTTCTTCTGCATCCTGCTCACGCAGGCCGAGATCTGGCGGGTAGCCAATCTGGTCCACGGCTTCGGCGCTCTACTCGGTGTCATCTTCGGATGGAGCCTCTCGAAGCGCGCCGACCAACGCGGCTGGCGCTGGTTCGCCTTCCCGGGTGCAACCTTGGTGTGCGTGCTCATCCCCCTGTTGACGACGCCCAAGCCCATCAAGCTCGATCGCGCCTGGAGCGCCCTGGGCAAGGGCAACCAAGCCCTCGAAAGCGATCAGCCCCAGGCCGCCGAAGCCCACTTCCGCGAGGCCCTCGAGCACTACGACCTACCCGGCGCCCACTGGAACCTGAGCATCGCCCTACGCCACCTGGGACGCGCCCAAGAAGCGGCACGCGAGCAAGACCTCGCTCTGGAAATGGATCCGAGCCTCGACCGGCTATCGAATCAGCAAGAGCAGTAGCTAGAGCTACTCGGTGCGCGGATCGGCCTTGGCCTGAGTCCAGGCTTGACGCAAGCCGTCCTCGTCCAAACCCTCGAACGGCTGCTCAGGATTCGTGCTGCGCAGGTTCTCCTCCATCACACGGAAGCGACCCTCAAAGCGGCGTGTAGCCGCGCGACAGGCAGCCTCTGCATCCAGGCCTAAATAGCGCCCGAGGATCGAGCCCGCCAACAACAGATCGCCCAGCTCATGCTCCAAGCGCGCGCGATGTTCTGGCTCTAGCTCAGGCTTGCGCGCCCCGGCCAGCAAGCTCTCGGGCAAGAGCTCGCTCAGTTCCCCGAACTCCTCCACCAGCTTGTCGAAGGCACCGCCAACGCTGTCCCACTGAAAGCCCACCTGCGCCGCCTTGCCCGCCAAACGAGCCGCACGCTGCAGCGCGGGCAGCGCCTTCGGCACGCCCGCCACCGCGCTGTCATCGCTACCCTTAGCGCCGCGCTCCTGGCGCTTGATCGCTTCCCAGTTGCGCAGCACCTCGCCGGTGTCCGCGGCCTCAAGATCGCCAAACACGTGCGGATGGCGGCGCACCAACTTCGCCACGCTATCGTTGGTCGCATCGGCCAAGTCCCAGGAGCCTTCCTGCTCGGCGATGCGTGCGATCAAGGCCACGTTCATGAGCACATCCCCCGCCTCCGAGGCGCGCGCCTCCGGGGACTCGTTCTCGATCGCTTCCTGCAGCTCGTGCGCTTCCTCGATCAGACACGGCGCCATGCTCGCCTCGGTCTGCTCGAGATCCCAGGGACAACCATCCGGCGCGCGCAAGCGATCGATCACGCCCAGTAGGTGGCGCATGGCCTCGATGCGCGGATCGTCGGCGGAGACGGGCTCGGGCGGACGTAGGGAGTCGCTCACAGGGAGATGTAGTGGATGGGATCGGTTGTGCCGGCTTCAGCGAAGCCCTTAAGCCGTAACAAGCAAGCATCGCAGCGCCCACAGGAGAGCGATTGCCCCCCCTGATGTACCGGGTCATAGCAAGTGTGCGTCAAGCCCAGGTCCACGCCTAGCTCGTCCGCACGCCGCACGATGGCGGCCTTGTCCATTTCCATTAGCGGTGCGTGCACCGTATAGCGCACACCGCCCTCGGTTCCGGCCGCAGTGGCCTTGCTAGCCAACTGCTCGAAGGCCCTCAGGAACTCCGGCCTGCAATCGGGATAGCCCGAATAGTCCACGGCGTTGACCCCCAGAAAGATGTCGGAAGCATCAAGCGCCTCCGCCCAGCCTAGAGCAACCGCCAGAAAAACCGTGTTGCGCGCCGGCACATAGGTCACCGGGATGCCCTTTCCCATGTGCTCCGCTTTGCGGTCCTTGGGCACATCGATGGCGTCGGTCAAGGCCGATCCACCGAGGCTGGAGAGGTCCACATCCACGACCCGATGGTCCTTGGCACCCACGTTGCTAACCACGCGTGCCGCGGCCTCCAGCTCGACCACGTGCCGCTGTCCATAGCGAAACGAAAGGGCATAGGTCTCAAAGCCCGCTGCGCGCGCTTCGGCCAAGACAACAGCACTATCCATGCCTCCAGAAACTAGGCAAACAGCCCGACGAGATTCGCTCATAGCCCCACGATAGAAAGCCTGGGCTGCAATAGCGATACGGGGAGCCACTCAGTCCTTGGCAACGCCGATAACGTGCCGCAACACGCGCCTGGAACCATCAGCAGCGCGCACCACCGCCTGCACCAAGTCCCCCGCCAGCAATGGCCGAGGCAACTCCGTGCGCGACGCCAACTCGCCCGCGCGGTGCACATACAAGACGAGCAGCTCGCCGTTCCATTCGATGGCGGGGTACTCCTCTAACTCGGAGCGCTGTCCCATCAAACGCGCGAAGCCCGCACGGGCAAAAGCCCACTCCCACTTGAACTTGGGTGGGTCGTAGCCGAGCGCAAGCGCGTAAGCGCGAGTGGCCTTGGCTGAATCGCCGGCGCGCTCGTACTTGAGGCCCGCGTAGAACCACACCTCGCACATGAGATCATCCAGGGGCACGGCCACTTCCATGCGGCGTTGCTCTTCCATAGAACCGGCGCGCAGGAAGTCTGCAGAACTGCCCGTGCCAAGCAGGAATCGGCCGACCGTCAGATCCCAGGCACTGAGGCTGGCGGGTGGGTGTTCGAGAAAGGCGCCCAGGTCATCCGCCGCCTCGGAGCGGCGCTCCGGCGTGGCCAGAATCCACAGCCAAAGGCGCGGATAGAGAGTCGCCACACGCTCGCGCTGGATCGCTGCATGAAGGTGCGCATGGGCTTCAACAGGAGCCCCCCTGAGCCCAGCCAGGTAGCCAAGCTCGGAATGGATGCGATCGAAACTGACGAAGTCCCGCACCCCTAGCAGTTCCCCATACAAGGTCGCTGCCCCGCCAAGGTCTCGCTGGCGCAGGTAGCTCTCCCCCAGGGCGAAATTCAAGTCCCAGGGGTTGCCTCCATTGTCCGCGTAGAACTCACGGAACTCCTGCCTGGCCTGGTCGAACGCTAGCACGCCAATGCGTGTATCCGCCTGCCATTGGCGCGCCTTGAAGCGCACGAAGAGCGCATCCGCCTCGGAACTTTGCGGGTCCTCCGCCGCCGCGATGCGTCCATTGGCCACTCGCACACTCTGCTCGTAATCCGCCAGGGCCTGAAAGGGCTGCCCCAGTCGATTACGCGCCATACCACGGGCGTACCAAGCCCAGTGATAGTCCGGTTCCAATTCGAGCACGGAATCGAACAGACCGAGGGCGCTCTCGTAGTACGCAACCGACTGCCCCCACGCACCGCGGTTGCCTCGATCCTCCCCCAGCAAAGTCTCCGCATGACCCTTCCACCACATGGCATAGGTGCTCTTTGGGTCCAGAGCGAGCGCAGCCGAAAGCAGGTGACTCGCAGCTCTCACCTCGCGCTGCTGCAAGTCGGTCAAGAAGCTCCGGTGGTCGCCGTTGTAGCTCGGCAACAACGCGCGTCCCTGCGCCACCAACTGTGGTGCGGTCACATTCTCCTGAACAATCGCCGCGCTTGCGAAGCTGGCCAATACGAGACAAGTGAGCATGGTTGTCCTCTCTGTGAATTCTCCAATCGTGCTCTAGAGCCCGTATCGGGGCATTCAATTGGGCATTCCTGGGGTGATTTTCGGAAGAGCGTACACTAAGAGTCATGTGGAAGTTTGCCAGGACCCATCGGGGTCCAACCGGCAACATGCGTAGATACACACAGGGAGAACCCGCATGCTAAAAGTCAGAGTCGTCTCAGAATTCATGAGACAAGACCTAGTCACCCTTGGTCCTGAGACATTGGTAGTAGAGGGGATCGCCAAACTCCAGCAGCATTCGATCACGGGTGCTCCAGTCACAGACACGAATGGTCGCTACCTCGGAATGTACTCCGAGAAGTGTTGCCTGAACGCGCTGGCCCCGGCGATGGATGAGCTTCGGCGCCAGGCAAAGACCTTCGATAAGGCCCCCCGGTTCATGGCCAAGAAGATCATGGTCTTGCGCCCGGAAGCGGATGTATTCGAGAGCATCGATCAGTTGCTCGCAAAACGAGTTTCCGGTGCCCCCGTCTTGGATACGGAAGATCAATTTCGTGGCAGTTTCTCTGAGAAGACAGCCATGCGCGTCTTGATCAATTCCGCCTACGATCAAATCCCCGGCGGGCTGGTGGGTGCCTATATGAACCCCGACCCCAAGCGCATCATCCATGAGGAGACAGACCTCACCGAGGCCGCGAATCTCTTCCGTTCAACCCCCTTCCGTCGCTTACCTGTGCTGCGCGGTAACTCCCTCTTGGGTCAGGTCAGCCGCCGCGATGTGGTGGCACGCCAATTCGCCCTGTCCCAGGAGATCCAGGGCCAGTCTCAGCTGGGTACGGTCGTGCGCCACATGGACATCATGGCGCGCACCATTCGCCCCAATGATGATCTGCTGACCCTGGCACAGATTTTCCACGACACCCCCTACCGCCGCCTGCCTGTATTGGACGGGGACTACCTGGTGGGCCAGGTCAGCCGCCGTGACTTATTGCGCATCGCCGCCGACCTCGTGCGACCCGAGCCCGAGCATCCCAAGGCACACGTGCTCTACCTATCCCCGCTGCTCGACAGCGCACCGCCCCAGGTCTTGTAGATCTACCGAGGGCGCGGCCTTCGGTGCCTCAAAGTGGACCACAGGTAGCCTGTTCCAACCTGTCGCCGCAAGCCGACTTGGCACGGGTAGAGGCCACTTGCCTGATGCGGAGGGCAGCAGCGGCACCTCACGTCACAGAGTGTTGGCGCTCCGGCGCAGGGTCAGCTACGCACTTCGAGCCTGTGTCTCCGATCTGAGTGCGCACTCCCCAAGTGCTGCGGGAGTACAGGAGCAGCATTCCTCCCGTCGACCTCAACGCGTTCGTGAGTTGCTTGATTCGAACCATCCGATTCACGCCCGCTCACGGCCGTGGATTCGGGGTACTCTATGAATAGTCGAATCTTCGCAATATAGGCTCACCGCATGCTCGCTCCCCTACTCCTCCTGCTCGCTCCCGCCGTCCCCCAACAGGATGGTCCCGCACTTGGCCCCCACCGACTGACGCAAGCTGAAGTTGTCTCTGGGAACCTGTCACTGGACGACTTGCGGACCCACGGCATGCGCATCTTCGCCACGCCCTTCAACCGGCATGATGGCCACGGCGACGGCCCCATGGATCCCTTCGATCCCGCTTCGCCGGGTGGACGTCCGACCCTCGGCCATGGCTCCGCCTTCCTGCGTGTCAACGGACTGGATTCGCAGTCCTGTTTCGAGTGCCACTCGGTGATCAGCTCCGCTTCGATCCCCGCGCGCCTTGGGGTTGGCGGCGCTGGTCTGGCAAGCGCCAGCGCCATGGGCGGCATTACCCGCATTGATATCCTGGATAATGCAGGCAACGGCTTCGCTGCCTTCAATGGCCGCCTGATCAACCCGCCCTTCATGTTCGGCTCCGGCGGCGTCGAGTTGGTCGCCAAGGAGATGACCGTCGAGTTGCGCGGCGCCTTCGCTCTGGCCCTGGCCACGCCCGACGTGCCCCAGTCCTTGATCTCCAAGGGCGTCTCCTTTGGCAGCCTGACCTACGACTCCGCCCTGCAGGACTTCGACTACAGCGCCGTCGAGGGTATCAACAACGACTTGGTAGTTCGCCCCTTCGGCCGCAAGGGCGAGTTCGCCACGTCGCGCGCCTTCGACCTGGGCGCCATGGGCTTCCACTTTGGTATCCAGCCCGCCGAGTTGGTAGGCGCCGGCGTGGATGCCGACGGTGACGGTGTCGTCGACGAGATCCTGGCGGGAGAGATCTCCGCCCTGCACATCTTCGGCACCAACCTCGAGCGGCCGACCGTCGATGCGCTCGATGCCCAAACCCTCGCAGGTCAGATCCTGTTCGAGCAAGTGGGTTGCACCGACTGCCACACTCCCAGCATGCAAACCGGCACGCCCCTGCTCGACTACTCCTTCCCCGAAGTGCACACGGACCCCAGCGCCAACGTCTTCATGTCAGTGGACCTGGCCAACTCCGCCGCTGGCTTCGAGACCAACCCCAGTGGTGGCCTAGAGGTCCAGCTCTACAGCGACCTCAAGCGCCACGATCTGGGCTACCAACTCTCGGAGGAGACGGGCAGCGAGCTCGATCACGTGTACATCACCGCACGCCTATGGGGCATCGCTGACTCAGGTCCCTATATGCACGACGGTCGCGCTACAACCTTGACCGACGCCATCGGCATGCATCGCGGCGAAGCCAGCACCTCACGCAGCGCCTTCATGGCGCTCTCCCCCAGCCGCCGCGTGGCGCTGATCAGCTTCCTCAAGCGCCTGCGCACGCCGGCGGCGCCCGCGGCCGACATCCAGCAGTAAGCAACTGAACGAAGGGCGCCCCCAATCCACGCAACGGCATGGATTGGGGGCGCCCTTGTGTATCTACGGCTCTATTAGAGTTTCTGGTCGAGCAGGGAGAGCACCCGGCGCACGTCGGCCATCTGGCCAGCGTGGCCGCGCACGAGCAGGCTGTTCGTGCGCATGTCAGCTACGACTCGCAGGCCTTGAGGCAGCTCCATGCTCTCCTTGCCCTTGGATCCAAGCAAGCTCTCCAAGAGCGGAATGCACTCCTGCGCAACCGCATGCTTCAGGGGCATGATCTCGAACAGCTCCGGATTGGCGATCGCGCCGGCAGCCCGGCTAGCGTCGATACGCTCAAGCATGTCCACAAGCTCCACAGTCGACCTCCCAAAGCCGGTGACCACCATGGAATTACCTGCCCCAGCGGGAAGCATCTGCTGAACGTTTGCGTCGGTGATCATCGTGCGCATCGAGTTGGACAGCTGCCTCACATCCGTATTGGGCAAGGCAACGACCGTGCTGATCATCAGCGCCGGGTGATTGCGATAGACCTCGAGGTCTTGACGCGCCACGTAGCGCGCCGAACTGCGCAGAGTGGTACGGCGCCCTGTATTCAGGTTCACAAGCGAGAACATGCGCGGCTCCATATCGGAGACGATTCCAAGCACGAAGTGGCTTTCCAGCATGACCTGCTCGAAGACTTCTTGGACCATGGCGGGGGGAACGGTCGCTGCCGGAGAAACGCGGACTTTACTATTCGACAGGAAGGACATTGTCTCCTCACTGATCGCCGCTGATTGGCCAGTGAGCCGTGCGTACTCGGCGACCAAATCGGCCATGCTCTGCTCCGGATCGAAGACCAAGGCCTCAGTCGCCAAGGGGAATATGCCCGCGGTGGCGGTGATCGCCCTAGAGGTGGGCATCTGAGGCACGGCAAGCGTGGTGCCCAGGGTTAGGGCGGCGGCGAGTGCGATCGAATTAAGCATGGTCTTGTACCTGTCTGGGCGGTCGGAAGCTCTTGAGGGACGAGTGGATGGCCCCACTAGCTAGACGCGGATCCGTCGAGTTCCTTCCCGTCGGCTTTCAACGAGGCCCATCCAGCCCCCCCAGGGCGGTCCAGAGCCACGGGCCGCATGCTTCCCCGGCATGCGGGTTGAGATCCCGGCGGGCGAACCTACCCTGTCTGGCCATCCCCGCTTCCCTTACTCCACCGGAGCCCCCCCCGTGAGCGCTGTCACCCAAGAGCAGGTCCTAGACGCCCTGCGCAAAATCCAGGATCCCGATCTCTTCAAGGACATCGTCACCCTGGGCTTCATCACCAAGTCCGAGGTGGACGGCGGCAAGGTCAGCGTGGTCATCAACCTGACCACCCCCGCCTGCCCCGTGAAGGAACAGATGAAGGCTCAGGCGGAGAAGGAGATCCTGGCCATTCCCGGTGTAACCGAAGTCGAGGTCGAAATGACCGCCACCGTGCGCGAGCAGGGCGGCGCCGAGCGCCTGCTCGGCAAGGGCATCAAGCACATCATCGCGGTCTCCAGCGGCAAGGGCGGCGTGGGCAAGTCCACCGTCTCGGTCAACCTGGCCTGCGCCCTGGCCAAGACCGGCGCCAAGGTCGGCCTTCTGGACTGCGACATCTACGGCCCCGACGTGCCGATGATGATGGGCCTCAAGGGCGAGCCCGGCCGCGGCGGCAGCGCCGAGAAGCCCAAGCTGATCCCCAAGGAACGCTACGGCGTCAAGACCATGTCCGTGGGCTACCTGCTCGCCGACGACAAGCCCGCCGTCTGGCGTGGCCCGATGGTCCACAAGCTGATCGAGCAGTTCCTCTCGGACGTGGAATGGGGCGAGCTCGATTACTTGCTGGTCGACATGCCGCCCGGAACCGGCGACGCCCAGCTCAGCCTGGCGCAGCTCGTGCCGCTCACCGGCGCCGTGATCGTGACCACGCCCCAGGCCGTCTCGACCTTCGACGTGGGCAAGGCCATCACCATGTTCAAGCAGGTCAACACCGAGGTGCTGGGCATCGTCGAGAACATGTCCGGCTACACCATCGAAGGCATGGTCGAGGACGGCAACGCTGGCCAGAAAGTGCGCCTGGCAGTCGGTACCGGCGAGCAAGTCGTCGAGCTCGATGAAGAGTGCCGCTTCCGCACCGTCATCGATCTCTTCGGCAGTGGCGGCGCCGAGGCCTTGGCCTCCAAGTTCGGCTTCCCCGTGCTCGGCCAGGTCCCGCTCAACCCCGCAGTACGCGTGGGCGGCGACGCCGGCGCTCCCGTGGTGGAGGCTGAGCCCGACTCCTTCCTGGCTGGCCGCTTCCGTGAAATCGCCGGCCGCGTAGCCCAGCGCATCGCCGTGCGCTCCTTCTCGGCTCTCCCGATTCTGGACTGAGCCTCGGAACAGCCCCTCCCCAGGGGCTCCCAACACACGACCCCGCTGGATCGACGAGATCCAGCGGGGTCGTTGCATGTGGAAGCTGGCATCCGGCCCAGCAATTCCTCACTTTCGCCAATCCGTAGTCCCGCCCGCACGTCTCCACCTGCAGCGAAGTCATTCATGCCCGCAGATTCGGACCCTTACGAGCTCACCGCGCTCTTCCACCAACACGCCTCCGGGCTCACCGGCGCCATCCGTGGCGTCCTGGGCACCAGGGCCGACGTGGCCGAAATCCTGCAGGAGGTCTTCCTCAAGGCCTGGCGCGCCATGGAGCGCGGCACCGAGCCCACTGAGCCCGTCGCATGGATATTCGCTCTGACCCTGAATCACGCCCGGGATGTACGCCGCAAACGGCAGCGTCGCGGCCCGGCGATCGACCTGGAAGAGGTAGACAGCATGCAACTAGCGAGTAGTGGCCCCCGGCCCGACACAGCCCTAGCCCAGGCGGAGACCCTGGGCGCCGCACGCACTGCCATCGGGCGCCTCTCCGACGACCAGCGCGAGGTCTTCCTGATGCGCTCTTCCGCCGGCCTGACCTTCGACGCCATCGCCAGCGCCCTCAGCATCCCAGTGGGCACAGCCAAGACCCGCATGCGCGCCGCCCTCGGCAGCCTGCGCCTAGCCCTCGCTTCCCACGACCCGAATCAGCACGACGCAGCCCACAGCGCCACCCACAGCGCCACCCACAGCGCCACCCACAGCGCCACCCAACGAGGAGGCACCCGATGAGCACCCCCAACCAATTTGACGAGAGCCTGGCCGCGGAGCTGCTCGAATACATCTACGGCTGCGCCGAGGACCCCACCGCCATCGAAGCGCGCCTAGATTCCGATCCCACCTACGCCGCCCAACTGGAAGCTATGCGCGCCCAGGCCAAGCTGCTCGACGACGCCGCCCAAGGCACGCCGCCCGAGCTCACGCTCACACCCCCGGCCAAACAGACCATGGGCCGCCTGATCCAAGGCCTCTTCACCGCCACGCCCCTGCGCCGCGCCGCCAGCGTGATTTTTGCCCTGGCCATGCTCGCGCCCTGGCTCTGGGTGGGCGCCGCCAAACGTGAGGTAAGCGAACTGAACAGCCGCGATCTGCGCATCGTCGCCAGCGCGCCTTCAGGCGTAATCAGCGGCACCAGCGTGGAGGTACGCGTGGAGGTCTGGGACCTGGAAGGCGAACAGGCCGCTGCTCACCTGAGCTGGCAACTGCTGGACGACAATGATGCGCAACTAGCCGAAGGCAGCCTCGAAACCACCGGCACTAGCGAGCTGATCTTCGAGCCCGAGTTCGGCGAGGACTTCGGTTCCGCCGCCAAGGTACGCCTTGTAGCCAAGCGTGGCGATGTGGAGCGCGAAGTGGAGGTGCCCCTGGCCCCCGGCCGCGACGTACCCATGGCACACCTCTCCAGCGATAAGCCCATCTACCGGCCGGGCGAGACCATGCGCATGCGCGCGGTAGTGCTCGACCGCTTGAGCCTGGCTCCGAGCGAGGGGCGCTTCCACCTGCGTATCGTCGACACCAAGGGTGCGCCCGCGCAAACCTGGACCCGGCCCGGCGAGAACGGGGTCGTGGCTCTGGACTGGACCCTTCCCGAGGACGCCGCCGGCGGCACTTGGGCCCTGGAACTGCGCGACGGCGAGGATGAGTTCACCGTGGAGCGCTTACCCCTGGAGGTACGCGCTTTCCAACCGCCGCAGCTTGCCAAGAAACTGACCATGGACGCCGAGTCCTACGGCGTGGGCGAGAGCGGCTCGGCCGAGTTGCTCGTCACCCGCGTGGCCGGCGGCGCCGCTGCCGGAGCGCACGTGACCAGCGTGCTATGGATCGACGGCGAAGAGCGCTGGACCGGCTCTGCCACCCTCGACGCCGGAGGCCGCGCCGTGCTCGTGTTCAAGGTCCCGGACTCCGTCGAACGCGGTGAAGCACGCCTGGTGGCCACCATCAGCGACAGCGGCATCGTCGAAGCCGCGGTCGAGACCTTCCTGGTTCCCACCGGCCATGTGAACGTGGCCTTCTTCCCGGAAGGCGGCACCCTCAGCGCCGGCATCTCGCAAGCCGTCTACGTGGAGCTCACCGACGCCCTCGGCCGTGCGGTCGACGGCAGCGGCAAGCTGCTCGACCAAGAGGGCCGTGTGGTCTGCGACTTCGCCAGCGTGCACCAAGGCCGCGGACGCTTCGAGGCCAGCTTCGAAGCAGGTCAGAGCTACCGACTCGTGCTCGACTCCCCCAGCGAAATCAGCACGGACCTGCCGCGCGTGGTCGGAGGCGCCGTAGTGCTCTCCGCCAGCGGCAGCGCCGGCAAGATCGAAGCCACGGTACACACACCCCATGACGGCCCCTGGACCGTGGGCATCTTCTGCCGCGGCCTCTTGCTCTCGCAGGATTGGTTCGCCGGCAAGCACAATCGAGTCAGCTTCGAGCTTCCAGAAGTTGTCGCCGGCGTGCTGCGCGTAACGGTCTTCGACTCGCAGTTGAAGCCCGTGGCCGAGCGCCTGGTGCACTGCCCCAGTCAGCGTGAGATTCGCATCGCCATCGATGCAGAAAACGACCGCTTGACGCCCGGTGAGCACCAGAGCCTGACCCTGCGCACCACCGACGAGAACGGGCGCCCGATCTCCGCCGTGCTCGGTGTGGCCGTGCGCGACGCAGCCGTGGTCTCCATGGCTCGCGAAGTACCCACGCGTCTCGCGGACTCGGTCTGGTTCCTCGCCGACGTAGAGGATCTGGAGGACGCGCCCGAATTCCTGGGCGCCGATGAGGACTCTCTACGTGCGGTCGACCTGCTCCTCGGCACCCGCGGCTGGCGCCGCTTCGGCTGGGCTGATCCTGAGGCCCTCGTAGCCGAACACGGTGATGCCGGCAAGCGCCTACTCATGCGCGAAGGTCACTCCGACGTCCCGCGCATCCTGGACGTTGGCGCCGAGAACCGCCTGTTGCTGGCTCAGGCGAAGCGCAAGCTCGGACGCCGCACCGCAGGCATCGCAGCCATCGAAATTCTGGCCGTGTTCTTACTGCTGGTGCTTGTGGTGATCTTCGTGCTCGCCACCAAGCTCAAGCGTGCCCTAGCAACCGTGGCGATCGTCGCCTTGGTCACCTGCCTCATGGGCGGCTCCGCCTATCTACAAAGTAGCCAACCCCAGATCATGGTCGGCGCCTTTGCGGATGCCATGCCGCGCTTCGCAGAGGTCGAACCGGCAGCGGATGAGCTAATCATCCTCGCAGCCATGGAAGCCCCCGAAGCGCAGCGCCTCATGGATCTCGGCTACGCTGGCGGCCCAGGCGCCGGCGCTGATTTCTTCGTCGCTCGCGGTCAAGCCGCCCGCCCCGGGGGAGCTCCCATGCGGGAGCTAGCCGAGGCAGGTGCGGCGCTAGATCAGGAAGTGCCCGAAGAGGAACTTGAGGAGGACTTCGATGACGCCGTACTCGACGAGCTGGCTGGCTTGGGCTATGCGGATGAAGGGATGGCGGGATTCGGACTAAGGATGGGGAGGGGGAAGCGAGAATGGTCGCGCGTCTACGCCCACCACCGCACGGGCCCGCGCGATGTGCGCTCGGACTTCGCGGAGACTCTCTACTGGAACTCGATCCTGGTCACCGGCAACGACGGCACGGTCCAAGTGGCGTTCGATCTCTCCGATCGCGTCACCACCTGGGAGGTCGCCATCGACGCCCATGGCGGTTCTCGAGTGGGTCAGGCCCTGGCCAGCTTCGAAGCTGTCCCGCCCCTCGCTCTGGAAGCCAAGCTGCCCCTGGAGATGTCCACCGGCGACCGCTTGCTGATCCCGATCTCCATCGTCAGCAGCGATGCGAGCTTGACCGAGATCAGCTTCGAAGCCTACCTCGAAGGCCCCCTATCCTTCGTCGGCGAGGCGCCCAGCAGTGTGCAACTGACGCAAGGCCGTGGACGCCTGCTGCTCGAAGTCATCGCCGAGCGCCCCACCGGCGCGGACGACCTCGCTACCATCGCCTTCGCCGGCAGCGCCATGGGCCACACGGACCGCGTCGTGCACGAGCTGCTCGTATTGCCCCGTGGCTTCCCGCACCGCATCGCCAAGAGCGGCGTGCTCGAGAGCCAAACCGAGTTTGAGCTGGCCCTACCGGAGACCTGGGAAGAAGGCTCCTTGAGCGTCGACCTCTCGCTCTACGCCTCGCCGCTCTCGGACCTACTGGCCGGACTGGACGGCATCCTGCAACAGCCCTACGGCTGCTTCGAGCAGGCCTCCACCGCCAACTACCCGAACGTCTTGGCCATGGGCTTCATGCAAGCCGCCGGCATCAATGATCCCGTCGCCGCACGCAAGGCGCGCGACCTGATGGACCAGGGCTACGCCAAGCTCGTGGGCTACGAATGCTCGGACGACGGCTTCGAGTGGTTCGGCGGTTCGCCGGCCCACGAGTCCCTGACCGCCTACGGCCTGCTGCAGTTCCACGACATGGCCCAGGTCTTCGACGTGGAGAGCGGCATGCTCGAGCGCACCCGCGCCTGGCTGCTCTCGCGTCGCGACGGCGAGGGCGGCTATGAGCGCAACGCCCGCGCGCTGGATTCCTTCGGTGCTGCGCCCCAGCCCACCACCGACGCCTACGTGACCTATGCCCTGGCCGTCACCGGAACGCCCATCGCAGACTTCACCGGCGAGCTCGATCGCCTCGAAGGCCGCGGCCTCGCTTCGGACGATCCCTACGAGGTGGCTCTAGCAGCCGCCGCCTGCCACGCCGCCGGCCGCACGGACGCCGCCGGTGCCCTGCGCACGCGTCTGGCCAAGATGCAAGCGGAGGACGGCTCCCTGCCCGGCGCCGTCGCCAGCATCACCCACTCGGGTGATCGCGATCTGCTCGTCGAGACCACCGCCCTCGCGGTCCTCGCCTGGCTCGACGACCCCGCCCTCGAAGTGCGCGTGCGTCGCGGCGTCGAGTGGCTCCTAGGCCGCCGCCAGAACGGTCGCTTCGGTTCCACCCAAGCCACCATCCAGGCCCTGCGTGCACTCACCGCCTACGCCAAGCACGCGCGCCGCGTAGCCAACCCTGGTGAAGTCACGCTCTTCGTGGACGACTACGAGGTCATGCGCGTGCCCTTCGAAGCCGGCCGCCGCGAGCCCATCACGCTCGCCAACCTGGCCGAGCACCTCTCCCCCGGTGCCCACCGCCTGCGCATCGAGCTCAGCGGAGGCAACCGCTTCCCCTGGGCCCTCGACGCGGCCTACTACGCCGAGCAACCCGCCGACGAACCCAGCGCCCCGCTCTCCCTTGAAGTGCGCACGGACTCCCCCGACGTCATCGAAGGCCAAGCCATTCCGGTCCACGTAAGCCTCCGAAACCTCGAGGATCAGGGCCAACCCATGGCCCTAGCTATCATCGGCCTGCCCGCCGGCATCGAGTGCCCCACCAGCGTCCTCGAAGCCCTGGTCGAATCCGACCAGGTGGACTTCTGGGAGCTAAACGGCCGCGAGCTGATCCTCTATTGGCGCGACCTAGCCCCGCGCCAAGAGATCGACCTAGTACTCGAATGCCTAGGCCGCATCCCCGGCCAAAGCACCGCCCCCGCCTCACGCGCCTACCTCTACTACTCCGAAGACCGCATCCGCTGGGACACCCCCCTCGCCCTAGAAGTAATCGACGCGTTCTGACCGACAATACTGAGCCGCACCAAAAGCCGCCACTTGGCGCCCGCGACTCTACTTAGTCGAACCAACGGGCGCCAAGTGGC
>JBLIOL010000005.1:0-46121 GCA_047639615.1 Planctomycetota bacterium | reverse complement strand
AGGTTGGCCGTGTTCTCGTCCGGGCGTGCGGACATGACGGCTTCGAAGACGGTCAGATTGCCCTTGAAGGCTTGCTCGCCTTCGTCACTCACCTCACCAAAGACGAAGAAGACCTTCTCCTTGGCGCGGATCGAGACCTGCAGGTCGGTCTCGGCGTAGTAGTTGGCGTAGCGCTCGGAGAGCACGGCGCGCAGCTCGCTGCGCGTCATGCCAGCCACGTGCACGGAACCTAGCTCGGGCAGCAGCACCGTGCCGTCGATATCGACCTTCTGGTTAGCGAAGATCTCCCCCGCGTGCAGGGTGTCGATCACCGCCACCTCGTCACCGATGGTGACGTAGTTCTCTTCCTCGGCGTTGCCCGTGTAGGCCTTGCCGAAGCCGTACTGGTTCAGGTACTGCTGAACGCGCTTGTCCGGGGACACCGCAATATTGCAGCTCGGTAGACTCGCGAAGAGGAACGCGCAGACAGCCAGCATGGGTGCCAGGCGGCGCGCAGAGCGGGCGACTCGATGAAAGGAATTAGGGGACATGCAGGACATGCGCGAAGCAGGTTGGGATCCGGTAGCGTGGGTATCCACGCAATCACTCATCGGCAGGAATGGGCCCTTGGTTGACCCGACCTGGGACAGAAACCTCAAGCCTGGGGCCCAGCGTCTCTCTAGCGCGTCGAAACACGCCCCAGGGGCCTACGACACCCGATTTCAGGCCCCGTATTGGGCGGTGTAGTAGTCACGATAGGCGCCGGACCGAACCCGCTGCAGCCAATCGTCCTGGGCCAGGTACCACGAAATGGTCATCGGTAGAGCCTCCTCGAAGGTGAAGCGGGGCTTCCAACCCAGCTCACGCTCGATCTTGCTGGCGTCGATGGCATAGCGGCGGTCATGGCCAAGGCGGTCGGTGACGTAGGTGATCAGGGATTCAGGCTTATCCAGAGCGGAAAGAATGCGGTGCACGATCTCGATGTTCGGGTACTCGTTATGACCACCGATGTTGTACGCCTCGCCGACCTTGCCCGTTTCCAAAACCGCCAAGATCGCCTCGCAGTGATCGCGCACGTAGAGCCAGTCCCGAATCTGCATGCCATCGCCGTAGATCGGCAAGGATTTGTCCTCGCGCGCGTTGGCGATCATCAGCGGGATCAGCTTCTCCGGGAACTGGTACGGGCCATAGTTGTTGGAACAGCGCGTGATCATGGCCGGGAAGTCATGGGTGTGAACCGCGGCGCGCACCAAGAGGTCGCTGCCGGTCTTGCTCGCGCTGTACGGTGAGCTGGGCGCCAGGGGCGTCTCCTCCGTGAAGAGGCCCGTAGCACCGAGGCTACCGTAGACCTCGTCCGTCGACACATGCACGAAGCGCTCGACGCCACGCGCACGACTTTCGTCCAGCAGCACTTGCGTGCCGACCACGTTGGTTTGCACAAAGGGCAAGCCGCTCTGAATCGAGCGGTCCACGTGGCTCTCGGCGGCGAAGTGCACCACCGATATATCGCCCGCTCCGGCCGCCTCGAAGGCGCTGGCCACGTCCTCGGGCTTGCACACATCGCCGCGAACGAAGACGTGATTGACGTTCCCCTCGAGCTCCGTCAGGTTCTCCAGGTTGCCTGCGTAGGTCAGCACGTCCAGGTTGACCACACGCCAGTCGGGCCGCAGCTCGGCAAGCATGTGGAGGAAGTTGCTGCCGATGAAACCGGCTCCGCCGGTGACGATCAGGGTGCGGGACATGGGAGCCAGGTTTGTGTTCGAGAGAGAGTCTGGAATTGAGTCGAAGAGCTGCTAGCTGAGCTAGGAGGCTTCCGTCCCAAGGTAGGTCGTCAATGCATCGCGCCAGGGCGCCAAGGGCGCGCCACGCAGGGCCGTCAGGCGCTCACAGGAGAGCGCGCTGTAGGGCGGCCGGTGTGCGGGCCGCGGAAACTCGTCCGTGCTGCAGGGCTCTACGGTCACGCCCTCAACACCGGCCAATTCCAAGGTGGCCGCTGCTAGGTCGAACCAACTGGCCTCCCCATCACAAACGGCATGGTAGATGCCGGCCTCACCCTTGTGCAGCACGTCCCAAAGGGCAGGTGCTAGCTCCAGAGTGGAAGTGGGTGAACCACGCTGATCATCGACCACACGCAGCAGATCGCGCTCGGCGGCGAGAGCCAGCATGGTGCTGGGGAAGTTCTTACCGCGCGGGCCATAGAGCCATTGGGTACGCACGATACGCGTACCCTTGGGGTGCGCCTTCTGCGCCAGCAACTCGCCTAGCAGCTTGGTGCGGCCATAGGCCGAGAGCGGGCTGGGCGGCGCGTCCTCCTTGTAGGGCTCGGTGGCCGAACCATCGAAGACAAAGTCCGTGCTCACGAGCACCAGCGGTATCCCCGCCTCGGCGCACGCCGCTGCGAGGACGCCGCAAGCATCGCCGTTCACGCGCCTGGCCAAGTCCTCTTGTTCCTCGGCCATGTCCACGGCCGTGTAGGCCGCTGTATGGATCACACCAGAGAAGGGTCCGTGCTCGGCCCAGAGCGCCGCCACAGCAGCCTCATCGGCCAGGTCCACGCCCGCCACATCTACGCCCGCGCGGTCCACCAGATCGGTACCCACCGCCCGATCTCCGTCGGGCAGGGTGAGCAGCACCTGGCTGCCGAGCATGCCTGCAGCGCCAGTGACAAGCACCGGTCCCTGCGGGTGATTGCCGTTGCTGGGCTCTTCGTTGTCGCCTGAAGTCGTCAAGGGTCTTAAATAAGGGTGTTCGCTAAAGCCTCAGCCCATCAGGTTGGCGCCGCCGTCGGCGACCAACTTGGCTGCGCTATGCAGGGACTCGAAGGTACCGGCGTCCGTCCACCAGCCGTCGAGCACTTCTGCGCGCAGGCTGCCGTCGGACAGGTACCAGTTGTTGACGTCGGTGATCTCGAGCTCGCCACGATCTGAGGGCTTGAGCGTGCGAACAATATCCCACACGCGGCCGTCGTACATGTAGATGCCGATGACGGCCTTGTTGGACTTAGGCTCCTTGGGCTTCTCGATGATTCCGACGACCTTATCGCCTTCCATCATGGCCACACCGAAGCGCTCGGGATCGTGCACTTCCTTGAGCATGATCTTGGCACCGTGCCCGGCGGAGTCGAACTCCTCAACGGCAGCCTTGATGTTGCCCTCGATCAGATTGTCTCCGAGCACCACAACGACCTTGTCGCCCTTGGCCCAGTGCTCCGCCAGACCCAAGGCCTCGGCGATGCCACCCTCACCTTCCTGGTAGGTGTAGTTCAGGTGCTTCAGACCGAAGTCGCGACCGTTGCCCAACAGGGACAGGAAGTCCCCCGACTTGCGGCCACCGGTGACGATCATGATGTCGTCGATACCCGCGTTGACCAGGGTCTGGATCGGGTAGTGGATCATCGGCCGGTCGTAGACCGGCAGGAGGTGCTTGTTGGTGATCTTGGTCAGCGGAAAAAGCCGCGTGCCGAGACCACCGGCGAGGATAACGCCCTTCATCGTGGTGGCTGTGGTGGAGAGAAAACGACTGGGGAGAGGATGGAGAGGCCAGACCTTACCCGACCGCCAGAGGCCGTGGGCAGAAGCTAGGCAGGAAGGGCCTAGTTCGCGGGAGAGTGCATTTCCCGGTACCAGCGCACGAAGTGCTCTAGACCTTCACGAACAGGAGTGCTGGGTGCGTAGCCCAGGCGCTCCCGGGCTTTAGACACATCGGCGTAGGTGATGGTCACATCGCCAGGTTGTAGGGGCTGGCGGTCGATGATTGGCTCAATTCCGCACACTTCGCCGATGCACTTGACCAGATCGGCCAGGCTGGTGGTGGCGCTCTCGCCCAAGTTGTAGATCTCGTAGCCGGAGCAATTGTCGATGGCCTGGACCACGCCGGCCACGATGTCCGCTACGTAGGTGTAGTCGCGGCGCGTGCTGCCGTCCCCAAAGAAGGGAATCGGCTGGCCCTCGAAAACGCAACGCACGAACTTATGGATCGCCATCTCCGGCCGTTGGCGCGGGCCAAAGACAGTGAAGAAGCGTAGGCAGGTCGTGGGGATATCGAAGAGGTGATGGTGCGAGTAGGCCAGCAGTTCGCCCGAACGCTTGGTAGCCGCGTAGGGCGACACGGGGCACTCCACCGGGTCGGTCTCCGCGAAAGGCACCTTGGTGTTGCCGCCGTAGACCGACGACGAGGAGGCGAACACGAAGCGCGTACCCGGGCTGCGGCGCAGGGCCTCGAGCAAGACCATGGTGCCGCGCAGGTTGACGTCCTGGTAGTGCAGAGGATCCAGCAGCGACGGACGCACGCCCGCCATGGCAGCCAGGTGTACGAGCACGTCCACACCTTCGGCGAAGAGCTCCCCCACCAGGGCATCGTCACGGATGTCGCCTTCCACGATACGCGCGCCATCTAGGGCGGCTGCGTTGCGGCGCTTGATGGCCGGATCGTAGAAGTCGTTGAAGTTATCGAGGACCGTGACCTCGTCCCCACGTGCGAGCAGCGCATCGCACAGGTGGGATCCGATAAAGCCCGCTCCGCCAGTGACTAGAACTTTCATTCGACGGTGACGCTCTTGGCGAGGTTGCGGGGCTTATCGATATCGCAGCCGCGCATGTCGGCCACGTAGTAGGAAAGCAGCTGTAGGGGCACGGTGTTTAGGATCGGCGAGAGCCATTCCGAGGTGGCCGGCACATCGATGAACAGGTCGGCAATCTCGTGGCTCGCCTGGTCCGAGCCCACCGAGAGGGTCAGGCCGCCGCGCGCCTTGACCTGCTCGATGTTGGCGCGCACCTTCTCGGCGATCGGCCCTTGGGTGTGGATAGCCACGATGGTCATACCCGGATCGATCAGGGCGATGGGACCGTGCTTCATTTCGCCGGCTGCATAGCCCTCGGCGTGCATGTAGGAGATCTCCTTGAGCTTGAGCGCGCCCTCCAAGGCCACGGGGAAATTGACCCCACGCCCGATGAAGAGGAAGCCCTTGGCTCCGGCCTGCGCCCGCGCCAGGTCGCGCACATGCTTGCGCGAACGCTCCGAGAGCATGCTCTCGAGCTTGGGCCTGAGGCCACGTAGCTCCGTCAGCAACTCGCGCGCGCGATCTTCCGAGAGCGTGCCCTTGGCGCGCCCGATGCGCACTGCGAGCAGCACGGCCACGACCACTTGAGCCGTGAAGGCCTTGGTACTAGCCACACCGATCTCAGGGCCAGCGTAGGTCAGAGCCACCTGGTCCGATTCGCGCACCTGGGTAGAGCCCGCCACATTGCAGATGCTCGCGACGCTAGCGCCGAGCTCCTTGGCCAAGCGGCAAGCAGCCAGAGTGTCGGCCGTCTCACCCGACTGGGTGAATGCCAGGGCCATCGTACCTTCAGCCAAGAGCGGATTGCGATAGCGGAACTCCGACGCGAAGTCCACGTCCACCGGCACGCGTGCCAAGCCCTCGATCAGGTAGCGCGCGATCCAGCCAGCATGCAGAGCCGTTCCACAGGCGAGCACCTGAATGCGCTCGACCTTGCGCAGCATCTCGTCAGAGAAGTTGCCGTCCTCGAAATTCACGTCGGCCGCATCCAGATCGATGCGGTTGAATGCACTGCGCGCCAGCACATCAGGCTGCTCGTGGATCTCCTTGAGCATGTAGTGCGGCCACACCCCGAGACCGGAGTCCTCGGGGTTCCACTCCACCTCCTGGGCCTCGCGCACGATCGGGTTGCCGGCCAGGTCCGTGACCTCGATTCCACCGGGGCGCATCACGGCCACATCCCCATCTTCCAAGTAGATCACCTGGTTGGAATGGGGCAGCAGTCCGAGCACGTCCGAGGCCAAGTAGGCGGCCTCGGGCGTCATGGCCACCGCCAGGGGCGGGCCACTGCGAGCACAGACCAGCTCCGGCCCTTGCTCGCCCTCGCACAGAATCGCCACAGCGTAGTAGCCCTCCACCTTGGACAGGGCAGCGCGCAAGGCGCCGGCCAGGTCCAAGCCCTCGTCGGCCTGAAGCTTCGCAACCAGGTGCGCCAGCACCTCGCTGTCCGTGTCGGAAGAAAATTCCACCCCCGCCGCCAGCAGCTCGTCCCGCAGCACCTGGTGGTTCTCGAGGATGCCGTTGTGCACCAGGGCAAGCTTGCCCGAGCCAGCCGCATGCGGGTGAGCGTTGCGGTCGCTGGGCGCGCCGTGGGTAGCCCAACGCGTATGGCCGATACCGGCCCTACCGTTGGCTAGAGCACCGTCCTCAAGGACCTCTTCCAAGTTGGAAAGCCGGCCCTGCTTCTTGCGCACGAGCACGGAGGAGCCAGATGCCACGGCAACGCCAGAGGAGTCGTATCCACGGTATTCGAGCACCCGCAGGCCCTCAATCAAACCATCAACGACAGACCCTTCGGTCCGAATCGCTCCGACGATCCCGCACATGTGTCCGTCCTATGCCTCTTGAGAGGAGGCTACCTGACCCTGGAAGTAACTGAGTGTTCGAGCCAAACCCGTATCGAGATCCACCTTCGGCTCCCAACCCAAGACCTTGCGGGCCTTGGTGATGTCGGGTTGGCGCACTTTGGGATCGTCCTCGGGCAAGTCCTTGAAACTGATCTCGGATGCTGAGCCCGTCAGCTTCACCACCTTCTCAGCAAACTCCAGAATCGTCATCTCTTTGGGGTTGCCAATATTGACCGGCAGGTTCTCCTCGGAGTGCAGCAGGCGGTACAAACCGTCCACCAGGTCGTCCACATAGCAGAAGGAGCGCGTCTGGCTGCCATCGCCGAAGACCGTGATCGGCTCCCCGCGCAGGGCCTGGCCCATAAAGGCCGGCAGGGCACGCCCGTCGTTCAGCCGCATACGCGGTCCATAGGTATTGAAGATGCGAACGATGCGCGTGGCCACCTTGTGGAAGCGGTGGTAGCCCATGGTCATGGCCTCGGCGAAGCGCTTGGCCTCGTCGTAGACACCGCGCGGGCCGACCGGGTTCACGTTGCCCCAGTAGTCCTCGGTTTGCGGGTGGACCAGGGGATCTCCGTAGCACTCGGAAGTCGACGCGAGCAAGAAGCGAGCGCCTTTGGCGTGGGCCAAACCCAGGGCCTTGTGAGTTCCCAAGCTGCCGACCTTGAGGGTTTGAATAGGAAAATTCAGATAATCGATCGGGCTGGCCGGCGAAGCGAAGTGCAGCACCGCGTCGAGCTTGCCAGGGATGTGGATGAACTCCGTCACATCCCGGTCCTGGAAGTGGAAGGCCGGATTATCAAACAGGTGCTCGATGTTCGTGATGCTGCCGGTGAGCAGATTGTCCATGCAGATCACCTCCCAGCCTTCAGCCAAGAAGCGTTCGCAGAGGTGGCTGCCGAGGAAGCCGGCGCCGCCGGTGATTAGAACGCGCGAGCGAGTCGTAGACATGTTTATTTCGCTGGCCCCGCAGGGCCGGTACTCGGTTTCCCCTAACTAGGGATTGCTTCCGGAAGCGGCGTCCATTGCGGCCGTTCCGTTGGTTTCAGGGGAGTCTAGGCCATCTTCGGACGGCCCTTGGAAGGCATCGAATCGCACTCGATCGCCCTCGTCCAAACGCAGCACCAACCCAAAGGCGCGCACCTCGTGCGGACCCTCGGCCAGGAGTTCTACAGCTGTCGGCGCCACGCGCGTCAGCTGCAAGGCGCCGGATATGTTCACGTCGAAGCGCGGGCCGCTCAAGCGCTCGAAGGCCGGGTCGACCTCGATCGGTCCGCAGCCTGCTTCGAGCAGAGGCAGGTGCACCACCTCACCGGGAGCCAGGGTCATGCGCTCCTCACGGAAGGCCAACTGCATGCCCTTGCTCGAGCGATTGGCCACCAACAGAATATCGCCACGCAGATGATGCACCACATAGGGCCCACTCTCGCCGGACAGCACCGCCCCACCGAGCAGGCGCACGTACTCGCCCGGACCCAGACTGATGCGCGCCTGATCGAGCTCGAGGAACAGGGCCACGGGCTCGCCACGGGAAGTGGATCCCAGCACGGCAGTGCCGCGACCGGTCAGTGTCAGGGTGGTGTCACCCGGGAAGAGCACTTCGACCTTTCCACCGGCGCCGCTCTGCACCCAGGAACCCGCATTCACGCGCAGGGTCTTATCGTAGAAGTGCATGGGGAAGCTGGAGACCTCCCCCGGACGGCGCACCTGAACGGGGTCCGAGTGGCGTACAACCAGGGCCTCCTCGGGCCCAACCGCGAAGAGATTGGCCGCTCCCGGAGGCAGGTCCTCGGGCCCGCCCATAGGCTTCGGATGACGCTGCGTGTTGATGTAGCAGCTGGATAGGAAGGTCAAACAGACCAGAGCCAGCCGCCGCAAGTGAGTTCCTCTAGGCATTGCCGCTACCCGTCGTCATCGATTGGAAGTAGCGCTCCACAAGCCCCGTGTCGTGGGTGCCGCTACGGAAGTCGGAGTGCTTCAGGATCTCCTGAAGAATCGGAATGGTGGTTTTCGGCCCCTCGATGACGAATTCATCAAGAGCCCTCAGCATGGTCCGAATGGCATCCTCGCGGTTCGCGCGGTGCACCAGGAGCTTGCCCATCATGGAGTCATAGTTCGGCGGAATCCGGTAGCCACTGTAGCAGTGGGTATCGACGCGAACGCCGGGGCCGCCGGGCGGAACAAAGGCGGTCAGCACGCCCGGGGAGGGCATGAAGTCCCTGGCCGGGTCCTCAGCGTTGATGCGGCACTCGATCACATGCCCGCGCGGCACGATGTCCTTCTGGCGGTGGCGCAGGTTCTCGCCAGCCGCGATCCGGATCTGCTCCTGAATCAAGTCCACCCCGGTGACCATCTCCGTCACCGTGTGCTCCACCTGAATCCGGGCGTTGACCTCGATGAAGAAGAAGTCCCCATTCGGGTCCAGCAGGAACTCCACCGTACCCGCGTTGTGGTAGTTGGAGGCCTTGGCCATGCGGATCGCCGCCGCAGCCATCTTGTCGCGCTGTTTGGCCGTAATGGCCAGCGAGGGCGACTCCTCGATGAGCTTCTGGTGCCGGCGCTGAACCGAGCAATCGCGCTCGCCCAGGCTGATGATATTGCCGCTGCGGTCGGCCAGGATCTGTACCTCGATGTGGCGCGGACGCTCCACGAACTTCTCGATGTAGACCGTGTCATCGCCAAAGGCGCTCTTGGCTTCCGCCTTAGCGGCGCGCAGGCCATTCAGCAGGGATGGCTCGTTCGACGCCACGCGCATGCCGCGCCCGCCGCCGCCGGAGCTAGCCTTGATCATGACCGGGTAGCCGATCTTATTAGCCACCTCGATCGCTTCGCGCTCACTGTCCACCTGACCATCGGATCCGGGCACCACCGGCACCTTGGCGCCGATCGCAATCTCCCGCGCGCGAGCTTTGTTGCCCACGGACGCAATCGTATCGGGATCAGGGCCAATGAACTCGATTTTGCAGGAGCGGCAAACCTCGGCAAAGTGCGCGTTCTCGGCCAAGAACCCGTATCCCGGGTGAATAGCCTCGACGTCAGCTATCTCAGCAGCGGAGATGATCGACGGGATGTCTAGGTAGGAGTCGGCCGAAGCCGCCTTGCCAATACAGATCGTCTCGTCCGCGTTGCGCAAATACAATGCGTCCGCGTCGGCTTCGGAGTAGACCGCGACGGTCTCCACCCCAAGCTCCTTGCAGGCGCGAATGACGCGCTGGGCGATTTCGCCGCGGTTGGCGATCAGGATCCGACGAAACATCAGGGTTTGACCAAGAACAACGGCTGGCCGAATTCGACCGGTTCGCCGTTCTCGACGAGGATGTCTACGATCTCGCCGGTGCGCTCGGCTTTGATCTCGTTCATGACCTTCATGGCCTCGATGATGCAGATCGTGAGATCGTCATCGAGAACCGTACCCTTGGAGGCGAAGGGATCCGCGTCCGGAGATGTGGCCCGGTAGAAGGTGCCGACCATCGGGCTGGTGATCTCCACCAGTCCTTCGCGGCCCGTGGAGCCATCGGCCCCGGCTGCTGCGCCTGGATCGCCGGCGGTCATCGGTATCCCGACGGGTGCGGCAGCACCAGGGACCATGACCACGGGACCCGTGTGGGTACCGCCGCCTTCTTGGCCACGTTTAAGGTGCAGGCGTAGGCCAGCGCGCTCGTCGTCGATTTCGAGCTCGGTCAATTCGCCGCGCTCCATAAGGCGCACGAGGTTACGGATCAGCTTCAGGTCCATGGGTCCCGTCGGGGGGTTGCGGGGTTCGCGGCTGCTCCTCACGCCCCGTGCCAGGTGGCAGCGGTGACTCGTGAGAGGCGGATCGGGCCTGGAAGGATAGCGACCTTCTGGCAGGGATCGAGTGCCGCTCGCGCCCTGTTGGTATTACGTTTCCGCCCTTTGGACCGCTTCAGGGAACCGGCGGCCCCCAAACCGGCCTTCAGGGGCTCTGAGGTGGGATTTGCGCACCAACGCGTCGCCATGTGCCCGATTTCCCACCAGTTTTTTCCAGCAGCTCGATGCAGCTGATTCGGACGCCCTTGCTGACGCCCTTGACCATGTCCACCACGGTCAGCGCCGCCACACCGGCCCCGGTCAAGGCTTCCATCTCCACTCCGGTGCGGCCCTGACAGGAGGCACGGCAGAAGATTTCGAGCCGGTCATCGGGCAGCCAGACCAGATCCAGCTCCACATGATCAAGGCTCAAGGGGTGGCACATGGGGATCAGATCCGCCGTGCGCTTCGCGCCGAGGATGCCCGCAACGCGAGCCACTTCCCCAACGGGTCCCTTCGGGCCGCCGCCCTCGGAGAGCAGTTCGCCGACTCCAGCCGGCAGCTCGACCACCGCCCGCGCGAGAGCACTACGCCCCGTAACGCCCTTAGCCCCCACATCCACCATGCGAGCCTCATCTCCATCCGCTCCGCTGCGAACGTGGGTCAAACCCGCTAGCAGGTCCTGGGGTTCTCCCTGGGGTTGATCGGAAGCGCTCATGGGATTGTGAAGGTGGTGTGGGCCGTACGAGTTCGGTAGAGAGCCCGAGTGGGGCTATGGTGCTCCCGTAGAGTGCCCCCTACCGCTCCCAGTTGATAGGTCCAGCGGAAAGGCCTACTGGAAAGGCCTACTGGAAAGGCTCTGTCCCTATCGCGCCTGTGGTCGATAAGACCTGCTGCCCCTCTCCCCTACGTGACCCGCTATCTATGAGAGCTCAAATCACCGTCGCCCTGGCGCTCGCCCTCCCCATCCTGGCTTCCACCAGCGCAGCAGCGCCGTTTGTGGTTCGCAGCCAGAATGCGGACGAGCTCCGCGAAATCCTCGACGACCGCTTGGCCAATGCCGAGACCATGTCCGTGGATGATATTTGGAGCGATGCCCAGACGGTCGCCGTGCTGATCGGCGACGAGTACGGGGAAGCCTTCGATCGCGCTCTCGACGCGCGCCTGGCCCAGGGTGGCTCTGGCCACAAGGGCACGCTCTTCATGATCTCGGCGCGCCTCATGGGTGACGAGCCCGATCTCGAGGTCCTGGCTGACTCCCTAACTCGGCTGCTAGCCGTGCAGGACGAGCCGATCGCCATCGCCGCCTGCGATCTGTTCGCCACCGCCGGCTTCGAAGCCGAGGATGTGGACCTGCGCGAGACGATCGCCGACAAGCTCATCACGCTCTGCGAAGACGCCGGCAGCAGCGCGAAGGTCCGCAGCCGCGCCGCGCTGGCCGCCCACCAGGTTGGCCTCGGACGCCAACTACCGCGCCCCCTGCGCGTGCTCTATGGCTTCCTCGAGTCCAGCGAACCTTCCCTACGCGCCCTCGGCGCCCTAGGCCTCGGGCAGCTCGGCCTGGTCGAAGAGGTCGCCGGCGTCGAAGAACAGCTGGAATCCATGTCCGGCCTACCGGGTGAGGATGGCCGCCTAGCCAGCTCCTTCCTCAAGCAGGTCCAGCTGCGTCGCTACCACGATTCCGTGCTAGCGCGCGTGCGCTCCACCGAGTCCAACAAGAACATCGCCAGTGGCATGAGCCCCGACCTGCAGCGCGTGGAGAACCTGCTGGAGTTCGTGCAGACCTACCACCTCGAAGGCGACCGCGTCACCCGCGACGATCTCCTGCAAGCTGCCATGAACGGCATGCTGCAGAGCCTCGACCGTCACTCCACCTACTTCGACCCAAACTCCTACAAGCGCTTCGAACAGGACCTAGAAGCAGAGTACGGCGGCATCGGCGCCTACGTGGGCGTCGACCGCGAGGACGGACTCTTCACCATCACGCGCCCGATCTACTCCGGTCCCGCCTACAAGGCCGGCCTGACCACCGACGACAAGATCGTGCGCATCGGCGACTGGCCCACCATCGGCGAAGAGACCGACGCGGTCATCAAGCGCCTCAAGGGCCGCCCCGACACGGACGTGGAGCTCTACGTATGGCGTCGCGGCATGGACCCGAGCCTGATCGAGCGCCCCACCGAGGACATGCTGATCAAGATCAAGCGCGGCACGATCACCATCCCCCCGGTGCACTACGAAATGCTGCCCGGCAAGGTGGGCTTGGTGGAACTGACCACCTTTAGCCGCGTGGCTAGCTCTGAAATGTACAAGGCCCTCATGGCCCTGAAGGAGCAAGGCGCCAAGGGCATCGTGCTCGACCTGCGCAACAACACCGGCGGCCTGCTACAGGAAGCCCGCAACGTGGCCGACCTCTTCCTGCCCAAGGGCAAGGTCGTGGTCTCCACCCACAGCCGAGCCCGAGAGTCCCGCGAGTACGCCACCCAATTCGACTACGTGGTTGAGGAGGACATACCGGTGGTCGTCCTGATCAACCGCTTCTCCGCCTCTGCCGCCGAAATCGTCTCCGGTGCACTCCAGGACCACGGCCGCGCCACTCTGGTCGGCCAGCGTTCCTACGGCAAAGGCAGCGTGCAGAACCTCTTCCGCATGCCCGGCGAGAGCGACGACCTCTTCGCCGACGAAAACGGCAACCGCCGCCACGACAACTGGGAGACCTTGACCCGCGACCAGAACGGCAACGGCGAGTTCGACTATGCCCCGCGCATCAAACTCACCATCGAGCGCTACCTTCTCCCCACCGGGCGTTCGATCCACCGCGAGCTCGACGAGGAAGGCAACATCACCTCCGCCGGCGGCGTCGACCCCGATGTGGTGGTTGCTGCCAAGCGTCACGAGACCTGGCGCCTGATGGCCATGCGCAAGGTGCAGGACACGCGCAAGCTGCGCACCTACGCACAGGACCTGCACAAGGACCAGCCCGATCTGGCAGCCCAACTGGCCGCCGGCGATTCGGACGAATGGAGTCGCTACCCCGAATTCGAGGAACTCTACAACGGTCTCGGCACGGTGCTCTCCCGCGCGGATGTGCGCTTCCTGCTGCGCATGCAAGTGCGTCGCGCCGTCCAGGACAGCCGCGGCAGTGCCTTCCCCCTAGGCGACTACCAAGAGGACCTGCAACTGCAGCAGGCCATCACCAAGATCTTCGAGGCGCGCGAGACCGGCATCGACACCATCGACGCCTTCGCACGCACCTTCGACGAGGCCACCAAGGACCTGGACGCCCCGCCCGCAGCCCTCGCCGACTCCGGCGAGCTCTCGGATGCGCTCCAACTACTTGCGGAAGCGGACGTTGCAGAAGGCAAGCTGAGCAAGGAACGCCTTGCTCAGCTACGCCAACTACTGGAGTCCTTGAGCAAAAAGAACTAGGTCCTTCGACTCGCAAACCTGGCCCCACCAATTTGGCCCGTGGTTCTCCACGGAACAAATCGGTGGGGCCAGCTGCTTAAGTAGCCAGGCCACCCCCGGCGCTAGGCCCAAGGGGTGCAAGGGGTGCGAGGGTGGCGGTCGCAGCGCACGCTATTCCAGGCCCTGCCACGCAAGCGCACCTCAGGGCCTAGCTCAGGCAGAGCCCAATGATCGATGCGCGGAACTTAGCCGGTCAGCGTCGAATCCAGTTCGCCGCTATCGGAGTCCGGGTTATCGGGATCCTCGTCGGCGAACTGCGCTAGTGCGGGGAGCACCAGTTCGCGGCCCAGGATCACCAGCGCTGCCGTCAGGGGCAAGGCCGCCAGCAAGCCGAACATGCCCAACGCAGCACCACCTACGAAGACCGCCACAAACACCACCAGAGGATGCAAACCGAGGCTGTCCCCCAGGATCTTGGGCACGAGCACATAGCCCTCGATGGCTTCCACCGCGCCGAAGACCACGCCCGTCTTGAGCAACAGCGGAACAAGGCTGTGGTCCAGGAGCCCCACAAGGAATGCGAAGCTGAAGCCCATCAGGGCACCCGCGATGGGCACCAAGGAGAGGAAGCCTGCCAGGACACCCAGGAAGAGGGCGTAATTCAGGCCCGCAACCCAAAGGCCCAGGGATAGCAGCAGCCCCTTCACCAGGCACACGAGCAGGCGACCTCGGAAGAAGCTCGAGATCACACCACCGATCTCGGATCCGATACGCGTGGCGCGCTCGCGTTCCTTGACCGGCACATAGCGCCGCACGAACTCGTGGATGCGCTCCAGATCGAAGAGCAGGTACCAGGCGTAGATCGGCAAGAGCACGAGCAGACTGGCCAAGCCAAACAGGCCACCAAAGAGATGCCGCAACAAAGCGATGACGCTGCCCGCGCCGCGCATGGCGGCGCCGCCTGCCGCACCGCTGGTGGAATCGTCGCCGACCTCCATCCAGAGTCGCTGCAGGAAGGTCACAAAGTAAGCCGGCTCGGGGGCACCCTCAGGGTCTGCTTGAGCCTGCTCCAAGTCGACGGGCTGATCCGGGTCTTGCTCCGGGTCTTGAGCCGGGTCTGCGTCGCTATCGTCCGGGGATTCAGCCGTAGAAGGCTCGCCCTCCTCCGCTGCCGGCTGATCTTCGAACATCCACGAGAGCCAGAAGGATTCCCGGTGGCCCTCGATGAAGTCCTCGAACTTCTCGTCGAGGTTTTCGATCAAGCGGACCGGTCCTGCCTGCGAGGTTGAGGTGCCGTCCACCCGCAGCAGCAATTGCGAACCCTGCGCCCAGAGCCCCGCACCGATCCCGAGGGTGACCACAAAGAACAGGCCGTAGATCACATTCACGGCCCCCAGCCTGCTCCAGCCCCGGCGCTCAAGATTGAGCACGGCCGGGTGTGCGATGTAAGCCAACACATAGGCCAGGAGCAGCGGGTTGAGCACCGCGCGCACGCTCCAGCCGAAGTACAGAATCGCTCCCGCCAAGAGCGTCAGCGCGAGGTTGCGCCGCTCCTTAGAAAGACGCTCTAGCACTGGCCGAGCCCCTTAGGAGCCGATCGGTCCGATCTCGGTTGGAAGCTCAGGCTCATAGGAATCCACAAAGGCTTGCTGGAAGTCATAGCCATTCTTGAAGTCATCAAGGGAGTCCGTTTCTTGGCGGTTGAGCAGTTCAGATTCCACCAGACTAAACACGATATGGCCCCAATCCAGGGTGGATCGGACGCCCCAGGTCTGCCATACGCGCCCGGCCAAGGGGCCGAAGAGACGCATGGCATGCTGACGCATGCCCTCCAGGAGTTCCTGGCCGGACACGTGCCGCTTGGGAGTCTCCTCCTCCACGCGGCCAGTGATACGCACGGCCTGGTCGAGGGATTCAAACAGGAATTGATAGGCCTCGAACGCATAGCGTCCGTCCTTCTTCCAAACCTGGCGCAGGGGATCTTCGTTCAACGGGGTGCTGGGCTAAGTGGTGCTGGGCTAAGGGGCGCGTGCCCCATGAGTGCGCGGTCCACGAGGCCATCCGGGGCCAGGTGAATGGGTACATCCTGCCTGGCTTCTAGCCAGGGTGCTAGTCGTCGGCGGCGTTCCTGCTCCCCAAGGGGTGCGATACTCGCGGCCACGTCGCCAAATGCTAGGTCTTCGGCCCGCGCGCCTGCTGCCAAGCGCTCGGCATCCAGCAGTACGGCCAAACCCAAGTCCAGAAAGAGCGACGCACGGGTACGGGATTGGGCGGCTGGGGTCTTGCCATCGAATTCGCCATCAAGCTCCCAGAGGTTGCGACGAACTTCGGCAGCGGGCCGACCAGCGAAGTACTGGCCGAGCAACTCAAGCATGGCCGGTCCACCCTCCCGGGCCGAGGCCAAGGCCGCGCCCGGTGAACCCTTCGAGCGTCGCAGCAGATCAACTGCATCTACACCCTGAATGCCAGCCTGAAGCAGCACCTCAAGAGCATCCGCCCGTGGCGGCGCTTGCGTCTCCACGACCACCACACGACTTCGAATCGTGTCCAGCAGGCGACTGGGCCAGGCCGTTTCGAGGGCGATTAGAGTCTGCTGCCCTGGCTCCTCGAGAGTCTTGAGAAAAGCGTTCTGAGCAGCCTCGTTCATGCGCTCGGCCTCGCGCACAAGCACGATGCGCCAGCCTCCCTCGCGCGCCTTCAGCTCAAGAAAGTCCGCTACAGCCGGCCCTTTGTAACCAGTGGTAGCTGCCTTCTCCCGTTGCGCGATGAAGCCGATGGTGAGCACGTCCTCACCGGATGCGACAGCATCTACCACCCAGAGATCCGCGTGGGTACCTGCAGCCAAGCGCCGGCAAGGACCGCAAGCAAGGCAAGGCGTGCCCGGCCCTTCGGAGCAGAACAACCCAGCCGCGAACCAGCGCAGGGCCGTGAACTTCCCGATGCCCGCAGGCCCCAAGAGCAACAGCCCATGGGGCAGACGATCTTGCGCCGCCGCACGCCAAAGGCCTTGCAGCCAAGACTCATGGCCCAAAGGCGGCTTCAGTTCGAATTCAGAGGACACGCTGCACCTCCTCCCAGATCAACTCTGAGACCCCATCCAGGGAACCACTGGCATCCACCAAGCGCGCCGTTCCGCGCAATTCTGCGTAGCGTCCATAGCCCCGGGCCACAGCCTGTTGGAAGGCGAGCCCCTTGGCCTCGATGCGATCGCTATCGGCGCCGCGCCGGCCCAAGGCCGTCTCCGGGTCCAGGTCCAGGATCAGCTCCAAGTGCGGCGCCGGATCACTAGCCCAGCTCTCCAACAAGCCCATCACCGCCGTCGGCTCCAGCTCGCCGGCCACAGCCTGGTAGGCGTAGGTGGAAGCGTGAAAGCGCTCGCAAACCACGTGCGCCCCGCGCTCCAGGGCGGGTCCCACCAACTCGTCCAGCAGCTGCCGCCGGGCCGCGGCAAAGAGCAGCGTCTCCACCGAGGCTTCCAGGTGTACGTCGGCATCCAGGAGTAGGGTCCGCAAGGACTCGCCCACGGCGGTCGTGCCCGGCTCACGCACGTGCAGGACCTCCTGCCCAGCTACGCTCAGCCGCTCGGCCAGCCGTGTGGCTTGCGTAGACTTGCCACAGCCGTCGACCCCGTCGAGGACGAGGAACCGACCGCATGAATCCTTGGTGCGGGCCATGGGTGAATAGTAGCGCTCGCAGGCCGGGCGACCCTATTCCTCGTGGGCAGACTCGGGATCTTTAACAGGCGCAGGCTCCTCGTCCTCGTCGCCGCCCCCATATCCCAGGGCATCCAACTGGGCTTCCTGAGCCCGGCTGGTCTGAGCCTTGGCCCGTACGCCCGTACTGCGCTCGGCAAACCAGGCCAGGGTCCGGGCTCGGTAACGCTCCGCCAGGGCTGGCCTCATCGCGGTCTGATCCACCAGACAATCCGGATCGCCCTCCAGCAGGAAGAGCTGCGCCGGATCGGGCTTCTTCGAATTCTTGCCCTGCTGAATATGGTGCGCGACACCATCGTTCAGCCCGAGTTCCAGCAGACTCGCCCCAGCAAAGAAGACCGGCCGGTCGGCTGCGGCTCCATCACGGGCTAGCTGCATGAGATCATCCCCCACCGTATTCAGCTGACCGCCACGTCCTAAGCCGGGTCCAGCCAGATCGAGCAGGGTGCGCGCCAGTTCAAAGTTCCCTACCCGCGCATCGATGCGCCCCGTCGGACCGCCCGGCACGCGCAGCAAGAGCGGCACACGCAGCACCGGCGGAAACAGCCCCTCGTGGTCGTACCAAACGCCGTTCTCTCCAAGCGACTCACCATGGTCCGCGGTCAAGGCGATCGCAGCCTGGTCGGCCACCCCGCAACGCTCCAGTCCGGACATGAGTCTTCCCACCAGCCGATCGGTGTAGGCCACGCCAGCGTCGTAGAGAAAGTCTACGTAGGCACGGTTGTTCACGGGCGCCAGGAACTCGCCGGGCTTGCTCCAACGGTTGTCGGCCATGCTGGCCAAATCGATCAACGGCTCCGGCAAGACCTGACCAGCATCCAGGCACGCCTGGCGATACTCGTCCATAAACGCTGCCGGCGGGACGTACGGGGTGTGCGGATCGAAGAGATGCACCCAAAGAAAAACGGGTCCACTGCCACCCTGTCCCCAATCATCGAACCAGCCATCCAGGGCGTCGAGCGTCTTGGCCCCATCCTTGAGCGAGCCCGGCTGTACGTCCAAGTAGCGATCGAAGCCGCGACCCAAACCGGAGTAGCCGGCCTGCAGGTGATGCACGCTGACCGCGGCCGCCGTTTGGTAGCCGCGCTCCCGCAGGGCTTCGGCCAGGGTGCGCACTCCCTCTGCCAGGGTGGAACGATTGTCCGCAACACCGTGCCCGGGCACATCCAATCCCGTCAGCAACGAGGCATGCGAGGGCAGGGTTGAGTTTGCCGCCGACCATGCCTCCTCGAAGACCAGGCCCGTATCGGCCAAGCTATCTATGTGCGGTGTGGGTACCGAGCCCCCATAAGTACCGAGGTGGTCTTGGCGCAGGGTATCCAAGGTGATCAGCACTAGGTGCGGGCGCTTGGGCTTGGGCTGTGCCGCCGCCACTTGGGGAGCTCCCCACCAGGCTAGCGCGGCCTGCGGGGCAGCAGCTTCGGGGGTAGACCCGGCCTCACGCAGGACGCGGAAGCGGAACTGCATGGCCTCGCCCACGTATTTGTCCAAGGCTAGCTGTGCGGGCTGCCAGGCATTGCCTGCATCAGCCACCTCGTGCGAGAGCAACTGCGTCCACTCCCCCGACTCCGTGCGAGCGTCCACGCGGAAAGTCACTGATGAGCAGCCCGCTGGCATGCGCGGAAGACCCGCGTCAAAGCTGAGGCGTCCGCTACCTGGAACCGCGGAGATGCTGGCGTACAGGGGCACGTCCAGGTCCGCTCCCCAGGTGCGCCGCAGATCTCCGGCAAAGCCGAGCAAGCCTAAATCCCCGCCGTCCGTATGGGGCTCCGCGCCCCAGTGCAATCCGCCGGCCAGCCAGCGCAGGCCGCGCACGTCGTAGCTCTGACTACCGCGCTCCGCCGGATAGACACGCAGTAGATTTGCCTCGCCCTTCCAACCGGGGTGCCCGGCTAGCTCGAAGCGAATGCGTCCCGGACCGCGGCTGGTGGCCGTGTCCAAGCGATAGCTCGTGCCGCTGGCCTTGTCGCGCCAGAGAAGCACCGCCAAACCCGGCTCGGCCAGATCCACATCGAGCTCGAGCACATCCACCAGGGTCGTATCCACCCCATCGGCGTGGGCCAAGGTGATGTGCGTTTTGCCGGCGGCCTTGTCGTACTCCGCGATGTGCAGGCGCACGCCGCTCGCACCGCGCGGCTCCAGGAAGACCGCGTTCTGCACGACCCAGGGTCCAAACTCCTCAGCGGCCGAATCCGGACCACTCAGGGCCCACTGCTCGAGCACCTGCGGCTCCGGATCGATCACATCCGCAAGCGCACGCCCATCCTCGAGGCGCAGATCCAGGTGCTGCACATGCTCCACGTCCGGGAGCTCACCAGCACCCCCGCAGGAGGCCAGCGAAGCGAGTAGGAACAACAGTGAGGGGCGCAGGGCAGACATGCCCCAGGAGTCTACCGGATCAGGCTCAGCGTCCCGGGCGCATGGCCTCGGCCTTCGCGTTTCCGGGATCGAGCAGCAGAGCCTGCTCCACCAGGGCTGCGGCCTCCTCCGAGCGTCCCAGCTTCAGCAAGCACTCGGCCTCCAAGGCCATGAGCTGCGCGGCCTCCTTCGGTTCCAGGGGCATGCCCTGCACCCAGTCTGGATTCAGGCTCAGCTTCTCAGCATCGGAGAGCGCATCCAGGTTCATACCCGGTGCCCCGTCCGCCAGCACCCAGTGGTCAGGATCCAAGTCCGCCGGGACCAGGCGCGCCACGCGAAATTCCCGGGACGCCTCTTCGAAGCGCTCGAGCTCCACCAGGCACTCGCCCCAGGCCGTGTGCTGATCGCGGCGGAAGAGATCCACCTCGACCGCTTCGGACCACCAGACCTCGGCCTCGGCGAATTCACCGCGAGCCTGGCGCCAGGCAGCCACCTCGGCGCGCTGACCGTACTCGCCCGCATTCCAGCGCAGCCAGCGCTCCTTGGCCAACATGGCATCGTCGTCGCGATCGAGAACCCCGTAGAGCTCCGCCAGCTTGAGCTCCGCGCTGAGTCGCGGTTCGTCGTAGCCGGGAAAGGCCTGCTCGGCTGCTAGGAATAATTCCTCGGCCCGCTCGCTATCCCCGCGCCCGAGAGCCAGGGACCCGAGGCCGATCATGGCCCGGAAGTCGCGACCGCCAGCTGCCACAGCCGCGGCCCAGTGGCGCTCAGCCGTGGGGCCGTCGCCTCCGCCCAAAGCCATCTCCCCACGCAGGAAGAGCCCGCGCGAATCCAAGCCACCGGCCAGGCCCGCCTTGCGCAGGGCCTCCTCAGCGTCGAGCTTCTGGCCCTCTTGCCAGCGCCCCCAAGCGATGGTGGTCCAGCCGGTGCGCCAGCGCTCCTGCCCGGCGGCATCGCCCGGCAACTCGCGCGGCAGGCTGAGACGCAGACGCGTGAGCTTGCGCCGCGGCCAACGGGGTTCGATAGCCAAGCCCGCGATGCGCTCGTCCACGAAGAGTTCGAAGGCGCGGTCGACATCCTCGGGGCTACGCCCGAAGGTGCTCTGGAAGGCATCATCCAGATCGAGCCCATCGTCGAAGGCTTCCAGCAAGCGAATCATGGGCGGAAAGCCGTGTTCAGCAATCAGCATCTCACACAGCAAACCGCCCTGGTAGTAGCCAAAGAGGATGCGCGGTCCGCGGAAGGCACGGTTCAATTGGCGCACGGGAATCAGGTCATCGCCAGCGCGCGCATCGATCAGATCGCGACGCATATTGCGCGTCCAGGAGGGACTGCGGCGCACCTCTTCCCAGGTGGCTAGCCCCTCCGTGATCCAGCGCGGACAGCGGTTGTGAGAGAGTCCGAGGTGCACCACGTGGCTGAACTCGTGGAAGCCCGTACGTGCCCAAGAGAACTTGCCACGCAGGCCCGACAGGGGCGAGACGGCGGTCACCACCGGGCCGAAGCAAACGCCCAGGGCAGGGAAGCCCGCAAAGCCTACGGAACGCACGCTGAAGTCTTCGTGGTCGCGGAAGACCTCGATGGTCGTGGGCTCGGGGGTGAAGCCGTAGCGCTCGGCCAGTTCCGTGCGGGCCTCGCTATAGAAAGGCACCAGGTAGGTACGCAGCACCTCCGCCGCGTCAGGCTGCCAGGAGAAGATCAATTCGCCGTAGTCCTCGCGCACGTGCTTGGCCGCCATGCGCTCCAGCACCAGCTTGAGGTTGTCACGCTTGGCGTCCTTGCGCCCAGCGGCAGCCGTCACCGCCGCGTCGAGCATTCTTAGTGCGTGATCTTCGCGGCCCACGTTGGCCAGGGCGCCCGCGTACAGCTGCAGGGCCTCGTAGTCGGCCGGGTTGCGCTCGGTGGCGCGCTCCAGGAAGGGCAAGGCCTCCGAAAAGCGATAGAGCTCGATCAGCATGCGGCCCACAGATCGTTCCGGCAGGGAATCCCCCGGAGCATCGGCCAGCAGCCCGTCGAGGCTCTCGAGGCAGGCCTCACGGCGGTGCTCCACCCATGCCAAAGCCGCCTCCAGGGCGACCCGCTCGCGGCGGCCCGGTGCCTGCTTCGCCAGTAGTGCCAGGGTCGCGCGGGCGGCCTTCAGGCGACCGTCGGAGAGGTCCGAACCAGCGCGCGCTAACTGCCCGCCAATGGAGCCGGGGCGGCCCGCCAGCAGCTCCACCAGGAAGCTCTCAGGGCTCTGGCTCTGGCGCCGGCGGTTGTAACGATGCAGCTCATAGAGCCCCAATAAGGCGCCCTCATGGCTGGGGTGCAAGGCCAGGGCCTCGCGGAAGAGCTTGGCTGCGCTGCGCTTGCCCGAGAGGTTGACCTCGCGTTCGCTCTCGAAGTACAGCGCCCCGAGGGCGGCCAAAATGTCCGGCTCGGCGCCGCCCGTGGACAGAGCCAGCTCATCCGCCGCCGCCACGCTGCGCGAGGCGGGCACAAGCCTGCCCAACCGTTGTTCGATTTGTCCCTTGGCCAGGAGCGAGGGCCAATCCTGGGCCGATTGGGCAGCCGCGTTGCGTAAGACCTCTCCCCAAACCGCCTGAGCTTGCTCGCGGCGGCCCAAGGATTCCAAGGCTAGGCCCCGTCGAAGTGCCCCCGGGAAGTCCTGATCCGACAGCAGCGCGGACCCGCCCTCATAGAAAGCCAAGGCCTCGGCGCCGCGGCCCAGCTCGATCCACAGATCGCACAGCACCGCCGCCGCCGCGCGCCGCGCTGCCGGCTGCGCCGAGCCCTCAAGCACCTCGAGGGCGCGTGTCTCGGCCCGCTCCAGATCACCCGCCAAGAGCCGCACCCGGGCCAATAGGGCTGCGCTTTGAGCATCCTCGGGCTCGTCCTCCAAATGCTGGAGCAGGATTTTGCGCGCCTTGCGGTACTCGCCGCGCCGGCTCAAGAGGGCCGCTTCATCGCGCTCCTCCTGGAGCAAGGCCTCCAAGTCCCCGTCCTGCCCGCGGGCCGCCAGGTCAGGGGTCCAGGGACCCACGAGGGTCAGAGCGATCAAAAATAGGAGAGCAAGAGGCCGAGAGCGCGAAAAAGGCATACCAGAAGATGCGTCCCAGAGAGCTTCTCGCCAAGGGGGTGGCAGGTGAGAGAATCGTCACGCCCCAGCCTTGGATCACGGCTTGCCTCCCGGCAAGCTCGGGCCCATGGAGAATGTGCCCACAAATCCCTTCCAACGAATCCGCTTTGGAAGGGTCCCCTGTCTGGTTGCTCTGAGTCTGTTGCTCGGGGCCCTGCAGGCCTGTGCCGGGCCCCAGAACCGGCGCCAGAACCTGACCCGCTCCTATGAGGTCCCGACCAGCTCCACCGACGACCGGCCTGTCTGGGTGGATGAGCCCCTCAGCTGGGCCAAGCTGGATGCGCTCGAGTCCTGGCTGAAGACCAGCGGCCGGTCCTCCACGCCCTATTGGCGAGTGGAAGCCGAGCTCCAGCTGGCCGAGGGCCGCCTCTCCTTCGCCGACCCCCTGACCCACGCCGGGGAAGAGACCCGCCGTCTGCGGCGTCGCAACGCGCGCATGGGCTTCCTGCGCATTCCCAACAACCCGGATGCCAGCGTTGAACAAAAGCGCCGCGCCAGCGATGGCCTCGACCGCCTCACACAGAGCGGTGCCGTCGAAGCCAGCAGCAAGCTCGCCGGCGTCCTAACGCGCTCAGCCTGGGGCGCGCGCCGCCCGAACATGAACAAGATCACCAGGGCCAACACCCCCTGGAGCTTCATCACCCTGCATCACTCCGCTCTGGAGGATGCACCCACCATCGGCACCAGCAAGCAGGACGCGATCTCTGCCCTACGCATGGTGCAACGCTCGCACATGGACGGCCGTGGCTGGGGCGACGTGGGCTACCACTTCCTGATCGACCCCGCCGGCCGCATCTGGCAAGGCCGCGAGCTGCAGTACCAAGGCGCGCACGCAGGCGGCAAGTCCGGCCGCAACAATGTGGGCAACGTGGGCATCTGCCTGCTCGGCAACTTCGATGAAGTACGCCCCACCTCCGCCACCCTGGCCTCGCTCGACAACCTGGTGGATGAGCTCTGCCGGCGCTACACCATCCCGCGCACAGGCATCGTCGCGCACACGGACTGGAAAGCCACACTATGCCCTGGCCGCTATCTCTTGCCCCACGTGCGCAGGCTAGCCCTATGAGGAGCGTGCGCCGAGCTCTGCTGTCCGTCTGCCTGCTAGCGCTCTGCGCCTGCGGCCCGCCCGAAGGCGAGCGCCGCGAACTGGCGCTCCACTTCGACGGACCCAAGCCCAGCCCGGTGCGCGTCAGGGGCGAACAGCTCTTCCACGACGGCGATTGGATCCCGGACGGCGACTTCGTCTACTACGACAAGCAAGGCAACGTCACCCACCGCGGACAATTCGAACTTGGCCTCGAATCCGGTGATTGGTCGCAGCTCAGCAAGGATGGCGTGACCGGCACGGGCCGCTACAACCTAGGCGAACGTCACGGCGACTGGACCTACCACTACGCGTCCAAGCTAGTACGCGAGGAAGGCAGCTACGACAACGGCAAGCGCATCGGTATCTGGAGCAGGTACTACTCCGACGGCAGCATCGAAGGCAAGACGCCCTACGTGGACGGCAAGATCGAGGGCGAGGTCAAAGTCTGGGACACCAGCGGCAAGCCCGATCCCGAGAGCAGTGGCTACTTCAAGAACGGCGAACGAGTTCGTTAGTACGCGCCTCGAAGCGCGCATCCTCAAGATCCGCCGCCACCATCTCTTCGATCAGTTCCTCGAAGCCGATCTCGGCGCGCCAGTCCAGTTCCTTGGCCGCCAAGCTGGGCTCACCCACCAGGTGATCCACCTCAGCCGGCCGCACGAAGGCGGGGTCCGTGCGCACATATTCGCGCCAGTCCAAACCCGCTGCCCGGAAGGCGAACTCGCAGAGTTCAGCCACCGAGTGCGTCTTGCCCGTAGCGATCACGTAGTCCCTAGGCTCGGTCGCCTGCAGCATAAGCCACATGGCGCGCACATAGTCCTTGGCGTGACCCCAGTCCCGGCGCGCTTCCAGATTGCCTAGCAGTAGTTCCTCATCCAAACCGCAGGCGATGCGTGCGGCCGCGCGCGTGATCTTGCGCGTCACGAATTCGACCCCGCGCCGCGGCGACTCGTGGTTGAAGAGAATGCCGCTGACCGCGAACAGGTCGTAGCTCTCACGATAGTTGACCGTGGCCCAGTGCGCGTAGGCCTTAGCCACGCCATAGGGTGAGCGCGGGTGAAAGGGCGTCAGCTCCGACTGCGGCGGCGGCGCCTTGCCGAACATCTCCGAGGTGCTGGCCTGGTAGAAGCGGGCCGTGGGCATGCTGTGGCGCAGGGCTTCGAGCATGCGCATCGCGCCCAGCGCCGTGGACTCGGCCGTCAGAACCGGTTCACTCCATGAGGTGGGCACGAAGGACTGCGCGGCCAAGTTGTAGATCTCATCCGGCTGCGCCTCGCCCATGGCGCGCATCAGGCTGCCCTGATCCATCAAATCCCCGGACAGCAGAGTGATGCGCTCCTCGAATCCCTCCAGACGCTCCAGGCGCCGGCTCGAGGTACGGCGCTCGATGCCGAAGACCTCGTAGCCCTTCTCAAGCAGGAACTCGGCCAGGTAGCTGCCGTCCTGTCCGGTGATGCCCGTAATCAGGGCGCGCTTGGGGGATGTCTGGTTCATGGCTGGGGTGGACGCCCCGGAGGGCCGGCTCAGGCCCGCGATCTGCTGGAAATCGGGGCTAGCCTAACCCAGTACGTAGTCGATCTCGTACAGCCGATAGTGAGTCTCGTGCATGCCTAGGTTCGAGTAGGTGGTGCGGGCGGTGGTGTTGTCCTGCTCCACGTACAGACGCACCCCACACACATCCCCAGCGGCCTTAGCCTCGGACTCCACGGCCTCATACAGGGCCCGGTAGATGCCCGTGCGCCTGGCCTCGGCCACGATAAAGACGCTCTGGATCCACCAGAACCAGCCCGCGCGCCAGTCGCTCCACTCGAAGGTCAGCGCCAGGGAACCCAGCACGCGGCCATCCTGCTCGGCCACCAGATAGCGCCCCTTGGCCGGATCCTGCAACACGGCCGAGACCCCACGGGTCACCAGCTCCTGATCCAGGCGCTTGCCCTCAGTCTCCTCTGCCATCAACTGCTGAAAGCTGACGATGGCTTCTAGGTCGGCCTCGGTGGCCGGCCGGATGATGCGTTCAGAACCACCCATCAGCGCCCCTCCCCGCCGGCTTCTGCCAGTGGACGCGGATGCCGCAGGGGATGGCCCGCAGCCTCCTGCCAGCGCTGGACAAGGGCCAAAATAAAGGCGTCATCAAACAGTCGGCCCGTAAAGCAGATGGCATCGGGGCTTCCGCTCTCAGAAGTGAATACAGGCGCCACAAAGGTCGGTTGGCCGGTGAGGTTCGTCATGCTGAGCAGCCCCGCTCCAAAGGGCGAGTGCACCAAGAAATCAACGCTGCCGAGCACCAGCGTCATCTCCTTGCACAGCTGGCTGCGCAGGCGCTGAGCGCGTAGGTACTCCACCGCCGGGATCAGACGCGCCGCACGAAAGGTGTTCGGCCAAGCGCCGCGCATCTGGCGCGTGAGCTGATCGTCCTGGCCCGAGCGCGTGAGTTCATCGAAGGCCGTGGCGGCTTCCGCGCTGAGCGTGATCAGCATGGCCCCCACCGGGTAATCCGGCAGGCTGACTTCCACCAGCTCCACGCCCATGGCCTGCAACTGTTCGAGCACCGAGCCCAAGGCGCCCTCGCGCGCCAGCCCCGCGGGCACGCCGCAGCGCAGTCCCTCGAGCACTAGCCCGGAGCAATCCGGAAGCGGCTGATCCAGAGCGGTCGGATCCTGCCCGTCCGGCCCCGCGATGGCGCGTAAGACAAGGCCCGCTCCGCTGGCATTGCGGCACATGGGTCCGAGCTTGTCCATGGTCCATGACAGGGTCATGGCACCCGTCCGCGGCACGCGCCCAAAGGTCGGCCGTAAGGAACTAACCCCACAGCGCACGGAGGGCGAGACGATCGATCCCAGGGTCTCCGATCCGATGGCGAAGCCAACCCCACCAGCCACCACCGCCGAAGCCGGTCCAGCGGAAGACCCCGATGACCCCTGACTCGTATTCCAGGGGTTGCGCGTGCGGCCATCGAACCACACATCCCCCATGGCGAGTGCTCCTAGGCTGAGCTTCGCGATAAGCACTGCGCCGGCCTTATCCAGACGCTCGACCACGGTTGCCGTCTCGTCGAGTACCTGCTCGCGGAAGGGCGCCGCGCCCCAAGTGGTGCGTGTACCGGCCACGGCCAGCAGATCCTTGGCCCCCCACGGGATGCCATGCAAGGGCCCGCGATCCACGCCACGCGCCAACTCCGCGTCGCGCTCCGCCGCCTGGGCCAGGGCACGTTCGCGGGTGTAGCTGATCACACAGTGCAGCACCTCATCCAGGCGCTCCAAGCGATCCAAGTAGATCTCCGTTAGCTCGACGCAGTTGAGCTCGCCATTGCGCAACAGGACGCCCAACTCCGGAATCGAGAGCAAGCAAAGCTCCTCCTCGCTCTCGGGCCGCTGAACCTCCAGCGGTGACACGGGGCCCTCGCCTGGAAAGGCATGCAGCTTTGGCGCGATGCCCGGCAGCAGGGCCGAGAAGCTCACAGCGGGTAGCCAGCCATTCGGCTGATCCCGTTCGCGCAGGGCCTCGTAGGCCGCCAAGCGTCCGCGCACGTCGGCGAGCATGAGCTTGAGCTCCTGCTCGCTGAACTCGAGCCCCGCGACCCGAGCCGCAGCCTCCAGTTGTTCCGGCTGGAGTTCGGGAGTCGGGCCATCCACGTCCTGGATCGCGCCGGCCAAGGCACCTAGCAATAGAGGGGCAATCAACATGCCCCCAGAGTAGGTAACTGCTAGAGAAGCGCGAGGGCCAGACCGCCCAAGAGCGCGCAGTAGGCCGCGAAGTAGCGAAATGCGCCCTTCGAGAGCACCAGCACGAGGGTGCGCAGGGCAGCCCAACCCACCAGGGCGGCAGTCCCGATCGCCAGCAGGATGGTTGTGGGCGGAATGCCCCCGATACCGTCCTCGATCACATGCGGTAATTCCACGATGGCAGCACCGCTAACGGCCGGCAGGCTCATGAGGAAGGAGAGCCGCGCAGCCTGAATCGGCGCCAGGCCCAGAGCGAAGGCCGTGGAAATGGTGGTGCCTGAGCGCGAAACCCCGGGCAGGATCGCGATCACCTGGGCGCTGCCGAGCACCAGAGCCTGACCCCAGCTAGGGCTGCCCCAGTAGTCGTCGCCTGCGGGCAGCGCATCGATCGCGCCGCTCTCACCGGCCTGAGCCCTGGGCCGCTTCCACTCACCTAGCAAGAGAATCAGCGCCGTACCGAGCAATCCACAACCCGCGAATTTCGGTGACTGAGCCGCCTGCTCGATCAGAGGCTTGACCAGGATGCCGATCGCACCGATCGGGATGGTGGCCAAAATCAGCCAGGCGAACATGCGGAAGTTGCCCTTCAGCATGTCGCCGAAGAGTCGCAAGACGTCGCGCCGGTAGGCGTAGATCACTGCCGCCAAGGTGCCCACATGCAGGGACACGTCCAATGCCAGGCCAGCTTCCTTTACGTCCAAGGCAGCGCGCCCGAGCACCAGATGGCCCGAGGAAGAGATCGGCAGGAACTCAGCCAGGCCCTGGATCACGGCCAAGAGCAGCACCGAGATCAGCCCCGTGGCCGGCTCAGCAGCCGCGGCCGCTTCTGCGGGTGCTTGGGTCAGGAGAGCGAACATGGACACCCTTATCTATCGGCAGAAGCCCGGCAGGTCTGCTGACCGGCCGGGCTTCTTTGCTTGGTTTCGGAATTGGGCCGAATCGGCCTAGAGCGCCTTGCTGGGCTCGACCCAGTCCATGCCGAAGGCCTTGGCCACGGGCTCGCAGGTGAGCTTACCGCCGATGGCGTTAGCCGCACTGGCCAATGCCGGGCTATTGGCCAGAGCATCCGCTGCGCCCATGCCCGCCAGCTGCAAGGCGTAGGGCAGGGTGGCGTTGGTCAAAGCGAAGGTCGAAGTACGCGGCACGGCGCCGGGCATGTTGGCCACGCAGTAGTGCACCACGTCGTCCACCACAAAGGTCGGCGCCTCATGAGTGGTGGGCCTTGCGGTTTCCACGCAGCCGCCCTGGTCGATGGCCACATCCACGATCACGCTGCCGGGCTTCATGATCTTCAGGTCCTCGCGACTGACCAAGCGCGGTGCGGCGGCGCCGGGAACCAGCACAGCCCCCACCACCAAGTCGGCGCGACCCAAATATTCGAGCAGGGACAGGCGCGTGGAGTAGATCGTGGTGCAGTTCGGCGGCAGGATCTCATCCAGATACTGCATGCGCGCAATGCTGCGCTCGAGGATCGTGACGTTCGCGCCCAGGCCAGCGGCCATGCGCGCGGCATTCGTACCGACGATGCCGCCGCCGATCACAAGCACTTCGGCGGGTGCCACACCGGGCACGCCGCCCAGCAGCACACCGCTGCCCTTGTGCGGCTTCTCAAGGAACTTAGCGCCGGCCTGAATGGCCAGGCGCCCAGCCACTTCGCTCATGGGCTCGAGCAGGGGCAAGCCACCTTTCTCTACGAGGGTCTCGTAGGCAAAGCAGTGCGACCCGGTGGCCATGACAGCCCTGGTGAGCTTCTCGTCCGCCGCCAGGTGCAGGTAGGTGAACAGAATCTGTCCAGGACGCATGCGCGTCCATTCCTCCTCGAGCGGCTCCTTGACCTTCATCACCATCTCCGCCTCGGCGAAGACCGCGTCGGGCCCTTCGAGGATGCGCGCACCGGCGTCCACATAGGCCTGGTCGCCCTGCCCGCTGCCGAGTCCCGCACCGGCCTGAACCAGCACCTCATGTCCCTTGCTGCACATCTCCATGGCCCCGGCCGGGGTCAGGGCAACACGGTACTCATGGGTCTTGATCTCTTTGACGACGCCGATCTTCACAGGGAGGCTCCAGGCAGACTTGGGGGATGGGGGGAGTCGCGGTCCGGCTCGAGAGGAGCTTCCGCGGCGGGAAGTCTAGCCGGGCTCTACGGCAGCTGGTCCAATCAGGCCTGGAATCCCCAGGGAGGGGTGCGTCAGGCCGGGCCCTCCTCAGAGGAAGGCGCTCCCCCAGCACAGGGCAACCCCAGCACAAGGCAAGGGGGGAGGTGGTGGACCACACTGGACTCGAACCAGTGACCTCCACGATGTCAACGTGGCGCTCTAGCCAGCTGAGCTAGTGGTCCTTCGCGTAATGCGGCGCGCAGAGTAGGGAGGCCAGGGGGGCCTGTCGAGAGGTTTCTTGGAGCATCCAGAGCCTTCTCCCCTACTCGGGCAACTGCGCATTGAGCTCCCGCCGGTAGTGATCAAAGAGCGAGGACTTGCTGACCAGGCCTACGAAGCGCTCCCCGTCCACGATCGGCAGCACCCAAACCCTCTGCTCATCGAAGATTCCCATGCACTCGGTCAAGCTCGTATCCACGGAGACAACCGGGTAGTGGGTGCTGAGAAGCGTGCCCACGATGGTCATCTGCACCAGCTCGGGATCCATCAGAATCTCGCGCACGGAAGACACGTCAAGCATGCCCACGAAGCGCTCCCCACCCGCCTCAAGCACCGGAAAATTGTTGCGCCGAGAGTGCTTCAGCACCTTCAGGAAGTCCGCCAGAGGCAGATCCTCGTGAATGGTGGTCACATCCACGTCGAGCACGTCGCGTACGAAGACATCGGCCAGAATACGTCGATCGGTTCCGGGCCGCAGCAGCTCTCCGCGCTGGGCCAACTCCCAGAGGTAGGGCGAATAGCGGTGGAAGCGCCTGCACACCAAGAGCGCCAGCACCGAGACGATCATCAGGGGCAGAATCACGTCGTAGCCACGCGTGATCTCCAGCACCAGAAAAATGCCGGTCAGGGGCGCCTGCATGACGCCCGCCACCAGGCCGGCCATACCCACCAGCCCGTAGCTACCCGGTTGCGCCAGGGCCCCGTCAGGAAAGAGCGCCTGCATGCCGCGCCCGAAGGTGCCCCCCAGCAAGGACCCGAGCACGAGCGAGGGAGCGAAGATGCCCCCCGGCGAACCGGATCCCAAGGTCAAGCTGGAAGCGATCAACTTGCCCACTAGCAAGGCCAAGCAGAGCCAAGCCCCGCGTCCCAGGTCGCCGTCAATAATGCTCTGGGCCACGCCGTAGCCCTCGCCGATGGTATCGACCGAGAGCAACCCAATAGCGCCCACGCACAGGCCCAGAAGCAGCGGCTTGAGCTGCCAACCAGCCGGATGCTTGCGCCCAAGCCCGTGTACCCAGTGGGTCGTACGCACGAAAACCACGGAGAGCAATCCTGCCAGCACGCCGAGCAGCGCGCACAACACAAGGTCCTGCGGCCCCATGGCGAAGGGCGTGTGCATGAAGGCTGCATGATCCCCAAGGAGCAGCCGGCTGAGCTCGGTGCCTGCCACCGCAGCAATCACGATCGGAACGATGGTAAAGGTGCTCCACTCAGCCAATACCACCTCTGCGGCAAAGATCAGGCCTGTCATGGGCGCATTAAAAATGGCTGCGATGCCACCGGCAACCCCGCAGGCCAGCAGCACCGAGCGGCGCCGCTCGTCCACACCAAAGCGCTTGCCCACGAAGGAACCTAGCGCCGCACCGCTGTAGACCGTCGGACCTTCCAAGCCCGCGGAAGCGCCAGAGGCCACGTTCACCAAGCTACCGAGCCAGCGCGAGAAAATCGCGCGCCGGGGCAGGGCGCCACCTCGTCGACAGACAGCGCGGATGACTTCGGGCACCCCATGCCCGGGCTCCTCGCGAAAGAGCTTCTGCACGATCAGGATTCCGAGCCAACCGCCCAGTCCAGGCAAGAGCACGGCGACAACCCCATGGCGATACGCAGCCAGCCAGTGGAAGAGCTGGTGCACCGCGGTACGCAAGAGCACCGCCGCCCCACCGCTAGCCAATCCAACAACAACCGCTAGGAGCAAGAGCAAGCCCCAACTCTCATCCGGCTGCCCCAGTAAGCGCAGCCGACGCCGCAGCTCCTGGGACAACAACTGAGGGCGTTTGCTCGGGGAACTCATGAGCTTTGTCAGTCGGTCTTGCTGATGGAATGCAAACGCGCCACCAGCGCCGCTCGGCTGGGCTGTGTCTCGAGGAAGGCCTCGATTCCAGGCGACCGCAGAGCGAAGGCGATGCGCGAGAGCAGCTGCAGGTGCACGGGCATCGAGGGAGAAAGCAACAGGAAGACCGTGTGTACGGGGCGTCGATCCGGAGCCGCCCAATCCAGGGGCTGAGCGAGGAAGCTCACATGCACCACAGGCTGCTGCACCAATTCCTCCGCCGGCCGCCGCGGGTGAGGGATCGCGATGCCATGTCCCAAGGCCGTAGCCGCCATGCGCTCGCGCTCGAGCACATCCTCCAGCAGCTGGCCGCGCTCGGCATCCGCCAAATCCACGGCCCCAACCGTGGCCACGATGGCCGCGCGGGCGTCCACCGCCTCCACCTGAGGGCGCAGCACCCCGCGCCCAATGGCCTCTGCCAGCAGATTCTCGGGGGCCGTCGCCCGGGTGCGCGGGGCCTCTCGAACCGAGATTCCACGCCGCCGTGCCCAGCCCGCCAGGGCGCCTGATTCCAAGCCCGCCGGGCCCAGCCCCGCGTTGGCCAGCAAACCCTGGCGAATCCAGCGCTCGAGGGTAGCCCGATTGATCTGGAGGTAATCGGCGGCTTGGTCAAAGTTCATAGTAGCTAGGTCCGCGAAGTGTAGCGCTGAGCCTCGTCACCTGTGGCACGGACCTTGCTTCCCATGCATGCCATGACCTGCCCCCAAGCTTTGTCCGATTTTGTGCCCGTTTGGGGCCGCCGCTCCCCGTATCAGGGAAGCCGCAGCCACTCGCCCCGGGTCCTTCCCAGGATCGAGCATGTGCTCCAGCCCGAGCTAACCCTCGATGCCGGGTCAGAGACTAGGCTCGGACCATTCGACCGCCCCCGGAAAAAGACTATGTGGATTGCCCTGACCCTCTTGCTGCTGCCCGGAAGCTCCTCCGCCCAGGACGCTTCGGATCCCTACAAGTTCCTAGCCGAGCAAAGCCGCGACAATTACGTGACCCGCGTGGTCCAGGCCGTGACGCCCTCCGTGGTCACCATCGATACGGAGATCACGCGCAACGGCTACCGCGGCCCCTTCGTCTCACGCGGAGGCGGCACCGGAGTCGTGATTCATGAGAACGGGTACGTAGTCACCAACTACCACGTGGTCAAGGACGCGCGGCGCATCCTGGTCTCCTTCGCTGGCGACCCCATTCCACTGGAAGCCGACCTACTGTCCTTCAAGCGCGAGGCGGACCTAGCCCTGCTGCTGATCCGCCAAGACCTCCCCAGGAGAAATCCCGTGCAGGTGGCCAGCACGCAACGCCAAGAGGGCCAACTGGCCCCGCGCGTACGCCGTCCCGGCACGCGGCGGCGCTTTCAGGCCGTGCGCATGGGTACCAGCTCCGATCTCATGTCCGGCGAGGCCGTGATCGCCATCGGCAATCCCCATGGCCAAACCCACACGGTGTCCACGGGCATCGTCAGCGGCTTGCACCGCGACGTACGCGTGCCGGCGCCCCACAACCTGCACTTCGAGGGCCTGATCCAGACCGACGCCTCGATCAATCTGGGCAACTCCGGCGGGCCTCTGCTCAATGTGCGCGGGGAGCTGATCGGCATCAACACGGTCATGAACACGACCGCTGAGAACATCGGCTTCGCCATCCCGGTGGACCAGGTGATCGCGGTTCTTGCGGAGGAGCTCTTCCCCAACGCCAGCCGCTCCTGGTTGGGCTTGGAGTTGGCTGACGATGATCGCCTCACGGTCACCAAGGTCTGGCCCGACGGTCCCGCCTCCCTGGCCGGCATCTGCGAGGGTGACCGCCTCGAGAGCCTCGGCCAAGTGGCCCTGGATGGGCACGAGTCCTGGATCCTGGCCGAGCTCCAGGTGGTGCCCGGCAGCAAAATCCAGCTGGGCGTGGCGCGCGGCGGGCAGATCGATCAGGTGCAATTGCTGGCCTGGGACAAGCTCGACGGCCTGCTCTTCCAGCGCCTAGGCGCCACCTTCAAGTCAGTGCACCAGAACGACCGAACCTACGCCGTGGTGGCGCGCGTAGCCGGCGAAGGGCCCGCAGCCGACATCGGCCTGAGGGTCGATGATTGGATTCCGGCACTGCGCCCGAAGCTGGCCAACATCCGGAGATCCCTACGAATCCAGGATAAAACCGATCTGGCCAGCGTGGTCGGCGAGCTGGAGCCGGGCACGATCCTGGAGCTGAACGTCTACCGCGACCTGGACCGAAATGGGAGTTTCTCCCCTGATGAGCGCCTGGAAGGCGAGCTGCAGATCGACTGAGCCCGCCAGCTCAGCGCCTGATGGGGCGGCCGGTCCAAGTGCGGGACCGGCCGCCCCCTTCTTGTGCAGACCAAGGTCTTCTGGGCCCAATATCGCCGTATCCCTATACTGTCTGGCGTCCAAGGTTCGATTAGTAAGAACCTACGCCCTGCTGTCCGGGCACCGCTCCTCTCCCTCCGAACCCCGTCCGCCCGCCTTGGGTGGTTCCTCGTATGAAAGGCCTGATCGAGTTTTCCGAGCGCTTCGGGAACCTCATGTCCCGCGCGCTTCTGACGGTGCTCTACTTCGCCGTCCTGGGCCCCTTCGCGCTGCTGTACCAGCTGGTCGCCGACCCGCTGCACCTGCGCCGGCCTGAGAAGACCAACTGGACCACCTGGGACCACCCCAACGAGACCCTCAGCGCCGCCCGGCGCCAGGACTAGGTTTTCAGCATGAACATCCTCGGACTCTCCTTCTATTACCACGACTCCTCCGCGGCCCTGATCAAGGACGGCGTGCTCGTCGCCGCCGCAGAAGAGGAACGCTTCAGCCGCGTCAAGCACGACTCGGGCTACCCGGAACTCGCCATCGAGTTCGCCCTCAAGATGGGCGGCATCACCATTGACGACGTGGACTTCGTGGTCTTCTACGAGAAGCCCTTCGTCAAGTTCGAGCGCATGCTGCTGACCGCCATGGCGACCTTCCCGAAGTCCTCGGGAGTCTTCCGTGAATCCATGCAGCGCTGGATCTCAGACAAGCTCTGGATCAAGTCGATGATGTCGAAGCGCATGAAGATCCCGCGCTCGAAGCTGCTCTTCGCCGATCACCACATGTCGCACGCGGCGGCTGGTTTCTTCACCTCGCCCTACGAGGAGTCCGCCATCCTGACCGTGGACGGCGCCGGCGAGTGGACCACTTCCACCATGGCCATCGGCCGCGGCAAGAAGATCGACATCTTGAAAGAGATCCGCTTCCCCCACAGCCTCGGCCTGCTGTACTCGGCATTCACCGCCTACTGCGGTTTCGAGATCAACGAGGGCGAATACAAGCTGATGGGCATGCACCCCTACGGTGAAGCCAAGTACTGCGACAAGATCTACGAGATCCTGCAGGTCTCGGACGACGGCTCCATCTGGCACGACATGCGGTACTTCCAGTACCACTACTCGACCAACGACACGCTCACCGAAGAGTTCGAGAAGCACTTCGGCCGCCCGCGCAGGGACCCGAAGCTTCAGGACAAGTCGCTCGACCCGTACTACTGCGACATGGCCGCCTCGATCCAGAAGGTCACGGAGGAGATCCTGCTCAAGATGCTCGATCACCTGTACGAGATCTCCGGCGGCATGAAGAACCTGTGTCTCTCCGGCGGCGTGGCGCTCAACTCGGTCGCCAACTACAAGTTGATGACCCAGGGCCCCTTCGAGAACGTCTACATCCACCCGGCTCCGGGTGATGACGGCGCCTGCGTGGGAGCGGCCTACTGGGCCTACAACCACGTGCTCGAGCAGCCCCGCGGCCCGGCCCTGGATCACGCCTTCCTGGGCTCGGAATACACCGACGCCCAAGTCGAAGAGTTCCTGGTCAAGAACGACATCGCCTTCGAGAAGATCGACGACGACCAAGAGTTCTACCGCTTCGTTGCCAAGCAGCTGGAAGAGGGCATGGTCTGCGGTTGGTACCGCGGCCGCTTCGAGTGGGGCCCGCGTGCCCTGGGTGCGCGCTCCATCATCGCCGACCCCCGTCGGGCTGAGATGAAGGAGAAGCTCAACAGCAAGATCAAGTTCCGCGAGGCCTTCCGGCCCTTCGCACCCTCGGTGCTGGAGGAGCGCGCTAACGAGTTCTTCGTGATCCCCGATGCGGAGAAGCACTACCCCGCCCGCTTCATGCTCTACGTGGCACCCGTGCGCGAAGAGAAGCGTGATGTGCTGCCCGCCATCACCCACGAGGACGGCTCCGGTCGTTTGCAGACGGTCTTCAAGGACACCAACCCCGCCTACCACGGGGTCATCGAAGAGTTCGGCAAGCTCACCGGCGTGCCGGTGGTGATGAACACCTCCTTCAACCTGAAGGGCGAGCCCATCGTCGAGTCCCCGGCCCACGCCTTCAACACCTTCAGCTTGTCGGGCATGGACCTGCTCCTGCTGGGCAACTACATCGTGCGCGCTGACGCCAAGAAGAAGATCGCGGACACCCGCTTCCACCTGCGCCACGAAGGCGACTCTGTCACCGCGCTGGTGAGCTGATCCCATGAAAGCTATCAACGTACTGCTGGCCATCCTGGTCAGCCTGATGATCGCCCTCGGCGTCTTCGAGGGCGGCTTGCGCCTCTTGGGCATGGGCCCGCCGAGCATCCTCAACGAGTTTGATTCCAGCCTCGGCTGGAGCAAGCAGGCTGACATCTCGGTCACCCGCACCACCGGCGAATACGACGTCACCTTCGAGCTCAACGAGCTGGGCCTGCGCGAGGACGCTGGCCAGACCAGCGCCAAGCCAGAGGGCACCTTCCGGGTGGTCTGCCTGGGCGACTCCTTCACCCTGGGCTACACAGTCCAGCGCGAGGACCTATTCGTCGACCAGCTCGAGAACTGGTGGAACGCCGAAGGCCGCAATGTCGATGTGGTCAACACCGGCACCGAGGGCTACGCCACAGACCAGGAAGTCAGCTGGCTGCTTGAGCACGGCGACGAATGGCAGCCCAACCTGGTGCTGCTCTTCGCCTACGACAACGACCTCTACTACAACGGTCAGTCCAACTATCTGCGTTTCCCGAAGCCGCGCTTCAGCCCCGAGGGCGAGCTCGATGTGGAGACCCTGGAAGATCCTGGCACCCGCAGCTTCTTCGAGCGCAGCGCAATCGGCAACATGCTGCGCACCAAGGACACGCTCGACACCTTCGAGCCCGTGGGCAGCAAGAACCCCGCCGTACTCAAGGAGTTCGGCCCCCTGTTCGTCACCCAGCCCGAGTTCATGGTGGACGCCTTGGCGCGCACCACCGGCGCACTCAAGGCCCTCAAGGCTGAGTGCGACAAACTCGGCGCCACCGCGGTGATCGTTCCGATCCCCTCCCATAGCTCCATCGACGAGGCCTTCTCCGGCCCCTTTGGTGAGGCCGTCCTCGGCCTGGACCGTTCAGCCTGGGATCCGGATCAGCCCGTGGAACACTTCCTGGCTTCCGCCAGCGCAGCTGGCCTGGCCAGCATCGACCCGCGCGCAGCCATGCGTGCAACGGAAGGCGACCTGTTCTACCAGCGCGACTTCCACCTGAACGCCGCCGGCAACGCCGCCCTGGCGAAGATCGTGCACGCTGAGTTGCAGAGCATGGGCCTCATGCCAGCCAGCACCAGCGAGATCGCCTTAGCCGATGTGGCTCCCGCCAGCGCACCTGCCAAGAGCGGCATGCCCGGCTTTCTGCCCTACTACCTGGGCCTGTGGCTGCTGATCGGCGGCCTCTACGCGAACTACTACAAAGACGAGAAGGCGCCCCTGGCCTTCATCAAGGTCGGTGGCCTGCTGGCCCTGATCTTTAGCATCGCCATCGGCGGCTCCACCGGCATCGGCATGCTGCCCCCCCAGTTCTCCCAGATCGCCATGATCCTGGTGGTCTTCGCCATCCTCGGCTTCGTGCTCTACAAGCTTGGCGACAAGCTCGGCACCATCGTCGAGCTGATCCTGGCCTTCGTCGGCCGCGGTCACTGGTACCTGATGCCCCTAGTCGTGATCCTGCTCAGCGTAGGGAGCCTGCTAGTGGTGGCCGCGGCCTCTCCGCTAGTTGCCCCCTTCATCTACACTCTCTTCTAGGAGCAGCCCCCATGTCGAATTTCCTCAAAGAGAACTGGGTCTACATCGTGATACCGATCGTCCTGGTCGTGGTCGGTGTAATCGTCCTGGTGATGATGTCCGAGGGCGACCCCGCCGCAGCCTTCCAGTACAACATCTAGCCCCTTACGGGCGCGCTTCACTCGGACAGATCGAGCCCGAAGCGGCGCAACAGCTGGAAGCCTCCACAGGCTTCCGCCATGAGATGGTGGAACGGCGTAGCGTCGTCCACCATCCAGCGTTTCAGGCGCATGGGATCGGCGCCCAGCACGTTCACGCCCGCGTGGGTGGTGACCGCAGCTAGGAAGCCGGCCTCGCCCACGGCGCGTACCGTGTCCTCGTTCCAATCCCAGCGGCGACCGAAGGGATAGGCAAAGCTGTGGCCTACGTGGTGGCCCAATAGCGCGACCAACTCATCGCGGCCTTGGCCCACGTCCGCAGCTTGCTCCTCCGCCGAGAGCGTACTCTGCACCTCGTGCCGAGCCGTGTGCCCACCAAGCTCCACGCCCGCCGCCGCCAGGGCTAGGGCGTGCTCCGAGGACATGTAGATGCGCTCGCAGAGCGCCTGTTCGTCGCCCCCTGCCTCCGTGAAGAGCTTGTCCAGGATCACGTTGCGCTCTTCGGCGGCAGCCTCGTACTTGAAGACGCGCTTGACCTGATAGTGCAGGTCGCCGCCCTCCTCCAGCACGCGCCGCAGACGCTCGGCAGTATCGGTGGACTCGCACAGGTTCAGGTATTGACGCCCCAAGCGGTCCGCATCGTAGCCACCTTCGGCCAAGAGCCAGAAGTACTTGTGACTCCAGCTCAGCTTGCGTTCCAGCAGCGGACGTGACTCCAGATAGACCGTGGCCGAGGCTCCCGTGCGTTCCAGAATCGGCAGCAAGGCCTTGTGATTGTCCCGGTAACCATCGTCCATGGAGAGCGCCACCATCGAGCGACTCTGACCGGACTCCGCCAGCCCCGCCACTCCGTCCTGAACGCTCACCAAGCGATAGCGCCGCCCGAGTTTGCCCAACCAGCCCTCAAGCCGCGCGCCATCCAACTTCATGTCGGGCGGCAGGCAGCCATTGCACTCCTTATCGGCTACGCAATGGCCGGCCAGGATCAAGAGCCGCTTGGGCATGATGCGGTCCACCAGGCGCCAGAGTCCCGTGTGCCAGAGCATGCGGGCGTAGAGGTCGCGCCCCATGAGCTTGAGCCTGTGCTTCAACGCACCAACTCGTCTTCGCGGTCCGCGTCGGTGAAGTACCAGGACGTAGGTTGCTCGGCCACCTTGGCCAAGGGTCCCGCATCCTCGTCGAGCACGTAGGTGATCACGCGCTTGTGGTCTGCCGCCTTAGGCGCTTGAAAGCCAGCCCAACGCAGGGTCTTCTCCCACCAAGAGCCTTCGATGGCATGCGCCCGCGCCACCGATGCGCCAGCCTTGTGCAGGTGACCTAGCCCCGCCTCGAGCGCCGCCGCTAGGGTGACCTTGTCAACCGCCAGCAGGTCCATCACGTGACCGACGCGCTCCTCCGTGGTCGGCAGCTGCACCACGCAGTAGGCGCGCATCTTGCCCGTGGGTTCGAACACGCCGTGGGCGCGGAAGCGATCGGAGGGCGCATCCATGAAGCGCCAATTGAGGAAGGCCGAATCTCGGCGCATCATCCAAGGCCACTCCTTGGCACAGGTGCGCCAGACCTCGTCCACTTCGGAATCGAAGCGTTGCACGGAGACCACATTGCACTTGGCGAAGAAGGTCTTGCGCAGCATGCCGCGGCGCATGGTTCCGCGCCACACATGCCAGGGCACCAAGGCCGCCGCCAGGCGACCGGCGCGCATGCGCTCGCGTCGTGCCGCGTCATCGTTGGTGAGGACGAAGGTATAGGGCCGGATACGCCCGCTGCCCTTCCAACCGAGCTTGCCCACGAATATCTCCGAGGAGGTCGAGTTGGGCAAGCCGAACTGCGCCATCCAACCGCGCTTGCGCGCCTCCTCTCGAGCGCGCCGATCGAGCTCACTGAAGAGCCCCTTGCCGCGGTGCTGCGAGTCGGTCATCACATCGCCGGTCTGCCCCACCACGGCCTGGGCGTCTTCGTCACCGAAGTGCAGGATCTGGCGCGGCATGCTGGCGTAGCCACTGATGGCCTGACCGTCCTCCGCATAGGAGAGCAGCGAGATGGCCTCTCCATGGGGCGAGCCGTCGTAGCGCCAAGGCAGCACCTTGCTGCCGTCCTGCTGGAAGCAGCGCTGGTAGAGGTCGATCTGGTCCGGGCGCGCTTCGGGGCCACAGACGTGCGTACTGGAGTCGGGAGCTGTGCTCATTGATGCTGGATGATGACCCCCGAGAGGGCGCGCGGCAAGCCCGCACAGCCAGCGTCTCTACCTAGCGAACTCGTCGTCCCGATCCCCGTCCATGAAGTACCAGCGCGAGGTGTCCAGGGTAGCCTGGGCCACCGGATGCTCAGGCAGCAGCATGTAGGCCCCGACCTCCTTGTAGCCACGCGGCTTACGGAAGCCGCCCCGGACCAGCACCTGCTCCCAATGGATGCTGCGAATGGCATAGGCGCGCACCACCGCGCTACCCTCCTGGGCCAGGGCATCCAGACCAGCCTTGAGAGCTGCACCTTCGGCCCACTGGATCCGGACATCGGCTACGAGTGACAGTAGAGTGGGCGCCCAACTCACCGGTCAGAACCCGGTAATGACGCCCCATGCAACGACTCATCGAATGCGTGCCCAACTTTAGCGAGGGCCGCGACCAAACCACTCTTGATGCCATCGCCGATGCCGTGCGCTCCGTAGACGGAGTCAGCCTGCTCGACGTGGATCCCGGCGCGGCCACCAACCGCACGGTCTTCACCTTCGTCGGGGAGCCCGAGCCCGTCATGGAGGCCGCTGTGCGCGCCGCCAAGGTCGGCGCAGAGCGTATCGACATGCGCCAGCACACGGGCGAGCACCCGCGCTTCGGCGCCATGGATGTCTGCCCGCTCGTCCCGGTGGCCGGCATCACCCTCGAGGAGGCCGCCGAGTACGCGCGCACCCTCGGCAAGCGCCTAGCCGAAGAGGCCGGCCTAACGATCTACCTCTACGAGGCCGCCGCCTCACGCCCCGAGCGCAAGAACCTGGCCGTAGTACGCGCCGGTGAGTACGAGGGCCTGGCAGCGCGCCTTCAGGGCGCCGACACCGCCGAAGACCAGCAGCCCGACTTCGGCCCCAACACCTTCCAGCCCGGCACCGGCGCCACCGCCGTCAGTGCGCGCGGCTTCTTGGTGGCTTACAACGTCAACCTCAACACCACCTCCACCCGCCGCGCCAACGCCATTGCCTTCGACGTGCGTGAGAAGGGCCGCGTAGCCCGCAGCCCACACCCGGTCACCGGCGAGATCGTGCGTGATGCTGACGGCAAGCCCACCTGGACCCCCGGCAGCCTCAAAGCTGTCAAGGGCATCGGCTGGTTCATTGCAGAGTACGGCGTCAGCCAGATCTCCATGAACCTGGTGGACCTGGACGTGACGCCTATCCACGTGGCCTTCGACGAAGTACGTGCCAAGGCGGATGCCCGCGGCATTCGCACGACCGGCTCCGAGATCGTCGGCCTACTGCCCCTGTCCTGCATGCTGGACGCGGGCCGTCACTACCTGCGCCTGCAGGAGCGCTCCCTGGGCGTGCCGGATTCCGAGTTGATCCACATCGCCGTGCGCTCCATGGGCCTCGACGAGCTAGCGCCCTTCGATCCCGAGAAGAAGATCATCGAGTACGCCATCCGCGCGGCCGGCGCCTCGCCCCTGGCGGACCTGACCCTGACGGGCTTCGTGAACCTGACCGCCTCCGAGTCCATGGCACCAGGCGGCGGATCCATCGCCGCCCTGGTGGGCAGCGTCGGCGCCGCCCTCGGCACCATGGTGGCCAATCTCTCTGGCCACAAGCAGGGCTGGGACGAGCGCTGGGAGGAGTTCAGCGAAGTAGCCGTACGCGGCAAGCAACTGCACACGCGCCTGCTCTTCCTGGTGGACGAAGACACGCGTGCCTTCGACGGCATCGTCTCCGCCTGGAAGGTGGACAAATCCGAGCGCGACGCCGCCATCCAATCGGCCACGCGCTTCGCCATTGAGGTTCCCCTCGAAGTCATGGAGGTCTCCTGCAGGGCCCTCGACCTGTGCGCCGAGATGGCCGAGAAGGGCCTGGCCGCTTCCCTATCCGACGCGGGTGTAGGTGCTCTCTGCGCCCGCACCGCCGTACGCGGTGCAGGCTTCAACGTGGCCATCAACGTCAAGGACCTTGCGGACGACAAGGAGCGCGCCGACTACCTGGCCCGCGCCGACGTCTTCCTGGAGCGCGCCGCCGCGGTGGAAGCTCAAGTGGTCGCGCGCATCGACGCCGCGCTCTAGCTCGTCAAGCGTTCGCGCAGGGCTTCGAGCCCACGGCGCCAAGCCAACAGCCCGCCCTCGTTCAACCAGTATTGGGCGAGGGCGCTTTCACTTTCGATGCGACCGAGCGCGTCGGCCGCGGTTTGGATCAAGCTCGGGTCTAGGCCCGCCGAGTGGCCCAGGCTCCAGGCCAAGAGCGTCGGAGCGAGGCCGGGCTTGCCGCGTGCGGCACGAGCCGCCACCACCTCCGCCGCCGCTACCGCGCGCGCCTCGCGGGCGCTCGCTTCGGGGTCGTCGAGGCCGCCCTGCTCAAAGGCCGCGAAGGCCGCCGCCAACTTGCTATCAGCCGGCGCCGCCACGAACTCGTCCAGCCAATCCTCGGCCGGCTGGTTGTCTAAGGTCCCGCGCCCCCAGGTAGCCTGGGTCTTGCGGGCAAGCTTCTGATCCTGAGTGCGCCGTCCGCCACCCTCGCGCACGAAGGCGATGTAGTCCCCGACAGGCGCTCCCACGCCAGCAGTGCGCAGCGCAGCCGAGGCTCGACCGCGGTGGAACTGACCGTGCACGGACACATGCAGGAGCAAATCCTCGAGCAAGTTGCTGAAGGCCTCGCCCTTGCTGTTGGTATAGCTCACCTCGATCCTCTGGGAGTTCTGCGCCAAGCCCAAGAGCTCGGCCGAGACCCGCGCGTGACGCTCGCGGCACTCCTCCAATCCCCAAGCGGGCCAGAAGGGCTGCGTCTCACCAGCTGCACCTACGGCCGGTGCAGCGCTGCCGCCTACCCGCTCGAGCCAGACTTCTTCAGCCCGCACCATGTGGCAGAGCTCGGCCACCACCTGCGTTCGCAGGGGTTCAGACAGGTCGCTCTCTTCAAGACGACTCCACCACTGGCTCGTGGCCCACACACCGTGGGCCAGGGTTCGTTCACAAATCAGGGGCATGCAGGTTCCTGCGCTAGTTCAGACTCGGGGCAACCGGGGATCTCCCCAGCATGCCAACCAAGTCATGAACCTGTCGCAGAAACCCGGCTACGAAGTCTAGCGCGAGAACCAGACCCGGTTGGTGGCAGAGTCCACGGCCGTAAACACATCCACGGCACCGTCACGGTCAAAGTCGCCAACGGCCAAGCTGCTGACGGTTTCCGTAACGGTCATGTACCCCGAGTCGCTAAAGCCGCCCACGCCATCGCCCAGGTAGACCGCCAGGCCAGCCGTGCCGCCGAATAGCGCATCGACGCTGCCGTCGAAGTTCCAATCGAGAAGCTCCACGCTGGTGAGCACGCCCGCATCGAAGATCGCAGTCTGCGAGAAGACACCAGAGCCGTTGTTGCTGAAGACCCGCTCCTGGCCATCAGCGCCAGCTGCAGAGCCCACGGTCAGGATGTCGAGATCTCCATCACTGTTGACGTCCGCCACGCGGAAGTTCACGGGCAGGCCCGCGGTAACCGTGGTGCCCGGGGTGGTGAAAGTGCCATCGCCCACGCCGAAGTAGATCAGGAAATCGCCCGCGGTCTGTGCCTCGGCCATGTCGAGCATGCCGTCCCCATCGAAGTCCGCCAGTTGTAAGGCAGCGCTCGGTCCCGAGGCCAGTGTTTGGCCGTTGGTAGTGAAGCTGCCGTTGTTGCCGCCCAGGAAGATCTGCGGAGCCCCAGTGGCTGATCCGAAGACCACGTCCTGGAAACCATCCGCATCGAGGTCGCCGCTAGCGAGCGCCGTTACTTCGAGCGCGCCGCCGAAGGCCACGCCGGAGTCCACATAGGCACCAGAGCCGTTGCGTGTCCAGGTGCGCACACCGCCACCGCTGGGATCACTGGTGGAGAGGCCCTCCACCAGATCCAGATCGCCGTCGCGGTCCACGTCCACGAAGATGTGCTTGTTGGACTCGGTGGAACCCAAGGCCGCACCAGCGCTGAAGCTGCCAGCGCCGTCGTTGACCCACAGACTGTTAGCAGAGCTCAGGCCCCCCACGAACACGTCCAGGTCACCGTCCGAATCAAAGTCCGCCCAGAGGCTGTCCCCATGGGAGTTTCCAGCGCCGCCCAAACTCTCACCACCATCCGTGGGCACCGTGGGCCCATAGACACCCGAGAGCGACATACTCCAGGCTCGGTCATGGTTGGCCGTAGCGCCAGGTGAGTAGAAGTCCAAATCGCCGTCGCCGTTCAGATCGCCGAGCGCCAGGGCCGTGGAGGTCTGCACACCGAGCACCCGAGAGAACTCGGAGAACACAGCGCTGCCATTGTTGATCCACTGACGGTCGCCGTCCGCGTACTTGGGCGTGGCCGCATCCAGATCGCCGTCGCCGTCGAGGTCGGCCAGTTTCACGTCACGGTGATCGTTGTTGCCAAAGAACTCGGTGCTATCGATGAAGGTTCCGGCGCCGTCGCCCAGGGCCACTTGGTTCTGACCGTTGATAGAGAAGAAGACGTCCAGGTCACCGTCACCGTCGAGATCGCCGATGTCGAGCGAGCGCGTGGTGGTCAAAAGCACGGTGTTGCCAGCCGTGAAGACACCGCTGCCGTTGTTGAGCCAGATCTGGTTGGAAGGCCCGCCCAGTGCATAGCCCGAGAGCAGGTCCAGGTCGCCGTCTTGGTCAAAGTCCGCAGCACCGATGGCTTGGGTGTTGGAAGCACCGAGGGACTGGCCCGAGTCCGTGAAGACACCGGCACCGTCGTTGAACCAAACCCGGTCGCCCGCCGTCGCGCCGTTGGCGAAGGCCAGGTCGGGATCCCCGTCGCGGTCGAAGTCGCCCACGGCTACGCGCTGAGTAACAGCCGTACCGAGGCTCTGGCCGGAGTCGGTCAGCATTCCCGATCCGTTGTTGAACATGATCCGGTTGCCGGCTCCATCAACGCCCAGCACGGCGTCCAGGTCTCCATCGCGGTCCAGGTCAGCCAGGGCCACAGAGAGGGTATCGAAGGCCCCGATCGCTGTTTGCGCGGAGAAGTCACCGCTGCCGTCGTTCAAGCGCACGCTCCCGCCGCGGCCGTTGGTCTCGCCCACCAGAGCGTCCAGGTCACCGTCCGCATCCAAGTCACCTAGGGCCACCGAGGTGCCGTCCAGGCTTGAGGGCGCTGAGAAGCCCAGCACAAAGCCAGGCGCCAAGTCCACGCCACCGCTGGAGGCGGCATCCAGACCGCCGGCGGTTTCGATGGCATCAGCCACCATGCTGCCGCTGATGTCCACACCCGAGGTGAAGACCGTTGAGACTTGCGCCGAGTTGTAGTCCCCGCGCCCCTTGAGAACCGGAGAGGTGCCGAGGGTCATGAGAAGCACGTCCGCCAGCGAAGTACTGGCGATGGTAGCACCCGTACCGAAGCTGCTGGTGTTGCCTAAGGCCACCACGCTCGTACCTGCGGTGCTGTTGAGCACCACGTCCTTGTTGAAGCGCAGGTAGACCTGATCGCCTGCGCTCAGGTCGCCATCGGAATCCACGTCGAGCAGCACGGCCGGACCGAGCAGAACCAGGTTCGTCACGTTGACGTTGCCGGACTCAGAGGGAGTAGAGGTGTTTCCGGCCCCGTCCACGGCTCGCACGCGAATGCGCACCGTTGTGCTATCCACCAGGGTAGCGGTGTTCCAGACGAAGCTACCCACGTCCGAGATGCTCGCGGCTAGAGTCACCGGGAAGCTCGCACCGCTATTCGTGGAAAGCTCGACGGTCACCGTGCTCGGGTTGACGTCGGTTGTCGACCAAGTGATGCTCGTATCGCCATTCAGGCTCTCCCCACCGAGGGGTCCGATCAGGCTGATCACAGGGTCTGTATTGTCTAGCTCGAAATTGCTCGCGCTGAAGTCGGCTGCGCCGCCGTTGCCGGCCAGGTCCGTAGGCGTAACGCGCACTTTATAGGTGACGCCGTCAGCTAAGGCGGTCGTATCCCAAGTGAAGCTGCCGTTGTCCGGCGCTGTGGCTGCGAGCACATTGGGGAAGCTCATCCCGCCATCCAAAG
>JBLIOL010000004.1:0-47862 GCA_047639615.1 Planctomycetota bacterium | reverse complement strand
GGCCTCCTTGCATTTGTGAAGTGCGGCCCATTACTAGTAATTCGCAACGAGAACGCAATCGATTGCAATCCATTCACCCGAATGCCGCAACGCGCTCTCATCCGGGACGCGGACTAAGAAAGGGCCGACCGCACGGGTATTTCTGCCGACCAAGGACCCGGAGACTGCGCCCGGCGGCCGGTCATCCACCGCTACTCCCGTGCAGCGTTCACCCACCCAAATCTCACTGCTGGTCCTCTGGGCCAGCCTCGGGTGCCTCCTCCTTGGAGGCGCACCCAGCACAGTCGGTGCGCATAAGCGCAACGATCCTGAGCTTGTGTCGGTACACGCTGAGCAGGAGAAGGGCCGTGAGAGGGAGTATCAGCTCAAGGCTGCCTTCCTCTACAACTTCGCGAAGTACACCGTCTGGCCGAGCAGTGCCTTCCCCAAGAAGGACACACCGATCCGCTTCACCGTCGTGGGCAAGGGCCCCTTTGGCAAGTCCCTCGAAGCGGCCTTCGATAAGAAGAAGATCAGCGGTCGCCAGATCCTGGTTGAACGCGTGTTGAAACCAGGGGACTTCAAGAGTGCCCATGTGCTCTTCCTTGGTGAGATGGATGAAAAGGAACTGGCGCTGCTGCTGAAACGCATCGCAAAAGATCCGGTGCTTGTTGTAGCTGACAAGGCCGGTATTGCCGGCCACGGCAGCAGCGTGGGCTTCTACCTAGAGAAAGGGAAAGTCCGATTCGAAGTGAGCCCCAAGGCCATCGAGGCCGCGAAGCTCAAGCTGAGCTCTCAGCTACTCAAACTAGCACGACTTGTGAAGTAGATAGGAATCCCATGAGCCAACCCAAAAAAACCACCACCCCGCTGTCCATCAGGGCCAAGGTCACCTTGGCCGTGATGACCGTCACGGCCTGCACCCTAGCGCTAGTAGGTGCGGTCAGTGTTTGGGAAAGCCGTGTGCGAACGGAAGGCAATCTACTCGGCGCCTTGAGTCTTAAGGCCAAGAGTCTGGGACTCAACACCGTCTCAGCCCTGCGCTTCCACGACGAGAGTTTCGCCGTTGAGGCTATCGAAGTCCTGCGCATCGACGAGAGCATCGTAGCCGCCGCGATCTACGACAAAGAGGGCAAGCTCTTCACCACCTACCAGCGCGACGTCGCAACCCCCGCTAACATCCCCGCGCTGTGCTCCGCCTATGGATCTGGCCGTGCCGGCGACTCCTTGCTAGTGCGCGAGCCCATCCTCCAGGGCCGCGAAATCGAGGGCTGGGTCTACCTGACCACCGACCTCTCGAGGATGAATGCCCGCACGCGTGCGGAGATCAACGACCTCTGGCCGATCTTGTTGGGCGCCCTGCTGCTGGCCGGCGTGATGGCCAAGTGGATCGGTGCGGTTCTGACCCGCTCCCTAGTCAGTCTCTCCGGCATGGCCCGCCAAGTGCGCCATGAAAACAACTACAGCCTGCGTCACCCGGAAGGCACCCGAGACGAAGTCGGCCGCTTGATCGGAGCCTTCAATCAGATGCTCGAGATGATCGAGCACCGCGACGCATCCCTGCGCGAGCAGCAGCAGGGCCTGGAAATCCAGGTTCAGGAACGCACCCGGGACCTGGTTAAGGCCAAGGATGCGGCCGAGGAGGCCGTAGCCGTCAAGTCGGAGTTCCTGGCCAACATGAGCCATGAAATCCGCACCCCCATGAACGGTGTGATCGGCATGACTGAGCTCTTGCACGCCACCGACTTGGATGAGGAGCAGGCCATGATGACGGACACCATTCAGTCCAGTGGCGAGCAGTTGATGGTCATCATCAACGACATCCTCGACTTCTCCAAGATCGAGGCCGGCAAGATGGAGTTGGAGTCGATCGAATTTGATCTGCGCTCGCTCGCCGAGGAAGTCGCCGACTTGGTCGCTCCGCGCTGCGAAGAGAAAGGCGTCGAGATCATCTGCTCGAGCCAGGCCTGCGTACCGCCGCTGCTCATGGGCGACCCCGCGCGCATCAAGCAGGTGGTTCTCAATCTCATGTCGAACGCCTGCAAGTTCACTCACGAGGGCGAGGTCAGCATGACCTTGCAGGCCAGTGGGTGCGACGATGACGGTAATGCCATGATTAGCGTCGCCGTGCGCGACACGGGCATCGGCATCCCCGAGGATCGCATGGAATCTCTGTTCCAATCCTTCACCCAGGTGGACGCGTCCATGACTCGCCGCTACGGCGGCACGGGCCTAGGCCTGGCGATCTCGGCCCGTCTGGCCAAGCAGATGGGCGGCGAGATCCAGGTGGCAAGTACACCCGGTACGGGCTCCTGCTTCACCCTGCGCATCCCTCTACCGGTGGCAGAGATGACCGAGGAGCACCTAACCTCCGGCCCGATCGACCTCTCCAACCGCCGCATCCTTGTGGTGGATGACAACCAGACCAACCGCGATGTACTGGTGCGTGTCCTCACCAGCTGGGGCAGCGTCCCTGTTAGCGCCGAGTCAGCCGCTGAGGCGCGCATTGAACTAGCCAAGAGCGGGAGCTTCGACCTGATCCTATTGGACTACCAGATGCCCGACGAGGATGGCATCCAATTGGCCCGCTGGATCACGAATCAGATCGAGGGCTCTCCCCCCATTGTACTGCTCAGCTCAGCCTCCAACCTGACCCAGGCACGCCGCCTGCAGGACACCGGCCTCGAAGGCTACCTGCCCAAGCCCGTACGCCAGCGCGACCTGCAGGAATGCGTGAGCTTGATCCTCGGCGAAGCCGGACCCGACAATACGCGTCACAAGCGGCGCCGCATGGTCACTGAGCAGGTCCTACACGAGAGCCGTGAGCAGGCCCTGCCACACGTACTCCTGGTAGAAGACAACGACATCAACCAGCGCGTTGCCTTGACCTTCCTGCGCAAGCGCGGCTACCGCGTGGATGTAGCAAGCGATGGCGCCCAGGCCGTGGATGCGGTGCGTATGGCCCACTACGACATCATCCTGATGGACTGCCAGATGCCGGTCATGGATGGCTTCGATGCGACCCGCGCTATCCGCGCACTAGAGGCCGATGGCCTCCCCCGTACACCGATCGTGGCGATGACCGCGAACGCGATGAAAGAAGACCGCGAGCGCTGCCTCGCGTGCGGCATGGATGACTACATGTCCAAGCCTATCCGCGCTGTACCCCTGTTCGAAATGCTCGAACATTGGTCCGGCAAAACTGCGAAGGAGGGTCCCCATGCGGCCTAACTCATGTCTCCATTCCCTTTGGTCACGTAGCCTGCTTCTGGCAGGCCTGGCCATCTTTAGCAGCTCTCTCGGTAGCGCCCAAACCGGCGTGGTCGTGGAAGCGTCCGCTAACGCGAGCGATTCCGATTTCACCGAACTGTCTCTAGCTGAATTGCTAGACATGGAAATCACCGTTGCGACCCGGGCCCCGCAGAAGCTGAGCAAGACGTCCAGCGCGGTCTATGTGCTCAGCGGCGATGAGATCCGCAGGGCCGGCCACCGCTCCCTACAGGAAGCCATGCGCATGGTTCCGGGCTTCTACGTGTCGCACTGGCGCACGGGTGCCTGGGATGTGACCAGCCGCGGCTTCGGGCCTGGATTGAGCGTGATCAACAACGCTTACTTCAACCAGCTGTTGGTCATGATCGATGGCGTGGTGGTCTACACCCCGCTTCTACCCGGTGTCTGGTGGCCGTTCCTCGACATGGACATGGACGACATCGAGCGCATCGAGATCGTGCGTGGCCCGGGCGGACTCGCCTGGGGCGCCAATGCGGTTCACGGGGTAGTCAACGTGATCACAAAGAACAGCGCCGACACGCAGGGCCTCAAGATCTCGGGCAGTTCCTCCCGAGACGAGTGGAGCACCAACCAACGCTATGGAGGCACCCTCGGCAAGAACGGGCACTACCGTGTCTGGAGCCGCCGCGGTCACTTCGACACTTTGCATAGCGACTCATCAAGCGATGACGGCAGCTGGGGCATGAGCAGCGGCGGCGCACGTTTCGACTGGATGACCGAGAGCGGCAAGCAGGCCAACTTCATCGCCCGGGTCTATGACGGCGAGTTTGGAGTGCCCTATGGAGGAGGCTCCTACTTCGATGAGAGCTTTGGCGGCAACTTTGCCTGGAGCTTGACCGACCCCGAGAGCGGTGAATCCTGGAAAGCGTCCTACGCCAAGGACAAGCAGAAGCTTGAGGACTGGGTGGACATCGACCTGGACATCGTCAACTTAGACTACCAGCGCAGCTGGAACGCGAGCCCCGAGCAATTGGTGACTTACGGCATGGGCTATGAGTTTATCAACTCGCGCCTGACCACACCCGACCCCGCTGGCTTCTTGAACTTCAATGAACCCTCCGTGGACCAGCACAACCTGCGCGCCTTCGCGCTCAGCTCCACGGACTTCCCCGAGCACGACCTCAACGTGAGCCTCGGTATTCAAGCCGTACACACCAAGTTCGAGGACCTCGAGTTCCAGCCCAGCGTCCGTCTTGCCTGGAGCCCGAATGAGGAAACGACCGTTTGGACGGGCATCTCCCGCGCCGTGCGTACGCCCTCTCTGGAAGAAGCGACCCTAGACGTAGGCAACCTCGGACACACCAGTGTCACGCGTAGTGAGACCTTGGTCGCCTATGAGATCGGGGTCCGCCGGGTCCTTAGCGCCAACGTCGCCGTGGCACTCTCGACCTTCTACAACGACTACAAGCACCTCAGCAGCGAGAACTACGACCTTGTCTTCGACTACGAGAACACCTCCGTGGGTTCGGCGGTCGGTGCAGAACTGGAGCTGGATGCCACACTCCGGGAAGGCTGGACCATGCGCAGTACCTATACCTTCCTCCACGGCCACCACCGTGCGGAAGATGGCACGCCTTTGGATACCGACGAGTACCACCCGACTCACATTTTGGGTGTGCGCTCCTACTACGACCTATCGGAGACACTCGAGCTCGACGCCGGCATCTACCTTGTAGATGGCTTCGACGTGCCCTACTCCCAGGCCGAGTACACCCGCGCTGACCTGCGCCTCGGCTGGAAGCCCACGGAGACCCTGCGCTTCAGCCTTGGCGTGCAAGGCCTGAACGACTCCAACCGTTCCGAGCTAGGCAGCAGCGAGGTCCGCCGCCAGTGGATCCTCGGATTCACCTGGACTCCCACACTGGACTAGGGCGCGAAGCGCCGCATCAACGTACAGGGCGCGCGCCGGCGTCTCCGGAGCGCGCCCTGCTGTATGAGAAGCCGAGAACCGGCTACTTCAATTCGATGCTGCGCTCATCGCGCAAGCGCTCGATCAGTTCGAGGAAGGCATCAAAAGGGATGACCTCTTGCTCCTGGGTTCCCCGACGACGCACAGCCACGGTCCCATCAGCCACCTCGCGCTCGCCGGCGATCAGCATGAAGGGGATCTGCTCCTTCTGAGCAGTCTTGATCTTCTTGTTCATGTGACCGGGATCCAGCATGGCCTCGACGCGGAAGCCGGCTGCGATCAGCCGCTGACGAAGCTTGGCGCCGTACTCAGCCTGCTCCTCGCGGATCGGGATGATCGCCACCTGCTTAGGTGCACACCAGAGCGGGAAGCGCCCGCCAAAGTGCTCGATCAACACGCCAACGAAGCGCTCCATAGAGCCCAAGATCGCCCTGTGCACCATGATCGGACGCTGCTGCGTACCATCATCGCTGGTGTAGTTCAGGTCGAAGCGCTCGGGCAGGTTGAAGTCACACTGGATGGTCGAGTTCTGCCATTCGCGTCCGAGGGCATCCTTGATCTTGTAGTCGATCTTGGGGCCGTAGAACGCGCCTCCGCCCTCGTCCATCTCTAGCTTCAGACCGACCAAGTCAGCTGCCTTCTGGAGGGACTCCGTAGCCCGCTCCCAGACAGCGTCCTCGCCGATGGTCTTCGTCTCCGGGCGCGTGGCCAGGTAAGCCGTGTACTCGAAGCCGAAGGTGCTCATGACCTTGTCCACCAAGCGACACACGCCGGCGATTTCCTCCGCCAGCTGATCCGCGGTGCAGAAGATGTGCGCATCGTCCTGGGTGAAGCCGCGCACGCGCAGCATGCCGTGCACAACGCCCGAACGCTCATAGCGATAGACGGTGCCAAGCTCGGCCCAGCGCAGGGGCAGCTCGCGATAGGAGCGCCCGCGGTTCTTGTAGATCAACACGTGCCCGGGACAGTTCATGGGCTTGACCCGGTAGGGCAAGTTGTCCAAGTCCATGGGCGCGTACATCATCTCGCCGTAGTTCTCGAGGTGACCCGAGACGGCAAAGAGTGCTTCACGCGAAACGTGCGGGGTGTAGACCGGCTCATAGCCGTCGGTCTGGTGGATCTCCCACCAGAAGTCCTCGATAGAGCGTCGCACGGCGCCCAGATTCGGATGCCAGAACACGAAACCGGCACCGGCCTCGGGGTGGGTACTGAATAGATCCAGGTCCACGCCCAAGCGGCGGTGGTCGCGCTTCTTGACTTCCTCGAGCCAGACCAAGTGCTCGTCCAGCTCTTCCTTGGTCCAGAACGCGGTGCCGTAGATGCGCTGCATCATCGTGTTGTTCTCATCACCGCGCCAATAGGCACCCGCGATGGTGAGTAGCTTGAAGGCAAAGGGCTGCTTGAAGGAATCGATGTGCGGTCCTTCGCACAGATCCCCCCACTGCTCGCCCTCAGGCCCGTGGCTGTAGAAGGTGATCTCCTCGCCCTCGGGAATCAGGCCAACCGCCTCAACCTTGTAGACCTGGTTCTGAGCCTCGAGACGTTCCTTCGCTTCTTCCAGGGTGAGCACCTCGCGGGTGATCTCCGGCGAGCGCTTTGCGATGCGGCGCATCTCCTTCTCGATAGTTTTGAGGTCCTTAGCCGTGAGCGGCTCAGGCAAGTCAAAGTCGTAGTAGAAGCCGTGCTCGATACTGGGCCCGAAGCCGAACTTGGCTTCCGGGAACAAGCGCTGGACGGCCGAAGCCATCAGGTGCGCGGTCGAGTGGCGTAGGGTCTTTAGGGGAAACGGCCCCTGGGCCTTCTGGCCAGACTCGATCTCGGTGTCCGCCATAGCGGTCTCCAACGGGACTCCATACCGCCGACGCCCCCACCTGGGACTCCCGCGAGTCCAGCGCTCCCGCTGCGCTGTACGCCGGAAGTGTAGCGACCTCTGCCCCACCTAGCGCGCCCTAGGACCCCCTCTGGCCAAAAAAAGAGGCGCAACTCTGAGCCCATCGCCCTACCGAGCTACGCAGTCTCCCCCCTGAAACTGCGCCCTGCGTGCCCCTGAGTTCAGCCCAACGGCTACCAGCGCAGACCGCGCCCCCCCGACAACATAGAGGCAACCCAGGAGGATTTCCGATGATCGTCTCTCAACACATGACGCCCAACCCAATCTGCGTAGCCCCCGATTTCAGCGTGGGTGCCGCGATGAAGATCATGGATGACTGCGCGATCCGCCACCTGCCAGTGCTCGAAGACGGGCACTTGGTGGGGATCGTCTCCGACCGCGACCTCTTGGCCTCCCAGCTCACCGGCGACGAGCGGGTGAGCGACCTGATGCACCCCTGGGTTATCACCGTGTCGGCGGACGATCAGATCGTCTCGGCCCTCGTGGAAGCGGTCACCCACCAGGTGGGCTGCCTTCCAGTGCTGGACGATGGGCAGCTAGTTGGGATCCTGACCGAGATGGACCTCCTCGGCCTCTACTCACGCATTGCCAACGCACCTGAACGGAAGCGCAGCATCGACCCGCCCGTCTCCGCGATCGCCCGCCTTGAAGCGGTCACGATCCCCCCCAGTACAACCTCGGAGGAAGCCAGCGAGCTGTGCCACCACAAGGGCTTCCGGCACCTACTGGTGATGCAGGACAACGACCTCGTCGGCATCCTCTCCGATCGCGACCTGCGCGCGAGCAGCGGTGCGGGTCTGAAGCCGAGTACCCCCGTGGATCAGCTCATGTCCGATCAAGTCCAGGCTATCGCTCCCAGTGAGAGCCTCTCAAGCGCCGCTGCACGTATGGTGGAGTTCAAGATCAGCGCCCTGCCAGTCGTCAGTGACAACCGTAGCCCTGGAATCATCACTTGCAGCGACCTGCTCGACTACGGTCTAGCAGCCTTTAGAGACAGCCAATCGAATTAGTCAAGCATCACCAATTAGGCCAAAAGAGGCCCCCATGCGTGCGACTTGCCACCTGCGCTCAGCGCTAACACTCAACGCCTTCCTCATCGCCGGCTTGCTTCCAGCCCCGGCTGCAGCCCAGTGCTCGCAAGCCCGACTGGTTACCGACGTCTTCCCCAACGAGGCCAGCGCCTACCTCAGCGACCTGGCCACGGAGGGTGACCTGGTCGCCGTCGCTCGCAAGGGCAACGCCGCCCATGGAGTCGTGACGGTTCACCAGCGCCAGGGCACTGACTGGGTGCAAATTCAAGTCCTGGAACACCCCACTGTCGGGTTGGACATGCTCAGCGGCGACTTGGAAATGGCTGGCGGCTGGCTCGCCATCGGCAACGTAAATCAGGCCAGCGTGGTCCTCTTCGAGTGGACACCGACGGGCTTCGAAAGTCGGGGCGTTCTGCATGGCGATCCCGCCGCGCTCTCCTTTGGAGAGTCGGTAGCACTCAACCCGCAAGGCACCCGGCTTGCCGTAGGCAGTGCACACGTGGATGTGGGCGGAGTCGATCGGGCTGGCGAGGTCGTGGTGTTCGACAGGGTAGGCAGCACCTGGATCGAAGTTGATCGATTGCACATGTCCCCCTTGGAGGAGGTCTCCGGATTCGGCCACTCGGTCGCGGTTGACGGAGACCTGATCGCGGTCGGTGCCTACGGGGCAAACCCAGGCATCAAGGGTATGGTCCAAGTCTTCCGCGACACAGGCGGCGGATCATTCCAAGTAGAAGCGCGCGTGCGAGCCGACGACTCCGTGGCCAGTCCCTCCAGCGGATTCGGATGGGCGCTTGAGCTCGAGGGAAATCGACTTGCGGTCAGCGCACCATTCACCGGTCTCCACTCGGCACGCGTGTATCTCTACCAATGGTCGGGAACCGAATGGCTACCCGAGCATTCCTTCGCCAATGGCATCGGCACTGAGTTCGGTAAGAGCATCGACCTGTCTGGCGATCTACTCGTCGTAGGTGAGCACAACACGAGTATGGAGGCAAAGCTGGGCGGGGCCCTGCACCTCTACCGGAGGGATCCAAGCGGCTGGAACCACACCACAAGCATGGCCGCACCAGATGTAACCCCCGGCTTGCACTTCGGCCAGCGCGTGGCTATCGCGGGCGAGCGCGTCCTCGTCAGCGGCATCAGCCTGCCCGCCCAAAACGTCGGCGGCGCCTACGCCATCGACAATGCCTGGACCTGTCCCGCCACTCCCCTCGGCAATCAGGTCTGCGTGGCACCGACGCCCAACTCAAGCGGTCAAGCAGCCACCTTGGAGGCCTATGGGAGCCTGACCCCTAGCCACGACCTGCTCGGTCTCCGCAGCCATCAGCTCCCCGTCGATCAAGCCGGGCTCCTGATCGCTAGCCTGACGCCGGGCAATAGCCCCATGGGTCAAGGGACCCTGTGCCTCGGTGGCGCCTTCGCCCGTGTGCGCGTCGAACAGACAGACGCTCTGGGCCGGCTCCACTTCCGCATGCCGCTGGACGCGGTCCCGACGCCACCCCAATCGCAACCCATCCTCGGCGGACAGACCTGGTACTTCCAATGCGTCTACCGGGATCAGAATCCCCTACCGACCTTCAACTTCAGTCCCGCCTTGGAACTGATGTTCCAGTGATGGCATGGACGAGACGCGGGTGCATCTCCAGCAGGGTGCACTCGTCATTCTAAGCCCGACGGCTCGTGGCCGGAGACTTGGCATTAGCACAGGCCGCTGACCAACCGGTGCTGGCGACTGGCAATCCATCAGGCCAGCTTTGGAAGCGGCCTAGAGGTCGGGAGCATGGACGCGCCGTTCGGGCTAGGCTCATATGGAGCAGCACGAAGCCACGCTAGCAGCGACTCGGGCGACCCCGTTAGTGATGGGCCAATTGACGCGCCTCCGGATTGAATTCGGGAACGTGTGCCTCGGCCTGCCACCCAGTGACCCAGACCAGGCACAACCCGTGGCCCCGTCGTTTCAGGTGCGCCCCGGCGAGGCCATACTCCTCACTCTAGGTAGAGGCACCAGTCCCTGGGGTCACGTCACTCCCGAGGCTCTAGGCTTGCCTCTCGACAGACTGCCCAGCCCGCGTCCAATCAGCCCTGCAGACCGCGCGCCGCGCCGACTGCCCCATGCTTTTCGCCAGCGCCACCTTCCTCTACTACTTCCTGCCAGCCTTCCTGGCGTTGTACTACCTGACCCCACGCGGGGCGCGTTCGTTCACGCTGGCGATCGCGAGCTATGTATTCTACGGGTGGTGGCGACCGGACTTTTTGATCCTGATGTTGGTGTCCACTCTGGTGGACTTCACCGCCGGCGAGCGCGTGCACCGCGCGCGCCAGCGCGACGAGAAGGGCAAGCCGTGGCTGGTGCTCTCGCTCTGCACCAACCTCGGATTACTGGCCTACTTCAAGTACGCCAACTTCGGCATCGAGACGCTCAACTCCTTGCTGGGGGCCACCGGCCAGGACCCGATCGTGTGGACCGCAGTGGTGCTGCCCGTAGGCATCTCCTTCTACACGTTTCAGACGCTCTCCTACACGGTTGACGTCTATCGCGGCACCACGCCCCCCGTAGCACGCTTCCGGGATTTCATGTGCTACGTGGCCATGTTCCCGCAGCTCGTGGCCGGCCCCATCGTGCGCTACAACACGGTCGCCGACCAGCTAGCCAACCGCACCCACACGCGCTCGAAGTTCTTTCAAGGCGTGCTCGCCTTCCAGGCAGGCCTGGCCAAGAAGGTCCTGATCGCAGACGTCCTCGCGGGCGTGGCTGACCGCGCCTTTGGCGCAGATCAACTGACAACCATGGACGCCTGGGCCGGCTCCCTGGCCTACACCTTTCAGATCTACTTCGACTTCTCAGGCTACTCCGACATGGCCATCGGCCTGGGCTTGATGATCGGCTTCCGCTTACCGATCAACTTCGACTCGCCCTACCACAGCCGCTCGATCACGGAGTTCTGGCGCCGCTGGCATGTATCCCTCTCGACTTTCCTGCGCGACTATCTCTACCTACCCCTAGGTGGAAATCGTAAGGGCCCCCTGCGCACCTATGTCAACCTGGCCACGGTCATGTTGCTCGGCGGCCTCTGGCACGGCGCAGCCTGGACCTTCCTGGCTTGGGGCGCCTACCAGGGCTTCTGGCTGATCGTCGAACGCCTGGCGGGCAAGCGCTCGCTCTACGGTTCAGCGCCGCGCGTGCTGCAGATTGCCGCCACCTTCGTGCTCGTGATCTTCGGTTGGGTTCTCTTCCGTGCAAGTGACATGAACTCGGCGCTCGACATCCTCGGGAGCATGCTGGGCTTTGCATCCGACAGTGCCCACAGCCTGCCGCTGCTCGTACGCCCTATCCACCTGGTGGCCACGGCCGCGGCGCTGATCGTGGTCTGGGGTTTCCCCACCACCCAAAGCCTGGTTGCGCGCCCCCCCAACTGGTGGGTACTCGCGCTCCAGCTGCTCTTCCCCCTGGCGTTGGCTCACATGCACTACGAGCAGAACGTGCCCTTCCTCTACTTCCAGTTCTAGTCGACAGCGTCCCAGCCTCAATCGGTCCATGAGCACATCCCCCAGCGAGCAATCCAGGCCGGACTACGACCGTGAAGGTCTAGTCCTCGCGCCGGACGACCTGCTCCAGGCAGGACTTGGCAAGGCGCTTGCCTGCCTGGCTGTGGGGTTCTTTCTCTTGGTGTGTGTAGGCGGCGGCGTGTGGGATCTCTTGGACCCGGCGCCCGCGCCCTATGCACTCGGCGTCGAGCGCACCCTGGAAGAGCGCCGACGAGCCAGTGCCAAGATCCTCGACGGCAGCAAGATGGCCGTCTGGAGCGGCGACCATCAATCCGTCTCTAACGTGCGCGCCACCCTGGTGCCCTGGTATGTGGCCGGCCTAGTGCACTACCTGGGAGAAGCCAATGAGGACATACTGGTTGGCAAGGAGGATTGGATGTTCCGTTGGGATCGGCTCAACGCAGGCCCTGGAGCCAATGATCCGCGTGCTCCCGAACTAGGCGCTCGCGTGCTGCGTGCGGTCGAGCGTCGTATGGCGAGCCTGGGCCTCAAGCTGCTGCTCATGCCCCTGCCGCGCAAGGCGGTCATCGCCGCCGAGTACCTACCCGCGGGCATCGACACCTACCAAGAATTCGACCCTGCTGTTCTGGCGCGGCTCAAGCAATGGGGCATCCCGCACATCGACCTCTTTGATGTCTTTGAAGGTTGGAGCGCTAAGGACCTCTGGTACACCCAAGACACCCACTGGCGGCACCAGGCCCAGCTGCTGGCCGCGGAAGCAGTCCAGAAGGTCTGGGGTCTCGGCCCTGCCAAGAAGGACCGCGCCGCAGTGATCGTCCCTACCCCCAAGGAACTGCCGCGCCGGAGCATGATGCTCTCCCTCGGCCTCGCCCCAACCCACCCAGCCAATAGCGTGCTCTTGGATGAGCCCGGCCAGCGCTTCGCCCTGCGCAGACATCACGCCAGGGAGCACGGTTGGAAACTGCCTCCGCCCGCCGAGCAACCGCTTTGGGCTGTGGTCGGCACAAGCTTCACGGCCGGCGATCAGCTCGTACGCTTGCTAGCCAACGTGCTCGGCAGCACCCCGCTGGATGCCTCCGATCGAGGAAAGAAGAGCATTGGCTCCCTAGGCGAGCGCCTCAAACGGCGTGCCGAATCGCGTCCGCCGCTCTGGTTGCTGGAAGTGCCCCTCTACCAGGTCTTCTACGATGTGCGCGGCGGAAAACACCTCGAGGTCGGGGCCGAGGTCTTCAAGTTCTACGGGCACTCCGCAGACAGCCCGGTCCAGGTACTATTCAAGCGCAAGCCGCTCAAGCCCATTGGCAGTTCACTGCTCAACCTGCCCCGCGGCATCTTGGTCCACGACGGAGATGGAGCTCTGATCCTGCGCCTGCGCGCATCGCGCGCCCCCACGCGTGATCTCTTAATCGACCTACGCCAGGACGACATGCGCTACTCCGTGGCATGGCCGGCTGGTGCCGAGCAATTCGATCTGCCCTTGATCGCCCCTGGCCGCTCGGATGGAGCCCTACACCTGGGCTGCAAGAGTCCTCGCATGCTGGGCCAGCTCAGCTACGAAGTGATCAGCGAGTACGACGTAGCTGAGGGTCTCGACACCATCGAGTCCGCGCCCGCAGCGGACAAGCTGCCGAAGAGCTGGACCCAGGAGAGACTCTTCGCCGAGCCCCAATACCTAAACCGCCACTCGGCACTGTGGCTGGATCCCGAAGGCCTGCGCAACGGCATGCTCCACGTGGAGTTGTTGCCGGCAGAATCCACAGCGCAGGGTAAGCCGGTTGCACTGCGCAAGCTTGGCCAAGTGCACCTGCACTCCGAAGGCCAGCTGCTACTCTACGCCGGCGGCCCAGGCGGTCCCTATCGTGGGGTCCGGCTCAGCGGCCGCGGCACGGTCCCAGAGCAGAGCGGCGTGCTGCGCCTAGTGAGCCTGCCCAAGCAGGACTAGTCCTCAGCGCGCCAGCGCTTGACCTCGTACTCCAGCTCGATTTTGTGGTGCTCCGCCACTTTCGCGCGCACCAACTCCATCAGTGCGAGCACATCAGCCGCCGTAGCTCCTCCGCGGTTGACGAGGAAGTTGCCGTGGAGGGTGCTGATCATGGCCTCGCCTTGAGTGAGCCCCAATAGGCCAGCCTGGTCCACCAAGAGACCTGCGCCACGCCCATCCGAGAGCTCCGGGTCGGGGTTCTTGAACATGCAACCGGCTGAGTGCTCCGACACGGGCTGCACCTTGTTCTTCTCCCTGATCCAATCGCGCACGCGTTCGCCCACCACCAGCTTGGGCAACACTTCAAAGCGCATCACGGCGCCAACCACCACGCGACCATCCAAGTTACCGTCGCGGTAGCGAGGCGCAGCATCGGCGGCCGACAGATCCACGTACTCGCCGTCCACATCTAGCAAGCGTACGTGCTCGATCACTTTCCAGATGTCTCCCCAGCGACCGCCGGCATTCATCGCCACGCCGCCACCGAGCTGTCCGGGAACACCCCCCAGGCCTTCGAGACCGCTAAAGCCCAACGCACGCGTAGCGCGCACCAAGGCTGGCAGGGGCAAACCAGCCCAAGCCACCAGACGCGGGTCCTTGGCAGGATCCGGTGGAGCGATGTCGCCCGTGGGCGGACTCTTTTCGAACTCCTCAGCGCCTGTACCGATATCCATGGGCCGGAAAATCCGACTCATGCGTTCCGTCGCGATCACCACGCCGGGCAGCAAACCGTCATCGATCACCAAGTTGGCGCCGCCGCCCATGAGCCGCGGCTGGAAGCCCTGCTCACGCGCAGCCTGCCAGGCGTCACGCAGTTCATCCGGTGTGGCCGGTTCCAGCAGCCACTCGGCCCGGCCGCCCACCCGCAAGGTAGTACGACTGGCGAGCTCCGCCTCAGCTAGAGCAGCGCAGGGCCAGTTCATCGCGAAGGGTAATTTGAATTCCATCGATGTCGCCCGCGCCCATGATCAAGGCTGCGCAGCGCCGGGGCAAGACCTGAGCAAAGACCCGCGCAGCTTCCGCCGGCGGCCCTCCTAGGCAAGCCTTGATTCCTGCACGCATGAGACCCGAGACCAGCTCCGGCGCGCCGGCCGAGTGGCGGTCGATGTGCGCACGCGCGCCATAGACGTCTGCGACCACCACACCATCGGTGCAGCGCAGGGCCTCGATGAACTCAGGCAACAAGCGAGCCGTACGACTGTGCTGATGGGGTTGAAAGAGCACGAAGACGGGTCGCCTCGGGAACACGCGTCGAGCAGCCTCACAGGTGGCTGCCACCTCCGTAGGGTGATGCGCGTAGTCGTGCACCAATTGCACGTCCTCCACGTAGCCCCAGGATTCGAAGCGACGCGAGACGCCCGGGAAAGCCGCCAAGCCCATAGCCGCCGCTGCAGCCACCGCAGCCGGGTCGAGCTCCGGACTACGCTGCAGAGTCGAGCCCACGGCCAAGCCCAAGGCAACCGCCGCGTTTTGTACGTTAAAGGGACCGGGAACCTGCAAGCGGAACTCAGGCGTGCGCCAGCCCGGGCCTTGCACGTGCATACTGAAGTAGCCGCGCTCCTCACCCATAAGCCTGACCTGCAACTCGCGGCCAATGCGCCAAACGGTGGCGTCCGTGGCCAGGTCCAGATGCTCGGGCACGTCGCTACCAAGCACCACGAGACCTTCCGAATCCACCTGGGAGAGGAAGCGCGCGAAGGCCTTCTCGATGTTCTCCAGACTGCCGTAACAATCGAGGTGATCCGCTTCGATGTTCGTCACCGCCGCGCCCGCGCTGTACAGCTGCAGGAAAGAGCGGTCGTACTCGCAGGCTTCGAGCGCAAAAAAGCCCTCGTCCCCACCGGGCAAGGCGTTGGTGCCAAGGTCCTGATGCAGGCCGCCCACCAGCGCGCCGGGGCGCAGCTTTTCCTCCAGCTTGAGTCCACCGTAGATGCCTTGCAGAGCGTGCTGCAGCATCCAAGTCGTCGTGGTCTTGCCATGCGTTCCAGCCACGGAAAGCGTCAAGCCGCGCGGGGCCAAGCGCCCGAGCAACTCCGCGTACTTGAGTACCTCAAGTCCGCGCTCCCCGGCCGCCAACACCTGGGGATCCTGGGCGGAAACTGCGGCGCTACGCACCACCAAGCCGACACCTTCAGGCAAGCAATCGGCGCGACTTTCACCGAGGGCGATCGACACGCCAGCCAGCTCCAACACGCGCGTAAACGGGCCCGCCTCGCGGTCAAATCCGCTGAGCTCATGCCCCCTCGAAAGCAGCAACCTCGCCGCCCCGGAGAGTCCGGCGCCACCGGCCCCCAATAGGTGCACTCGCCTAGGCAGGCTGGAGCGAGGATCGACAGAGGATTCAGAATCCTGGCGCGCCCCGGTGGGCACGGAGGGACAATGGTGCATGGCGGATTGAGTCACGTCCCCATCGAACGAAATCCTAATCCTCGAAACAAGCACAGGCCCCCAACCAGGCCCGAGTTCCCCGGCCGAATCTCCCTGGTGGTGCCAACCACAGCACAAGAGCACCTATGGAACTACATCTCGCCTACCACGCCAAGTCTCCCATCGAAGCCCAACTGGTCAAGGGCCGGCTGCTCGCCGAAGGCCTGCACCCTGTCGTCCCTGGTGAGGACCTGAACGATGAGTTCGGCATGGCCAGCAAGCTGGCCGGAACTCTGGCGGTCCAGGTGCTGGTCCCAGCGCATGAAGCGTCCTTGGCAGAAACCGCCTTGAAGGCCATCGGCGACCCTGAGGAAGATTAGAGCGCCAAAGACTGGCGTATCGCAATTGCTGCCAAGCGGCAGGGATGCCCGCTACTACTGAGAACCTGAACCGTCTGAGCCGGCCGCTGGCGGGGGGGGGCGGACGAGCCTCAGGACCGGTGGACAGCCCTGCCGATCTACAGCGACCCCGCCCCTCCTATCGCCGGCCTCCGGCCTGCGTCCGGGCACCGTCGGTGCGACCCTGCCCTGCCCTGCTCCGCTCGGCAACGGCCACCCCCTCTTGCCGGGAGTTAGCCTAACGCCCGATCGTCTGCAGGTGCTCCCAGATGCACCGTGCGGCGCCCCCTGGGGAAGCTTTCTCAAGAGCCAGCGATGCGCTTTCGCGGTTGGCATGCCCGGCCTCGCTGAGAGCCATGCTCAAGTTCGCGGCAAGCTCCGGCCCTAGTTCCTCTTCCTGCACGATCTGGGCTCCAGCACCCAATTGGCGCGCGTTGAGTTCCTGATGTCTATCCCCATGATGCGGGTAGGGAACTACCCAAACCGGCACGCGCACCGCCGCCACCTCGGCCAAGGTCGACGCCCCACCGCGGCCCAGCGCAATGCGTGCAGCGGAGAGCGCTTGGGGCATATCGCTTAAGTATTCCACGGCCCGGTGATGCTCGCTGGTCGTACGCGCGGAGTCCAGCTTGCCCGGTCCTGTTTGGTGCAGAATGGAATTGCCCCCTGCCACCCATGCAGGCGCGTGCTCGGCCACGAATTGGTTGATGGCGCCCGCCCCTTGACTGCCTCCGAGGATCACCAACAGGGGCCGTTTCGGATCGAAGCCCAGGCTCTGGCGCGCGGCCTGGGTAGCGCGCTCATCCGCGGGCTTGTAGCGCGGCCCAAGGGGCGCACCGCTGAGCACATGACGGCTTCCTCCGGCTCCGGGCAGGGTCGCCCCCCAAGCGTGAAAAACACGCTCAGCAAGAGGCCCTAGCAGACGGGTAGCCGTGCCCCCGTGCGCATTGATCTCCACCAGCGCACGCGGCACGCGAGCCCTGGTCGCGCCCAGTACCGCCGGCCCACAGACGAAGCCGCCGAGGCCTAGGAGCACCTGACTGCCGTGCTCATGCAGCAATGCGCTCGCGCGACGGGCCGCCGGAAACATACGCAGGGCCTGACGTGCACGGCTAGGAGCACCACCGCCAGCGCGCTCAAGCCCGAGCGTGACCACCCGCACAGGAGTCGGCGCCACGCGCTCCGCTAGACCCGCCAGAACTCGTTGCTCCACTGGCCGTCCGCCCGTGAACCAAAGCAAATCCTCAAGCGCCCCGCCGCGAGCGGCGAGGTCGTCCAAGAGATGTAGGCCAGGCACCAAGTGCCCTCCGGTCCCGCCCCCCGCGAGAGCGAGGCGCATGCCGCTCCCCGGGCACCCCGGAGGCTCAGGATTCACTGCGGGAGCAGCGCCATGGTCGCACGGGCCGAGAGTTGGTCCGGGCTAGCCTCAAGCGTCAGGGAGTCGTCCGCGGACAGAGCTTCAGCCAAGGCACCCGCAGCTTGCGGAGCCTCAAGCGAGGCGATCGCCAAACATCCGATCACGAGGATCAGACGCAGGCCCGGTGTGAGATGAGAGTTGGATTTCACGGTACGTGCCCTACTCGACCACGAAGCGCGCAGGCTTGGTCTTAGAAGTTTCGGCGCTAGCGAGGTACGTAACTTCCGTGGGAATCGCCACGGGGCTGCTCTTCGCGCCACCCGGCATGTTGAGCACCTTGCCCACCATCAAGCGAGCGGGATCAAGACCGGGGTTGAGCGCCACGATCTCGCGCCAGCGCTTGGAGGAACCCAGACGGCGTTCGGCAATACGCGACAGCACGTCGCCCTTCGCCACGGTGTAGGAGCCAGCTGCAGACTTCTTGCCGCTGCTCGCCTTGGGTGTGCTCGGGGCCGCCTTTGCGCTCGAACCAGCCACTGCCACAGGCAATGCCAGGACGTCACCGATTCGAACCATGTTCGGATTGGTGATGCCGTTGAGAGCCGCGAGATTCTTCCACTGCTGGCCACTGCCGAGCTGACTGCGAGCGATCCGCTCCAGTGAGTCACCGGCCTTGACCGTGTACTTCTTGCCACTGGCAACCGGCTTGCTCGCGGGCGAGCCTTGCTTGTTGAAGCTGGCCGCAATCGGGCGCGGATTCGCGATGCGCTGGGTGGACCCGGCGAGCATGGTTCCCCCGCCCTTGGCCTGCTTGTTCGGACGCTGAGCCTGGGTCAGGCGGCCGGTGCTACGCACACTGCCCGCGTTGGGCTGGGTCTGCTCACGCTTCAGGCTCGAGGGGCCCGGGTTGATAAGTTTTGCCTCATTTGCCGCCGGTGTAGAAGGGCTCTCGGACTTTGGCTTCGCGACCGCGCCATTGTTGCGGCCGCGGTAACGACCCTCGCCCTGGGCGCCCAGATCCAGCGGTGCGCTGGGACGGTGTGTCGCCACCGGACGCTTGCTCGCCTGGGTCTGACGGGATTTCTGCTCCGTCCAATCCTTGGCCTTGTTCCGATTCTGATTGCTCGCCTGATTGGTGGCGGGTTGAGCCAAAGGCAATTCCCTCGGGGCTCGCTTCTCAGCGGCTGCTGTCCGCGTGTTGTTGTTCCCTAGGGTCGTACCGGGATCCGGATCCCAGAGAGCGACGACCACAATGGACACGACGAGGAAGAGCAGGGCGATGATGCCGTAGCGCTCGATCTGTTGCATGGTTAGGCGGGCAAGTAAGAGACGTTAGGAATGACAGAGAGGCCGTGCGCTATTCGTGCGACCCAGAGCCTGTAAAGCTCCCGGTGCGGGCGGCCCCCAAGGCCAAGCCCACGGCAAGACAAGAAGCGACGAGAGCAGTACCCCCGTCGGAGAGGAAAGGCAAATTCATGCCCTTGGGCGGAGCGAGGCCGGTGACCACCTGCACGTGCAACATGGCCTGATAGGCCACGGAAACCAGTAGGCCGAAGACCACCAGAGCACTGAAGCGATCCTTGACCGAGACAACTAGGCGGAAGGAGAACCAAGTGAAGCCAAGCCACAGGCCAACCACCAGCAACATGCCGGCGAAACCCAGCTCCTCACCCACAAGCGAGAAGGCGTAGTCGGTCTGCATGTACTGCAGGTTCGTATTGCGGAAGCCGCCCTGGGCCAGACCGACACCCCACATGTCGCCACTGGCCATGGCTTCGACGGATCGACTGACCTGATCGTTGATGCTGTCCCCGAGCCAAACGGCAAAGCGTTCACGCACATAAGCGAAGGCGCTCACGCCCACCGCCAGTGCAAAGGCGAGCATGGCCATCATGGACATGCCCACATGCGCCGGACGTGCACCGCCGACCGCCATGGTGCTCCCGAAGCAAAGCAGGAAGAGCATGGCTCCACCTAAGTCCGGTTCGCCCAGGATCAAGAGGAACATCAGCAGGCCAAAACCCACCATGGGTAGGTAACCCCGGCGACCATCGGTCACGCGCTCGCCGAGCTTGTCGCAGGTGTAAGCCACCCACAGGACGCCCAGCACGCGCGCGATCTCGGAGGGCTGAAAGCTGCCTCCGATCACGGGCAAGGTCACCCAACGGCGTGCGCCGTTGATAGCGCTCTTAAAACCAGGCACATAGACAGCGATCAAAGCCAGCACCGCCAGCCCGGTCAAGGCCGGAATCAGCGGACGGAAGCCGCGCGGACCAAGCCACATGGCCACCAGCAGCAGCAAGAGCCCGCCACCACGCATGATCACGAGGCGTTTGACCTCCGTTTGGAAGACGTCCAGGGGCAGGGTGGTACTCGCGTGGCTGACCTGCAGCACAAAGCCCAAGGCCATGAGCGCCAGCACGATACTGAGCACGCCACAAGCCGGCTTGCGCACATCGGCGGCTTCACCGCGACGTGCCAGCTGGTCCAGGCGCTCCACAAAGGTCATCTGCCGAGCGGGAACGCCAAAGGCGCTCACCAGCTCCACATTGGTTCGGCTACGACGACCCATGCTTAACGCACCTTCAGTAGGGCCAGGCTCGCGAGAGCACAAACGGAAGCGATGATCCAGGCGCGCACGGTGACCGTGACCTCGTGCATGGGCGCTGCTCCGGGCTTAAAGATTCCGCCCTTGAGCTGCAGCCCGTGGTGGATCGGTGCCACCGTGAAGATGCGCTTCCCGCCGCTGCGCTTGTACCAGAAGGTCTGCAGGAAGGACGAGCCTAGCTCCGCGTAGAACACAAAACCGAGCAAAGGCAAGACCAGCTCCTGCTTAGCAACAAGCGCCATCCATGCCAGCAGCCCGCCGATGGGCAAGGAACCGGAATCCCCCATGAAGACCCGGGCCGGGAAGGCGTTGAACCAGAGGAAGCCCATGCAAGCGCCACACAAGGCAGCGCCCACCACCGCCATCTCCGCCGCTGCCGGAACAAAGGGCAGGTTCAGGTATTGCGTCCAGTCATAGCGACCGGTCACGTAACAAAAGGCCGAAAGAGCGCCGCCCGAAATCAGCATCAGGCCCGCCGCCAGACCATCCAAGCCATCGGTAATGTTGGCCGCATTCGAGGTGCCGACGATGAACAAGGCAGCCAGAGCGACGAAGATGATCACCCCGTACCAGGACTCACCCAGGGGAATGGTCACGTTCTTTGCGAGAGGCGGGTAGATGGCCAACAGCGAGTAGCTCCCTGAAGCGCGCGCATACCACACGAGCGCGCCGATCACGAAGAGGGCCGCCGCGAACTGGCCGATGAGCTTGGCTTTGGGCGTCAGCCCTGAAGAGCCCTTCACGGTCAGCTTCAGGTAGTCGTCCACAAAACCCACCGCGGCCAGCCCGGCCACGAGCACAGCCGCGAGAACCACCTGTATGTTGTCGAGCCGGCACCAGAGCAGCACTGAAATCAGCAGCGCCCCAACCAGGAAGCTCCCGCCCATGGTGGGCGTTCCGTGCTTGCCGGTGGCCTCAGCATGCTTCGCTAGTTCGGCCAGGTCGGTCTTAGTGGCATTCTCCCCCACCTTGTGACTACGCAGCCAGCTAATCGCCGGGCCGCCCGCCAACATGGCGATCGCGAAAGCCGTCAGTCCAGCCATCACCATTCGGAACGAGATGTATCCGAATAGCGGTAGGTCGGTCAGGCTCTGCAGAAGGCCAGGCAGCATGTTTGGTAGCCCTAGGCTGAGGGCGTTGTGAGGAGTTCCGCAGGCTCTTGCAGCAAGCGCTGCACAAGGCGCTCAAGGCGCGCGCCGCGACTGGCCTTGACCAGCACCACATCACCCCGGCGCACCAGGTCGGGGACCACAGCGATGGCCTCCTCCGGGTCCGGGAGTTGAACGATTTCCAGGGATCCGGGTCCACTGCCCAAGGCACCGCGCGCGATGTCCGCGGCGTAAACCCCGACGGTCACCAACAGGTCCAAGCCAGCTTCCGCAGCGGCCGCACCCACCTGCGCGTGATACTCCGGCGCCTTATCGCCGAGCTCGAGCATGTCCCCTAGCACCAGCACGCGACGCTCATGTCCGTGCATGCCCGCCAGCACTCGCACGCTGGCTTCAGCGGAGCTGGGGTTGGAGTTGTAGCAGTCGTCGTAGACCACCAGCCCATCGAGCTCATGGCATTCCATGCGCCGACCAGCTCCGCGCAAACTCGAGAGGTGCGGCAGCAAGTCATTCAAGTCGAGGCCCAATCCCGCGCAGGCCGCCAAGGCCGCGAGCAGGTTCTGAACCATGTGCAATCCTAGTAGGGGCACGGTCACCTCGCGTGGCCCATCGAGTCCGAACTCCGCTTTCGCCACCAGCATGAAGGTGGTACCGGCGGAGTGGAAGTAGACCTTCTCTGCGTAGATGTCGGCGCCGGAGGAGGCTTCCAAACCGAAACGGATCGGACGTGCGGAGGTGCAGGCAGCCAGTTCAGGAGCGAAGGGACAGTCTGCGTTGATCACGCAGAAACCATCCTCCGGCAGACTCGCCAGGAGCGCGCTCTTCTCCCGCGCAACCCCCTCGATACTGCCGAGCCCCGCAAGATGTGCGGGTCCGACATTGGTCAGGATTCCAGCGGTGGGCTGAGCCGTCTCACACAGGCCCGCGATCTCACCAGGAGCATTGGTGCCCATCTCCACCACCAACACCTCGCTGCGAGGATCCGCACCCAGCAAGGTGCGCGGCACGCCGATGTCGTTGTTGAAGGAGGCCGGACTGCCATGCACACGCAGGAAGGGCGTGAGCAGTTGTACGAGGAGCTCCTTGGTCGTTGTCTTGCCACAGGAACCGGTCACACCGATCACCGGAACATCGAGGCGCGCGCGCTGCCAACGGGCTAGTCCAGCCAGGGCCCGGCGCGGTTTCTGGTGCAGGGCGACCGGCACATCGAATCGCTCGTAGGCCTGCGTATCGCCATCGTCGCGCAGGAGCAAGCCCGCGGCACCGGCCGCGAGGGCTTGGGCGATAAAGGCGTTACCGTCGAAGTTCGGCCCACTCAAGGCGAGGTACAAGTCCCCGGGCATGAGGGTGCGTGTATCGGTAGAGATCCCACACAGCTTGCCCCCATCGGAGCTCCCTGCCGCGCGTGCACCGGTGGCGTCCAACACATCCTGAAAACGCATCTCGATCATGCCAAAGCCTCCGCTGCCACCAATCGATCGTCGAAGGGCAGCAGGCTATCCGCCATCTGCTGTCCACTCTCGTGTCCCTTGCCCGCCACCAGGACAACATCCCCCGGGCGAGCTTGATCCAAAGCCATACCGATCGCCTCTCTGCGATCCAGTTCCAAGTGCACCGTCGCCGGCCCCTGGCCCGTTCCGCTGAGCACCTGCTCAGCGATCAGCCCGGGCTCTTCGCCACGCGGATTATCATTGGTCACTATGACCACATCCGCCAAGCGCGCGGCATGCGCTCCCATCACGGAGCGTTTGGAAGCATCCCGGTCGCCGCCGCAACCGAAGACACAAAACAGGCGTCCAGCTGAATGATTCGTCTTCCCCGGGAGGCGCTTGCCTGCTTGCTCTTGAAGGCGTTTGCGCAGCTCACAGAGCACACGTTCCAAGGCGTCGGGACTATGGGCGTAGTCAACCAAGACGTCTATCCCCCGGTCATTCGGAACCGATTCCAATCGGCCGGGAGCAGAGAAGGTGGTGGCGAGTCCTTCCAGGATACTGGAAGGACTCGCCCCCATCAGGCGCGCGGCTAGCGCGGCCCCTAGTGCATTCTCAACGTTGAACTGACCATGCAAAGGCAGCTGCAGGTTTGTCGAACAGATCCCCATCCCTTCGATGTCGAATCGCATTCCTTGCGGATCAGTCGTCAGTCGAGAAGCGCAGAGGTCGGCCGTTTGCCGTGCGCTGTAATAAAGAACGTTCGCTCCCGCCTTACCTGCGGCCTCCGCCATGATCGGCGTGGCCGGATCATCGCGGTGCAAGACTGCGGTGCTGTGAGCGCTCAAGCTAGTAAACAATCGTGACTTAGCAAACGCGTAAGCACGCATGTCTCCGTGATAATCCAGATGTTCGGAAGATAGGTTGGTAAAGAGTGCAGCTTTGACCCTCAATCCCGCATGCCGTTCCTGAATCAGGGCATGACTAGACATTTCTGCTGCCACGGTTTTTCCTCCCGCGCGCAGGTGACGAGCCAGCAAAGCCTGAAGCTCGGGCGCGTCCGGTGTGGTGTGCTTCGTAGGCAATAGACCCGTGCCCGCAAGGCGGTGTCCCGCCGTTCCAAGCACCGCCGGTGCCAGGCCGGCTCGATCGAGAAGTTGACCGAGTATATGCGCGGTCGTGGTCTTGCCATTGGTACCCGTGATCGCTGCCACGAGTAACTCATTGGAAGGCTCGCCATGCAGTAGCGATGCCACCAGGCCCACCACTCTGCGTGCTTCGGGATGAACCCAAAGCGTCGGCTGCGATGCTTGCTCCGTAGGCGTTGAAAGTGTGGCTCGGTGGACCTGCTCGTGGGGCATGAGCAGGGCCACCGCACCACGCACAACAGCATCCGCCGCAAAGCGAATACCATCGGACTGGGTGCCGGGCAGGGCCGCAAAGAGCGTCCCCGATCCACAGCTGCGAGAGTCCAGTTGGACCCCCGTGATCTCAGGGTCGCTGCTGCCGATCAGGCTGCCACCGAACCTCTGTTGCAATGCGGAGAGTCGCATTAGCGCGGTTCCCACCAAGGAATCTGCGAGCTGGAGAAAGCCCCAGCGGGCAGGGGGCGCGCGCGATCCGCGATCAGCCCACCGTGCTCCGGCTCAAGTCCGAAAGAGCGCCGCAGAATGCGCATGGTTGCGCGCCCGGCGACATCCGATCCGAAGCGTTCCTTACTGCGCGGATCCTCCACCACAACCAACACGAGCACCTTCGACCCACCCGGGGTCAACTGCCCGATGGCAGCCATGCTCGATGTATAGCAGGGACGGCTGTTGCGACCCTTGTGATGACGGACTCCAGCCAAACTCGCGTAGCACACCTTGGAGCAGCTGGTCTCGCGCGTCTGGTGATCGAGGGAGTGAGCAAGCTCAGCGTGAATGCACTTCTCGGTGCTCACCTTCTCGGTCGTTCCGGTCTTGGTGCCGACGTAGAAGAACTCCGGCTGCATGGCAGCGTTGGCCACATGCCGGCCAGTGCCGCTCTCGGCTCCCACTGCCATCATGCTCAGCACTTGATCACAGGCGCGTTCGGAAAGAACGCGCTGACCTTCCGCGCGACTCAGCTCCCAACTGGCCGCACCCTGCGACAGTCCTTCAATCAGGCGCAAGGGCAAGCGTTCCCCTCGGCGCGCGATGGTCGCCAAGGCGCTCGCGTGCTGCCAGAGAGTAACGGAGAGCTCGTGACCAAAGCAGACACTGGTGTGCGTCAGGCGGTAGGGCCAAGTGCCCTTGACCAAGGGTGGCAAGTAACCAGAGCGCTCCGGTCCAAGCCCAACACCCGGCCTCGCGCCATAACCTAGGTCCACCAGGGTGGAGCGCATCTCGGAGGCCTTCACGCGCAAGCCGATCTGCACCAAAACCGCGTTCACGGAGCGGGCCAAGCCCTGGGTCGCCGTAACCCACGGCGCGTCGGGCGCGCCCTCGGCTTCCTTCACGCGACGTCCACGGCCACGCTCGTCGCGCACCACGATGCCAGCGGGAAAGAATGTCTCGAAGAGCTCGTCAGGCCGCACGACCCCCTGGTCCAGAGCCGTGGCCATAACCACCGCCTTAAAGGTCGAGCCAGGAGTGAAGGCATGCTGGGTAGGCGCAAAACTGCGCGACCCATAGGCTTGCACCGCGTCGACGGCGAGTACATCGCCCGTCTCCACATCCACCGCGATCCCCATCACCAGCGCAGGATCAAAGCGCGCGTGCACCGAGAGCAACTCCTCGTGCAAACCGCGCTGCAGTGTGGCGTCCAAGGTGCTCTCGAAGCGCGGCACAGCGCCGCCCACCTGAACCTGGCCAAAGTAATCGGGTACGCGCTTGTCCGGCCAACGCGAACGCCGGTCACGGGACACGTTGCGCTTGCGCTTCAGGTAGCTACGCGCGCTCTCCTCCAAGGGCAACTCATGACGAGCCACCTCGAGGATGTCGGCGCATAGTTTTTCCAGTCCGCTCCAGGGACGCCAGCGGCGACCGAGCTCATCAGCACGCGCGTCCAAGGGATCTGCGTCACCTTCCCAGCTGAGCAGGTGCGGCGAAGTTTCCAAGTCCTTGCCGGCCTGGCGCAGCGCGTCCTCCTCACCGAGCACGCCCCAGTGACCGAGCACGGAGAAGGGATCGGAACCGTTCGCATCACCGGCGCCGATGGCCTGCACGCCCACGTCCAAGGGACGCACCGGATGATGGCGCTCCAAGCGCGGGACCAATTGAATCTGCCAGGGCGATACATACTCCGCCTCCAGAGCCTTGGCCAAGGTGTGTGCGCGAACAGGATCCACCCGACGCGCCACCAGGCGGTACGTGCTCGGGCACAGTTCGTTCCAGATCAGATCGGAGAGGTGCGCGGTGCGCTGCGAAGCGAGCTTTCGATCCAGATCTTCTTGCACGTCGTCGGGCAATCCGGCGGCCCTGACCAGACTGGCCAAGTCACCCAACCAGCGGCGCGTCCAGCGTTCCGGACGCTTGCCGAGTTCCTCGCCGATCTGATGTGTACGTTCCTCGCTTGAGAGCACCACCGCCGGCGACCAAGCCAGGGTCCAGCGCTCGTCCGGCAGAGGCTTCAAGCGGAAGCCTTCGAGGGGCAGCATGGGCTTGCGCCCTTCCTCGATCACCCCGCCTTCGATCCAATTGCGCAAGGCTCGCGCCCCGGCCACGTCGAAAGACAGCAGCTCAGGAGCTGCCGGCGCCAACCAACCAGCACCAGCCTCCACCTCAGGCGGCAGCAAGCGCGCCAACAGGAGACTCGCATCTTCCACTTCCAGTGCGCTCGCCAGAATCCGAGCCAAGCGCTCAGGAGTGTGCGCACGCCAAAGCGCGCGCGGCGAAACGGTCACATCAAAACACTCCACCGACAACGCCAGGGAGCGCCCGGTGCGGTCCACGATTTCGAACTCGGGCCAAGGCGCCTCGTTCGTGTCCATGGCGTTCGGCTGCTCACCCGCCTCGACAAAGGCGAGCTGCGCGGAACGCACGATGACTGCGATCAGTACAGCAGAGATCCCTAGGAAGAACCCAGCGGGACGCAGGCCGGCAGTGGAAGAATCCACGCCGCCGCTCTCGCCGGAGGTCGGTCCAGGAAAGTCGCTCACTCACTCCCCTCCTCGGGGCCTGAGTAATCCTCTAGCAGCGCTTCGAACTCCATACGCTCCAAGGTGGCGCGCAATCCGGTCACCCGACGTTGGTACCAATCTAGCCCCACCTGGAGACGATCCAGCTGTGCACCACGTTCGAAGTTATGTGCCTGAATCCAGGCGCTGCGAAGACCGATTCCCATTGCTATGGATGCCAGAGTGAAGGACAGGAGCACGCGCATCACGCATCACCTCCAGCCGTTCCCGAATCCACGACAGTTCCGTCGGATTCTTCGTCACCGTTTGCGCGCAGCCGCTGCCCGCCGCGCAGCAGTGCAGAACGCGAGCGCGCGTTGCTTCGCACCTCTTCGCGAGTGGGGCGCACGGGCCCCGAGGTGAGCAAGTTCCAGAGTTGGGCCTTGGCCCCCTGTTTCAGAAAACGTTTGACCACGCCATCCTCGCCTGAGTGAAAAGAGATCACTGCCAACACACCATCGTGTGCCAGCCATTCCTGCGCGACCAAGAGTCCCGCTTCCAACTCCACACCTTCCTCATTGACCGCGCGTCGCAGGGCCTGAAAGACCCGCGTCGCCGGATGAATCTTGCCGCCGGAACCCACCACAGAAGCGACGGCTTCCGCCAGAGCGCTCGTACGCAGGAAAGGCACACGCCGGCGTTGGCGTACGACTTCGGCTGCTATTGGCCTACTGCGACGCTCTCCGCCTTCCTGGTAGAAGAGGTTGGCCAGGTCTTCCTCACTCCAGCTGTTGACGATATCCGCGGCGCTCTGCTCCCTGCTGGGATCCATGCGCATGTCCAAGGGGCCGTCCGCGGAGAATGAAAAACCGCGTGACGCCCGGTCGAGCTGGAGCGAGCTTACGCCCACATCCATCAACATCCCGACCGGCCGCTCACAGCGGTCCTCTCGCAGGAACTGCGAAAGCTCGGTGATTCGAACGCGCTCAAGGCGCACACGCTCACCAAAGGGCTCGAGCTTTTTGCGCGCGATTTCCAGGATCTCAGGATCCTGGTCCGTGCCTAAGACACGGATACGCGGAAAACGTTCGAGCAGTAGCGCTGTGTGCCCCCCGGCACCCAGCGTCGCATCCACAATCAGCCCTTCAAGGTCATTAGCGTCGCGACTACCCCCCAGCAGCGCGACGACCTCTTCGGGCAGGACCGGGGAGTGCACAGATTGATCACTAGACATGGCTCGCTTGGCGGTACGGGGAGAGCGACTGGGAGCGGCGATCACGACCGGTCCCCGTTTGCAGAAGAGTCACCTGTGAGCAGATCTTCCAGGTCATCGAAGGCGTCCTCGTTCTCGGCAGCAAAAGCGTCCCAGCGTTCGGCAGCCCACAGTTCGATGCGGTCCATCACGCCAACGGCGACGACCTCCTTCTCGATACCGGCGAGCTTGCGCAGCTTCTCGGGTAGCAATAGACGCCCGGAAGCATCCAAGCTGACGCGGTGCGAAAAGCTGAAGAACATGCGCTGAAGCTTGCGCATGTCCTTGGGCGCGAAGGCCTCGGTGTTCATGCGCTGCAAGGCGCGTTCGAGGCCGAATTCGGGGAACAGGAACAGGCAGCCATCGAGCCCGCGGGTGAGTACAGCCACGCGATTGCCCTCGGGATCCAAGGGCAGGCCCTGCTGGAAGCGCTTGGCCAGAAAGACCCGCTTCTTGCCATCCACCGTGTGACGCGAGTCCCCGCAGAACACGAAAGCACCCGCGCCATGTGCGCCAGTCCCATCGTCATCTCCCGCGGTGCCACTCAGTGCCATACAGGTATCCTCCAGCCCCACCACCCCGGCGGCAATCCTCCCGATTGTAATTCGCCAAAAATCAGCAACCGGGGGTTGAGGCGGCCCTAGATAGGTCCCAATGCCCTTCGGGCGGGGCTACCAGCACTGGTAGCCATTGGGCCGATCAGGCCAAAGTCACACCAGATATGGTGGGTGCTCCTGGGCCTCGGATCTGGTCTGGGGAGTCCCAGCATCGGGCTCACCCCTCGGGCCAGAGCCGCAGATCAGGCACCACTGGGCTCGTGATCGGGCGCCACCGGCGCCGTTTCTTCCGAGTCGGACTCGCCCACGGCCTCAAAGCCCTCTTCGAAGCCTTCGTCCGGCTCCGTGCCCGGCTCCACTTCGGCGTCCTCTTGCGCCACTTCCGGAGCGCCCTCGGCAGACTCCTCCTCAGACTCCTCCACCGGAGCCTCGTAGTCATCGCTGAGGTGCGCCAGGGAGATGCCCTCCTCCCCGTCAGCGCCATCGAAGATGGCCTGCAGCTCGGCCCGAATCTCCGCCACGCGCTCCACGTCGAAGTCGAAAACGTGTACCCGGTAGCGCGTATCGAGCTTCGGTCGGCGCACCACAAAGGTCTCCACTCCGTCCTCGCGCAGCACCTTATCGAGCTTCACGCGCCGTTTGCGCATCAGCAGCAAACACAGCACATAGCGCAATTCACGCACTTTGTGCTCTTCGCGACCCTCCAGCTCGACAAACAGTCGCTCGAGGGAAGCCATGTCCAATTGCACGCTCTGACGCTTCTTCTCCTCGTGCCGGGTGAACCACCAGAAGAGCACGTCCGGATCCTCCTGGACCTCCTGGGCCAGGCTCCCGCGCCAGCAGCGATCGCACAGATCCGTGCGCCCGAGACCGTCGTCTGCGCCGGAGATCAGGGTCGAGATATGCCGCTCCCCGTCCTCGAATTCGTGTTCGCAGGCGGAGCAAACCACCTGACGGCGCTGAAGTTTCCACTGGGCCATAAGTGGCCCAATATTAGCGATCTGAGCCGGTTTTTGCTCCCGTGGAGCCCATCAGAGCCTTGCGCTGGTCCCGCCAGAAGGTCCGCCACTCCATGGGCTTGCGCCGCTCCGAAGTGTTCGTGATCTCCTGCAGGGCCTTCTGAGCCTGGGCCATGCCCCCGGGGTCCGCAGCACGGCTACTGCGCTCCAGCAGGTTGATCAGAGCCGGCACACAGCCAGGGTCGTCCAGGCGCAGCAGCCCCAGGATGGCCTCGTGGCGCACGTCGAAGTCCGTGTCCGAGAGCGCCGCACAGAGCGCCCGGCGGGCCTCCTCCACGCTAGTATCCCGCAGCCCACGCAGGGCCAGGGCACGTGCGGCGCGTTTGCGCACGAGCCAGTCAGGATCCTGCTCAAGACGCTCCGCCAGCGCCTCACGTACCAGCTGCTCGCGTCCTTCCAGGCCATAGGGCATGTCCGCCAGCAGGGTCGCAGCCTGGCGCCGGGCGTTCACCGGCTCCTCGCGGACCAATATCACCAGCAGCGCATCCAAAGCCTCGGGCCCCATGCGCAGCAGCAGCTTGCTGGCCAGTTCGGTCACCTCGCCGCGGCTCACCGCCAGCAGCTCCGCCACGGCCTCCGCCGCCGCCGAGCCCATGCTCAGGAGCTCTTCACTCGCCCGCTGACAGAGCCGGGCGCCGCTCTGATTGAGCTTGTCGGCCTGACGCGCCTGCAGCCCCTGCAGCAGGGTGCGCACCAGGTTCTGCACTAGGAAGCTCTCTTGGCCCGGGTCCAGCAGGGCTGCATCGCGCAGGGCAGGCCACTCCACCGTCTCCCCGCGAAAAGCCAGCCAGAGCTTCGAGTAGGACTCCGGCAATTCCGCCACGGAACGCACCTCGCCAGTGTTCCTGGACTTGCCGCCGGCGGAGCTGCAGGCGGGCAGTAGGCAGAGCAGAGCTAGGATCGTGGCGCGCATGGGCGCCAGCCTACTCCGGCCGGGCCTGCGGTGCCCGGTAGGCGGCCTCGATCCGGTCGACCGTAGCCTCCCAATCGGGCAGATCCGCGCTCTCGTGGCGCCCATCCACCTGCGCGGGGTCCTGGATCAAGCTCGCCAGAAGCTGCGCCAGGGCAGCCGCATCCCCCGCCGGGAAACGCCAACCGTGCTGCTCGGTAACGAGCTCGGGCAGAGCCCCCAGATCCGAAGCGATCACCGCCGCTCCAGCCTGCAGCGCTTCCAGAATCACGAGCGGCCGGTTCTCGTACCAAAGGCTCGGCACCACCACCACATCCGCGTGGCCCAGAGCGCGCTGCACCTGCTCCCGTTCCAAACGTGCGCCGAGCTCCAGCCCGGCAGCCTTGGCGCGCCGCTGCAGATCGGAAGCATAAGCAGAGCCATCCGCACCCGGCCCATGCAGCACGAGACGCGCCGCATCCCGCGCCTGGCCATCGAGCAGAGTCCATGCTTCCACTAGCACATGCGCGCCCTTGAGCGGCACGTAGCTACCCAGGAAAAGCACACGCAGCGGATCGTTCTTCGTGCGCGGCCGCTTGCTGCGCAGGCTCACGCGCCCGCGGGCCACGCCCGTGGGCAATACCTGCACGCGCTCGGCATCGAGACCCGCTGCGATAGCGCGCTCGGCCAAGAATCTCGAAGGACTGAAGACTAGCGCCGCCTGAGAGTAGGCCGCGAGCATGACCTCGCGCCGTACTAAGGATTGGGCCGCGCGCGTCTGCACCAATTCCGTTGCGGGCTGCGTACCAGCCGCGTCCTTACCCGGCGCGCCGCGGCGCCCAAGCTTCGTAGCCAATGGCGCCAAGTTCACGCCGGTCCAATGTCGCACCTTGGCCAAGCCGCGCCCCACTCGGCGCTGCAGGTCCGACTGCCGCCAGGGCAAGCTTGCCAAGCAGCGGCCGCAACGCTCCGCGTCCACCACCGCGCAAAGCTCGCCCTGCGCGTCAACCAACTGACCGAAACGCCCGCACTCGAGGCCGAAGTCATGCAAGGTTGCCAGCACGCGCGCGCCTGCCTCGCGGGCCAACTGCGGTAGTGCGGCCGACAAGTACATTAAGTGCTGCACATGCACCACGTCCGGTTGCACTTCACTCAATAACTGCTGAAAGCGAGCTTCAATTGCTGGATGGCTCCACTGCTCTTCAAAGCGATCATGGAAGAGGTTCTGCACAAGCTCGTGCACCGTGACTCCATCCTGCTCGCGCCGCTCTACCTGCAAGTCCGCGCGCCCCACATCCTTGACGGTGCAGAACACATGCACTTGATACCCGCGTGCCAACAGGCTGCGGGCCAAGCTCTCCGTGTACACCTCGGTACCCGCGGTATTAGCCGGCGGGTAGAGGTGACTGACTAGAAGTATGCGCATGGGTCAGCGCCAGTGTCCCAGGCTACGACCGAAGCCGCAACGCCCAAGACCACCTGCGCCAGCTAACTACTTGTCACTCGTGGCTTCGACGGGGTTGCCTTCGGTGGGCGCTTCGGCGGGCACTTCGGCGGGCACGCTCTCGTCCACATCCTTGCCCACGGCCAGCATATGGCGCTCCAGTCCTGCGAGGGAGGACTCATAGCTAGGGCCAACCATGCTGTCCACGAAGGGGCTGAAGATCTTCATCCAGCCCTCGCTCTTGCCTTCGCTGGCGAAAGTCACCTCGGTGCCGCCGTCGACAGCTTGGTAGGAGAGCGAGCCCTGCAGAGTCATGCCGGCCATGTCGAGCTCGTAGCGCAGGCCATCGGCGACGCTACTGGAAACAACCTTGATGGTGCCCGTGCCGAGCTCCCCATCGGACTCCCAGTTCCAGGTCGACCCGACGCCGCCCTCCGGTCCGCTGAAGGTGAAGCTCGCTTCGGGATCCTGCTCCTTGCTCCAGTAAGACCACTCGGGCCAGGAGTTCAGGCGCTCGACAACTTCGTTGATCTCAGTCGCAGAGGCATGCACCACCTGGGTGCGGCTCACGGCCCACTCACCGGACATGGTCAGCATGGCAACGACAAATGCGGCGAGCAGTACGCCCGGGATGATGAGGAGCTTCTTCATGACGGCGGGTATCGGAGGCGGGAACCGGACGGTTGGCATTCAGGGTTGGCATTCAGGGTACCACCACGAATCCAAGATGGAGACCCCGGAGCCCGCCGCAAGCGGCGCAACTCGCACGCTCCGGGCATACTAGGCCCATGCGCCTCCATGCTCTGATCCTCAGCACCGCCCTCGCCCTCCCTGCAGTCGCCCAGAGCTTCAACATCGACGTGGGTCAGAACCTGATCCTGTGGCCCACGCCCAGCGCCAGCTATGGAGCGGCTGCCGCACAGCCTGGCCACTGGACGGCCTTCAATCCAAGCTTTAGCACAGCCGCCCTCGAGGACCTCGGCGGCGCGCTCACGAATGTCACCTTAACGACCAACGTGACCTCCTCCGTGAACACCTTCCCCGCCGTCATCGCCAGCGGCGATGACCAAGCCCTGATGGAAGACTTCCAATGGTCCGGCGGCCTGGGCCAGGTCACGAGCTTGCACTTCGAAGGACTGCTCCCGGGCGAGTACCAGGTCTACACGTACGCGGCGGATCCAGCCTCCGGCACGGACAACTCGGCCGTCTCGGTGCTCGGCTCCCCGGACCCAGTCCAATCCGTCTCCGGACCTTGGACCGGGTCCCATCAACTGGGCGGAAGCTATGCCCTGCACACGGTCACGGTCAGCGCAGGCATCCTCGACATCGAGCTCGAAGGCACGAACCCCTTCCCCAACGACCGCACCGTCTGCAACGGCATCCAGTTGATCCATAGCGACGACAGCCTCGGCAGCAACTACTGCTCCCCCGCCGTGCCCAACACCACCGGCGCCCCCGGCGGCATCCGCGCCGACGGCAGCGACCAAGTCTCCCAAAACGACTTCACCCTCACAGCCTTCGACCTCCCTCTCAATCAGTTCGGTTACTTCATCGCCAGCCAAACCCAAGGCTTCATCCAAGGCCCCGGCGGCAGCCAAGGCAACCTCTGCATCAGCGGTACCTTAGTGCGCTTCACCAGCCTGCTCCAAAGCAGTGGCGCCAGCGGCGACTTCCAAGCCACCCTCAACCTAAACGCCTTCCCCAGCACGCCCCCCGGCGCCGTCCAAGTCGGCGAGACTTGGAACTTTCAATGCTGGTACCGCGACTTCATCCAGGGTGGTGGCGCGACGTCGAACTTTACCGACGCCGTCTCCGTACTCTTCCTCTAACCAGGAAGCTCCGGCGTCCACAAGAAGGCTGGAAGATCAGTCAGAGATGAAGAAGCGGAGCAAAACGGCTGAAGTGGTAAGCTAAGACACCATGTACAACCCCTCCGAAACGGCCCCGCCCAAGTCCCCGATCGTTCGCACGTTGTGCCTCGGATACGGACTCGTGGCCTACGCTTTCTTCTTCGGCGTGTTTCTCTATATGATTGGCTTTCTGGCGGGCGTCGTCGTCCCCAAGAGCGTCAACTCGGGAACGCCCAGCCCGCTGATGGAGTCGCTGCTGATCAACGGAGGCATCCTCAGTCTCTTTGCCTGCCAGCACATGATCATGGCCCGCCCCAGGTTCAAATCTGCGTGGACCAAGATCATTCCTGTGGCCATCGAACGCAGCACGTTCGTATTGGTCACATCCGCCATTCTGGCGCTGCTCGTCTGGCAATGGCGTCCGCTGCCCGATGTAATTTGGCACGTGGAAGGCACTGGTGCCACGGTTCTGTGGAGCCTGTTCGGCCTCGGCTGGGGCACGGTCCTGCTCTCCACCTTCCTTATCGACCACTTCGAGCTGTTTGGCTTGCGCCAGGTCTACCTGACCTTCCGTGGGCGCCCCATCGACCAGCCCCGGTTCCACGAACGCCTTCTCTACCGGATCGTGCGCCACCCGCTGATGACCGGCTTCCTGATGGCCTTCTGGTTCACTCCGCACATGACCGCAGGCCACCTCTTCTTCACCGTGATGTGCACCGCTTACATCGTGGTTGGGGTGCTCATCGAAGAGCGCGATCTCATCAGCGCGCACGGCGAGGCCTACCTCGACTACAAGCGCCGCGTCCCGTCCTACATTCCCTTTCTCAAGTAGTTCTCCCCCGGCGTTTGAAGGCGGAGAAAGATGACTGACGCGGCATGCCCGCCAGGTCGGGATCAGCGCCCGGCCAGAGGGCGGACGAGGTTCCACCAGAAACTGAGCAAGCTGTTCAGGTTGCGCGCGATTAAGGCCTTGGCGTTGGATTCGGCCACGGCGGGGGTCAGGGTCAGGGGGCCGGGAACCAGGAGCGTGCCGTCCCCCACCTTGCGGCGGGCTTGGGTGGCGCGGCGTAGGCGCAGGGCTTCAGGTAGGCCGCAAAGCACATCCCATTTGCCCAAGAGGTACGCGCTTAGTCCGCGCTGCTGGACAGCGAAGAGCAGCTGCACTCCTTCGTAGAGCAGCAGGCCCGGCGCGGCCAGGATCAGGGTCCAGAGGCTGTAGCACTTGGCCATGTACATCCAGCGGTTGCGCGAGTGGAAGCGCACGCGGCGCGCTGGATAGCGCGGACCTTCGCGGAAAGAGATGCCGGGGGTGCCTTCGTCGTGTACACACAGCACGGACTCGACGGAGTAGATCCCGTGGCCTTCACTGCGCAAGCGGTAGGAGAGGTCCAGGTCTTCGAACAAGATGAAGTAGCGTTCGTCGTAGCCGCCGGCCGCGAGCACGATCTCGGCGTTGACCAATAGACAGAGCGACACGGCTCCGTCCACGGCGACGACGCCTTCGCCCTGGGCTTCGGCTAGCGGCGTGTAGAAATTGCGCAGGGCGAGCAAGCCGGCGTAGTGCAATTGGCCACCGTCATAGTGCACGCGCTCAGGCTCGGCCGAAAAGACGCTACGCGGCTGCACGAGCACGGCATCCGCGTGCTCCTCCGCAGCGCGCACCATGTATTCGAGTCCGTGGGGCGACAGGTAGGCGTCGTTGTCCAGGGCCAATACCCAGGGATACTGTGCGGCTCGCATGCCCGCGTTGCGCGCCGGGGCTGGGCCGCCGTTGCTGCCCATGCGCACGATCTTGACGTGCGGATAGCGCTCTTCGAGCAGGGCCAAGCTGCCGTCCGTGGACTCGTTGTCCACCACGATGATCTCCGCCGGCGCCAGAGTCTGTGCCGCCAGCGCATCCAAGCACGCGGCCAGGTAGCCCTCGCCGTTGTAGTTGCAGATCACCGCGGAGACGGGACCGACGCTGCGCGTGGCGACGTCCATGGCTCTACTGCACCGGCAGTTCGAAGTCCGCTGCGCGCACGGGCTCGCGGTGCTTCATGCAGTAGGGCAAATTCAAGAACACGCTCCAAGCCGCACGCACCAAGACCCACCAAGCACCCTTGGTCTCGCGCAGGGAACGGCCCAGGCCGAGGGTGCCCGTGGCGTCGCTGACACTGCCGTCGCGCTCGGCTTCCTCCGAACGCAGCAGCACCTTGGTCACGATCAAGAAAGGCATCTTGAGCAGCGCACCTAAGGGCGCGTACTTGAGCATGCCCAGCCAAGCATTGCGCGCGTGGTAGAACAGACTGCGCTTGCCCATGGAGATGCCGAAGGGGTTCTTGTGGAAGGCCACTGCGCCGGGATACTGCAAGACGCGGTAGCCGCGGTTGAGCAAGCGGCAGGTCATGTCGCGCTCATTGCCGTAGATGAAGAGGCGCTCATCGTAGCCGCCCACCTCCCGCACGGCACTGGTGCGCGCCAGGCTGGCACAGCCACGGAAGGTGCTCATGTAGCGCTCCTTGTTGAGCGCGGGAGCATTCAAGTAGCTCTCAGGCATGCCCGGCTCCACCACGCGCGTGGAGACCACGGCGGTGGTCTCGGGCTCCTGCTGCATGCGCGTCACGGCCTGCTCCAGCCAGTTGGGCGGCAGCACCACATCATCGTCGAGAATCGCGATCAGGTCCGTGCGCGCGCAGGCGAAGCCGATGTTGAAAGTCTCGCAGGCGCCGTAGTCACTGTTGGGCATCACCACCAGGCGTACGCCCGGGTACTCGGCGCGGATGCGATCCGCGGTGTCGTCGTGACTGGCGTTGTCCACCACCACGATGTCCGTGAAGGGCAGGCTCTGGCCCAACAGGCCGTCCAGATTGGCGCAGACCTCGTCGGCCTTATTCCAGGTGCAGATCACGGCCGTGACCGTGGGCAACTTAGGTCCTGCGGGCGCGGCCTCGCCGTAGCTTTGACGGGGCGCGCCCCCGAGGGCGGCGTCCAAGGCTGCAGCGGTGGCGCGCGCATCGGAGTCGGCACTGCCGCGCACCGGCCCGCTCACCTGGGCGGGCGCGTGCTCCTGCAGAATTTCAGCCAGCTCCTTCACCAACTCGAACTGCTGCCCCACCGCACCGGGCTCAAGGCCGAGCGCCACAGCACCTGGGGCTGCGTCGCCCGTGAGCTGCACAAGGAGCGTGCGCTCACAGCCTTGCAAGGCGGCTAGGGCTTGCTCGGCGGAGGCCGCACAGATGGCTACAGCCAGGCCCAAGCCTCCGTTTCCGGTACTGACAGGGTTCGCTGTACTCGCGTGCGGTTGGGCTTGCTCTTGGCTCACGAAGCTTGGGTGCGGCCGGGGCCGGCGTGGTTCAGGTAGAGGCTCTCCAAGCGCTCTCCCGTGACCTCGGGGCCAGGCACCTCCGCAGGCATCCCAGCTGACAGTTGGCTCAGCTCCTTGGGGCGCCGCAGGAGCTGTCCCACGCGGGCAGTCCAAGCGTTCGGGTCCCGAGGCGGCAGCTGTTCGAGCCCATCGCTCCCGTAGCGCTCCGCGGCAGCTTCCGCGTGGCACGCCAGGACCGGCAGGCCGAAGGCCAAGGCCTCGTCGACGCCCAGAGGATAGCCCCCAGGCACCCTGGAGGGGAGCACTGCCAGGTGACAGCGTGCCGCTTGCCGGCGCAGTTCCAGGGGACTTTCGGTCTGACTGACTTCGATGGAGAGGCTGCCCGCGCCCCGGCGCAGGCGCTCGTCGTAGCCCGGCTCCATTTCGCGGCCCACCAGGACCAGCTGAACGCGCTCCTCAGGCAATACGGCCAGGCCGCGCACAAGATCCTCTAGACCGCTCTGACTGGACCGTGGGCCGCTGCAGAGCAGCCGCAGGGGCCCATTTCCACGCCAGTCCTTACGCACCACGGCAGCGCCGGGCTGCCGCAGGCCCTGGGTGGGCGAAACGATGCGCACCCGCGCCGGCTCCATGGGCAGCATGTCTGCCAAGCGCACCAGGTGCGTGCGACTGGGCACCAGGAGGCGGCCGGCGGCGCGCACTTCCTCGGCCATCCAATGGCGGCGCTGCTCGAGTCGCTCCACCAGTTGTACTTGCTCCGCTACGGAGCCCTTGGACGCCAAGCACTGCCCGCAGGCCTCCAGACTCTCGCCCGTCGGGCAACTCACGCGCACCCCCACCGGGGCACGATCGCCCTGGGCACAGACCGTGTGCCAATCCTCAAGCTCCAAGCACACGCGCGTGCGCTCGGACAGCCGCTGCACCAGGTCGCGCGCCAGGGGCACGCCCATGTGCACGTGCACCACGTCAGCCCTGGCCAATTCTTCCACCAGGGCATCGCTGGCCGGCGCGAGCTCGAAAGCGCCCATCCTCGAGGGACGCAGACCCTCACCGAGCTCGAGCAACTCCACGCCCTCGAGCCCCACACCAGCATCCTCGCCGGCGAGCGCACACACGATGCGCACGCGATGTCCGCGCGCCACAAGCGCCGCCGCCTGCAGCGCTAGCTTGCGTGCCACGGCCTCACCCGAAGCCGGGTCGAAGACCGTCACCACCAGATCGACACGCATGGGCTAGGCTGCCCCCCCAACGCTGGGGCGATGCCAAACAGCGGCGTCCAATGCCTCGCTCACTCCACCAAGCAGCCACAGCTCGTGTCGTAACGAGTGGGCGCAAGCGAGGGTGAAGAGAGCGCTGTCGTGGTTGACGATCAGCGCAAGAGGGAGGGGGCGAGTCAAAGTTAGGGCTGCGGCGGAAGCACGCCGCGCACCACAAACTTCGACCTTGGACCCGGTCCGAGTGGAGCCCACTTAGGGCTCCTCGGCAGCTTGCCTGGGGTTCTAGGAACCCCCAATATCCAAATACGGACGGCTGCGAGCGCCTAGCCGGCGGCGGCCAATATGGAACGCGCGAACTGAATCACGCGCATGGCGGCGTCAGGGTTGTCCTGAGCCTCTTCCCAGTTCGCATGCTCGGGTTCGAGCGGACGGAAGGACTCGTTCGTCTCGCGCTCCACGCGCACCTTCATCACGAACCAACCCGGCCGGAGATTCTCGAAAACCACGGAGGCCTTGTCCCGGTAGCCGCGGCTCTTGAAGGGCGAGGTCGAGGTGGCCCAGCCCGAGCGCAGGGTGGACTTGGCCGGGTCGGAGCCATCGCCGATGGTGAAACCGGCCTTCTTCAGAGCCAGCGCGGAGAGCTCGAACATGGCCTTCGCGCTCGAGCACTCCAGTTCCGCCTCCTGCCACTGGGGCGTGATGCGCGTGTAGAAGATGTGGCAGGAGCTGGTCAGGCCCACCAGGACGCAGACCACCAGGGCCAGGAGGCTTGTGGGAAAGAATCTCATGCTACTTGTCTTCTTCGGGTTCGCGGCCATCTCGCAGGACGATGCGCACCGGCACCTCCGGGAAGGGCAGCTCGGAGCGGATGCGATTGGTTAGGAAGCGGAGGTAGTCCTTACCGATCAAACGCTTGTCGTTGACAAAGAGAACGAAGGTAGGCGGGTGAACTTCTGCTTGGGTAGCGTACTTCAGGCGCACGCGATAGCCCTTGGAGCTAGGTGCACGGGCCTGCAGGGCGTTTTCGAGCACCTTGTTGAGCTCGGAGGTAGTGACGCGCTGGCCAGCCTGAGCGTGCAGCTCCTCGGCCAGAGCCACGAGCTCGTCGACGCCCTTGTCATTCTTGGCTGACAGGAAGGCCAGCGGCGCCCAGGCGATACCGGGCATCTGCTCATCCAGGTAGGCGCGGAATTCCTCCGGGCTCCTGCCGTCCACCAAGTCCCACTTATTCGCGGCCAAGATCACCGGCTTGTGATGATCCACAACGTAGCGCGCCAGGGTCTTCTCGATGCTCGACACGCGCTGGGTCACGTCGAACATGACCACCACCACATCCGCACGCCGCACGGTCTTGCGACTGCGCGCCTCGGAGAAGAACTCGATCGCATCGGCGATGCTTGAACGCTTGCGCAGCCCGGCTGTATCGATGGCGATCATGGCCTTGCCATCGCGCTCGAAGAGCACGTCCACCGCGTCGCGGGTAGTGCCCGGAATTTCGGAGACGATCATGCGCTCGTCCCGCGCCAGCTGATTGATGAGCGTGGACTTGCCCGCGTTGCGGCGCCCGACCATGGCCAGCTTGAGAGCCTCGGCACGCTCCGGCACCTCGGTGGGCGCGCCCGGCAACTTCACGATCATGCGCTCCATCAGGTCTTGGCAGCCCTCGCCGTTTTGAGCGCTGATGGAGAAGAACTCCTCCCCCAGACCCATGCGGTAGAACTCGTCCACGTCCCACTCGAGGGCGTCGCCCTCGGTCTTGTTGACCACCAAGAAGACCGGCGTCTTAACCCCGCGCAGCAGCTTGGCTACTTCCATGTCCAGGGGCGTCAAGCCATCGCGCACGTCCACTAGGAATAGGATCAGATCTGCGGACTCCACGGCGACCTTGACCTGGGCTTCCACGTGCGGACCGAGGTCGTGACGGTCGACGATACCGATGCCACCGGTGTCGATCGCTTCGACCCAATGGTCGCCGTCGCCGTCACGCAAACGCGCAACCACGGAGACCCGATCGCGGGTCACTCCGGCGGTGGGCTCAACGATGGCCACGCGGCTACCCACCAAGCGGTTGAGCAGGGTGGACTTGCCCACGTTCGGGCGCCCGACCAGGGCGACACGGGGCAGGGTGGTGGTGCTAGTCATAGTCATGGGGTGCGGTCGGGACGGCTTACTTCAGTCCGAGGGCGCGGTGGACCTGGGGCACGACACGTACGGCCAGGTCGAGGTCCCGGGCATCTTCCACCAATTGGGTGAGGAAGTCCGGGCCTGGGGCTATTGCACCGGCGATAGGTGTCACCGGTTGCAGGATCACAGGCAGGGACGGGGCCAGGCGGGCCACGTCCTCGAGCAGGGGCGCGTAGTCGAGGGCGCGATGCCCGTCGGCTACGACGATTTTGGCGCAGGCGTCGCGGCCGTCGGCTAGCAGGGACAGACAGGCGCGACGCGCCAGGGTCCATTCCTCTTCGTTCGTGGGAGCACTCTCTAGGGCCTCGGCAGCGCTGACTTCGACGGGCTGATCCAGGTCCGCGGGCAACTTCAGGTCCAGACTCACGTGGTCGCAAACGTCGAGCACCTTGGCCAGGGCCCCCGGGTGACCGCCGCCCGTCTCCAGATGCAAACGCCGCGCGCCGAGGATCGGCTTGAGAGCTAGGATGAACTCGGGCCAGAGCAGGGGCTCGCCGCCGGTCACACTGACCGTGCGCGCCTCCCGCGGCTCGACTTCGCCCACCCAACAAGCAGCCTGAAAGGCGCTGGCCCAAGCCGCTTCGCGGCGCGTGCCATCGAGCGCATCGATGCGCGCCTCGGCGTTGGCCTTGACCTGTAGGGAGCCCGGCGTATCGCACCAGCGGCAACGCACGGGGCAACCGCGCAAGCGCAGGAACACCTGAGGTTCACCGATCCAGATACCTTCCCCCTGGATCGAGGCGAAGACCTCCATCACGGGAGCGGCGGCGAGTGTGGTGCTGGTTGCCATGGGAACCCCGGACTTACGAGTCTCAGGAAACGACTTCGCCCGCGGTAAAAAACCGCGGGCGTGGAGCAGCAGGCTCGAGAGCTGTCGTCAGGGGGGCGAGCCCCCCCGAGCGGCTTGCGCCTACTTTTCCTTCTTCTCGTCCGTGCCCTCGCCCTCGTCTTCCGTCTTCTTCTTGGTCTTCACCTTGAACTTGGTGCGAACCTTCGGCAATCCGGTGGGCGCATCCTCCTCCTGCAGCTTGCCTTCTTTCATCAGCTGGGTGATACGCTCGACACGGGTAAGGACGCTGCGCTCACCGACAAGGGTGTTGACGCCGCGCAGGCTGGGGTGGATAGACATGTTGGTGGGATAGGGTCGGAAACCGGCCGGGCAGGTTAGCGGTGGCTCTCGCCGATCGCTACTCCTTAGCCTGGACTATTCGCCAGGAGTATTCCCCTGGCAAGCACATTTGGACAGCTCGAAGCAGCGCTAGAAGCCCCATTCGTGGACAAAGCGGCCACAAGGGCCACTGAGATGGCCCCAAGGGAGTCCCCAAGAGGCTGCTCAGGCTCCCCCTCAGGCATCTAGCTGCTACCGGTAGCGCGAGATGTTCGACACGTAAGCGTCGTAGAAGGGTGTATCGCGGCCGCTGGCGTCGGCCTGACCGCGCACCTGCTCGAGCAACTGGTCGAGCTCGGAGCGGTCGGCTGTGGCCCCTGCGAAAAGGAAGACCACCCGATTGCGAGCCCTGGGGCTCACCACCGGCAGGCCCTGGCCAGCCAGGAATTCGTAGGCATGCCAGGCCCGTTCGCGACCGTAGGTCGTGTCGTTGTACTGGGCCACCACCACAGTGAAGCGGCTGTCGGAGTTGTCGAAGGCCATGTCAGCGGGGCTGCTGGCGGGGTCGAGCTCCGCTCCAGCATCCTCATTAGGCTGGCCCTGTGCACCGTCGGAGCCAAGTACCGCATCCAAGGCCGCGGGCGAGCGTCCGGCGCGCAGAGGGGAGTTCAGGCCAGCATTCGCTGCGCCGTCTGCTCCAGGAGTATCGAGCACCATGCCTGCGTCACCGGCGGCCAGCCCATTTCCAGCGGCGCCGCGATCTGCGCCGGAAGCGATCCAGCCCAGGCCGAAGGCCACGCCGAGAATCAGGATCTGCAAGACGAGGAAGGGCACCATGCCCATGGGCATGACGAGGCCGCCCGTGTCGGGCTTGGGTCTTGCGACCGGCGCGCCTGCATTGAGCGGCTCACGGACAGGGACCACTCGGCCCTGGGCCGGATTAGGTGCCTGCGGGAGCGCATGCTCCAGGACGGGCTCGTGCAACTCGGCATCCGCGCCGCCGCCTCGGGCACCGCTAGCGGTCCCGCGACCGGTCAGCGGCCCACCGGGCGCCACGCTGGGCAAACCCTGATGCTCAGGAACTTGGTCCTGGCCAGCAGCTTCGCCGCCAAGCCCACCGCCGAGCCCACCGCCGAGCCCGCCACTTCGCACAAGGCGTGCAGCCTCGACGGCCTCAGCAACCTGCCGGTTGCGGACGGTTTGATCGTGGGAGGCCTTGAAGGCCTCAAGCATGTTTTCGCGGCGTTTGCCCATAATTTGATCCCCCGCCGAGGCGAAGATGGATGGGCCATAGCCCTCCACCACGCAGCCTAGAGATCGGCTCGTGCCGGTTCAACGAATGCGCTCGGGATGCTCCCAGCACTGGGCCTTCGGGCAGCTTTCGGCCCCACTCCTGGCCTCGAACGCGCCTCCCCAGAAAGAAATCCGTAACCAAGCGCCCCCAGCGCTAGTTCAGCGTCGTCTAAGGCGTATCAAGAGTTGATCCTCCTCACGTCGAATTCCTGCTCCGGCCCACCGTAGTGACCGATGCAGAATTCGCCCTTCGTGATACGTTCAGAGGGGACCCTGGCCTCGCCCCTGCCCTCCAGTCACGTCCCAGACACGTTTCGTTTCGTTCCCGCGACTCACAAGCTCCGCCATGCGTAAGCACTTGCTAACCCTCCTGGCCCTCGCCAGCCTGACCCCGCTCAACCTCTGGACCCCCGACGCCGCGGCCGCACCGCTCGTCCAGGAAGAGGAAAAAGGCACCTTCACCAACAAGAAGTACGGCTTCACGGTCAAGCCCCCCAAGGGCTGGGACATGGTCCCGCTTGAGACCGACCAGGTCTGGATGACGTGCAAGTACAGGTCCAAGAAGTCCTACTTCTTCCACGACAAGACCCGCGGGTACACCTTCGAGCACCAGCCGGAATTAAAGGTCATCGCGTTGGTGAAAGCCAACCTCGATGCAAAGAGGAAGGCCGATCGAGAAGAGGGCGAGGACGGCGACGTGATCACCATCAGCGGCGGCGCGCCCTTCAAGGACTACGAGGGCTACCTCGAGAGCGTCATGTCCGCCGGCTTCTTCGTAGACACCCAAGAGACCGAGACCATCGCCGGCACCGAGGTCGACATCTATTCCTATCGCGTCGAGAAGCTTGAAGCGGCCCCGCGCTTTATCCGCACCTGGATCTGGCGCACGGAGGACATCGACTACGCCGTACAAATCGATGTGCTGCAGTCTGAGGACAAGAAGCTCAAGAAGATCCTCGAGCGCACCTTCAAGTCCTTCGAACTCATCGAGCGCTCCGGAGCAGACCTATCAAACAAGGGCTGGGTCACACTCAGCGCCATGAATGCGAGCTCTCCAAAAGAGCGCCGCGCTGCTCGAATCAAGTCTGAGAGTGCTCTTCGCCAGCGCGTCCTTGACAGCCTCAGCAGCGAGTGGACCACCACTGAGTTTGGGGACTTGCTCGTCCTGTCCGCCACGGACAAGCGCTACACCAAGAAGATTGGCAACCACGCCAAGTCGGTCCAAAAATGGCTGGATGACACCTTCCCCTACGTGGGCGAGGGTGAGTATGCACGCCATCCCATCATCCGCGTCCTGGATGGCCAAGAGGCTCTGAGGAACTTCGGCAGCGGAGCAGGGGACTCGAACCAGGGAGCCTACATCTTCAGAAAGGGGCTCGAGATCTACACCGCCAAGACCTCGGGTGGATGGACCGGAATTGAAATCGACAACTTGAACCGCGGCATGGCCATGATCTGGTTTGAGGACAAGGACCGAGACTTGAATTCGGCCCTCCCGTTCTGGATTCGCGATGGGTTGAATCACGTGATCAGGGGCGCCCGTGGCGACGGCAAGAAGATCAAGTTCCGCTTGGACTACGACGTCGTCGAGGCGCGCACCTACATCGCTCAGGGCTTCGGCATGGATGTCAAAGAGATGCTGCTCCTGACGCGGGCCGACGTGAGCGCTTCCACCTCTGCAGAATCCAAGGTCGCCCAACAGCGGCTCACGCAGGTCTTCTCTTTCTTCCGCTACTTGATCTCGAAGGAAGCCAAGAAAAACAAGCTCACCAAGAACTTCCTGAAGACCTACGTCGCCACCCTCCAGGAGGTGGTCGACGACCAAACGGCGAGCGACAAAGAGAAGTACTCAGACCTAGGTGAACCGGAAACGGAAGAGGAGGAGGAGGAGCGCGCCAAAGCGCGCTCCGAGCGATCTCAACAACGCGCCGGCAAGACCGCCACAGAGGTCCTCGACCGGGGCTTCGGTGACTGGCCGCAAGAGGACTGGGACAAGCTCCTCAAGGCCTATCGCGACTGGCTCTAGTCTGTCTTTTTCACAAGGATCGCAACTCATCCCTATGCAAATCTCGACACTCACGACCGCCGCGCTACTCCTCGCAGGCACGGCTCTCGCCAGCGCTCCCACCCCCGACATCCTGGCCCTGAAGGATGGCCGGATCATCACCGATCGTGCCCTCTCCCAAGAGGACGACTTCGCCGTCATCCACTACGAGAATGGCGAGGTTCGCGTTCCCATGCGCCTGGTCGAAACTCTGATCGTGGAGGGTGAGGAGTGGCAGCCCACAACCGACGAAGAGAAGGTCATGTACGCCGAAGGCAAGGTTCCTTACGAGGGCAAGTGGACCACCATCGCTAAGCGTGACAAGGCCATCGCTAAGCGCATCAAGGCGCAAGTCAAGGCTGTTGAGGCCGACCTAGAGCACTCAACGTGGGGCAAGCGCGGCAGGGACGAGAGCGCGAACTTCATGTGGGACTACACAATCCCCGAGCACGTAAAAGAAGGCTTCGTCTCCCGTTGTGAGTCCTACTACCAACAGTTCTGCAAGGACTGGAAGGTGAAGCGAGACAAGACCAAGGGGAAGATGCACATCAACTTCTACAACAACGCCAATGAGTTCCGGAAGATCAGCGGAGCTGGCGGAGGTGCCTTGGCGTACTTCCTGCTCATCGGGGACTACGACCTCAACCTATTCTACGATCGCGTGGATCCTGAGCTCACCGAGCAGGTGCTCTACCACGAGCTATCGCATTACCTACAGAAACTGATCAACGAGCAGTTCGACTACCCCCACTGGCCCGGTGAGGGCGTGGCCGAGTACTACGGCGGCGCGCTCTGGAACGCCAAGGCCAAGAAGCTAGACATCGGCCTAATCCAGTCCGGTCGCCTAGCAGCCGTCAAGAACGACATCTCACTGGGCCAGTACATGGCCCTGCGCCAAACGGTGCTCGTAGCCCAGTTCGAGGACTACAGCTGGGGTTGGACCCTGGTGCACTTTTTCATGAATACGAAGCATAAAAAGGGCTTCATCAAATACATGAAGGGCCTCGCCAACGACAAAAAGGTCAAGCGCGAGCTAGGCGGCTTCCAACTGCGACGCGTGACGCCGGAGACATCCCTGGAGTACCTCAAGGTGTGCCTCAAGCTAGATACCGAAGAGGACGTCGACGACCTGGAGAAAGAGTGGCACGACTACGTCGATACCGAGCTGCAGCTCTCCGGCGTACGCGGCCTTGAGAAGGCCGCCGTCAACGCATTCCGCCGCGGCAAACGCATCCGCGCCAAGCGCCTCTTCGGCGAGGCCCTGGACGCCGGAAGTCAGGACGCGCCGACCCACATGCGTTACGCCCAACTAGTGGCTCGCACAGACGGTTCTCGGGCTGTGGAACTGCTGCGCAAAGCTGTGGAGCTCGACCCCATGACCGCCCAGTACCACTACCAGCTGGGCAAACTCCTGAAGCGCACGGGGGATGAGCAGGAGGGCAAAGAAATGATTCTCCTGGCCAAAGAAATGAACCCGGACGTGGACGCCAACGAGATCGACTTCTCCGACTTCGAGGAAGAAGCCGAGTAGGCTCTCCCCTACAGCTCGCGTTCCTGGGAGAGCACCTGCACTCCCGCGATACGCCAACCTTGTTTCGAGGCGCGCACACTGTAGCGCGCCTCGATTCGTTCCAGGCGCTCGTGCTCGTGGGCGAAGTGGGTCACGCGCCCGTGCACGCGCCAGACCCAGCGCACGCCGAAGCCGCTGCCACCAAGTTCAGCGGTGAGGACCGGATCGAACTCGCGCTCGAGCACCTCCACCCGCTCCACTTGGGCCACGGCTCCCCCATCCTCGCGCAGGATCAAGCCCTCATAGATGTCTCCATACATGGCGTCGAGAATCGGCCCGTCTACGCTGGCGGCCAAGAGCTCGTAGACCTCGTCCCGTGAGCTACTCTCAAAGGCTCGATACATGTTGCTGTGTAGCTTGCCGAAGAGTTCCAGGGCTTGTTCGGAGCCAGGCATAGGAGCCGCCCGCGAGAAACTGCGCCCCACCAACAAGGCCACCAGGCAACCAGCCAACTGCACCGCGCGGCGCACGCCCGCCGCGCCCGTGGCACGCCCGAGCAAGGCAGCGGCCGCCAGGCAGAGGCCGAGCACCAGGGCGCCGGCGGTCAAGCCGCGCGTAAGCCCACCCGACGCGGCCGGCGGCTGGCCCGTAGGCATCAGCTCAATCGGCACAGGCGCTGCAGGCTTGTGCCAGGTGTACCGGGGTTCGGAACGCCTCAGCAGCATCCAATCAAAAAGACCCTCAGCACTCGTAATTGCCAGGGTCACCCGCTCCTTGGCAGTATCGCCCGGTTCCCGCGCAGGCGCGCTCGGATCCGAGGGCTGTGTTGGGCTGGGGAAGCGCAACCAATGGAAATCCATGCGCTTTGGATCAACCGACAGGTCTGCCTCCATGCGCAGCTCGTAGGAGGGCTCGGAACCAAAGCTCCCCGCCTCCGGCGCGAAGGCCTTCAGACCCAACACGCGCAGCTCGAGGGTCTGCCCATCAACGGACAATTCCAGCAAGCCCGCTAAGTCCGCGCGAGCACCGGCCAACAGGGCCGCGCGCCGCTCCTCGCTCAAAGGCAACTCCGAGCGCCCTGGCACACCGAACCACTCCCCGAGCGAGAGCTGCTCGCCACTGAGCACCAGCTCCAGTCGCTCGCCCTCGACGCTCGCCTGCATATACACCGGCGGCCCCCCATGGGGCGCGGCCAACAGCGCTAGCAGCAAGCTCGCTAGCCACATGGACTAACGCCCCCCGTCCGCCA
>JBLIOL010000003.1:0-48826 GCA_047639615.1 Planctomycetota bacterium | reverse complement strand
GATGGACGTACTAAGCGGACCGGTGGGCTCGCCCTTCCTGGGAGGACCGCTTATGTTGCTCGGCCTTCTGTTCCTGCTTGGTCTCGGCGCATTGCTCGCCGGCAGGATCAGCGGCTTCATTTGCTGGTGCGCGGGCGTTTCCGGCTGGGTGCTCATGGGCGGCATGACCAGCATGCTGCGATTGGGCTAGCGGAATCCGCGCATTCGGGTTTGCGGGAAATGGTTAGTCCTGCTGAGCAGCTTCGCGGATGGCTGCTATCAGTCGGTCCAGGTCAGCTTCCGACGTGAACGGATTCGAGATGGTGACGCGCATCCAGAGCTTGTCGTTTAGGCGGGCTTGGGTGATGTAGAAGTCGCCGGCTTCGAGGACGGCGGCGCGGATGCGGGCTTGGTGGGCGTCGAGGTCGGCCGGGTTTGTGGACTCGCCTTCGGGGAGGTGGCGGAAGCAGAGGATGTTGGCTTCGGGGTAGGTGGCTAGTTCGAAGTCGGGGGCGGCTTGCAAGCGGTCGGCTAGGTCGCTTGCGCGGCGGATGAGGCGTTCGACGTTCTCGGCGAAGAGCTCGGTGCCGGCGCTTTGGAGCATGCAGTAGGCGGTGATGGAGAGGCCGCGCTTGGTGCATTCCATGGTGCGGCGGCCGATTTGGAACCACTCCTGTTCGCGCTCTTCGCCTTGGTAGAGGTAGCTGGCCGATTGGGCGAAGGGCTCGTAGGAGCGCGCGCCTTCGCGGAAGAGCACGGCGGTGTTGAGGGCCGGGAGGGCCATCATCTTGTGCAGGTCCCAAACGACGGAGTCGGCGCGCTCGATGCCGCGCAGGGTGTGCTTGTGCTCTTCCGAGAGACAGAGCGAGGCACCGTGCGCACCGTCTACATGCAGCCAGAGATTGTTCTCCTCGCAGAAGTCGGCGATCTCGGGCAAGGGGTCGAAGCTACCGGCGGCGGTGGAGCAGCAGCTGGCGACGACGGCTAGGACTTGGCGGCCATCGTCTTGGCAGTGCTTGAGGACTTGCTCCAGGGCTTCCGGTCGCAGCCGGAAGCGATCGTCGGTGGGGACGGGCGCGGCGCCCTTCGCGCCCCAGCCCATGCATTGCACCGAGCGCGAGATGCAGTAGTGGGCTTGCTCGGAAACGAGCAGGGACATGGGCTCGCGCTGGCCTTCGGCCCAGACGTCGTAGCCGGCCTTAGCTTGGCGCGCGGCGAGGAGAGCGGTCAGGTTACCGAGGGATCCACCGCTGGTGAGTACCCCGTCGCTGCTGCTTGGCCAGCCGAGCTTGCCGCACAGGTACTCGACCACGCGGCGCTCCATGACCGTCTGCAGTTGACCCATCTCCCAGACGGCCATGCCGTTGCTCAGTAGGGAGCCAACCATCTCGGCCAGGATCGCCTGGGGTAGGGGCGCGGAGACCTGGTGTCCTACGAAGCCGGGGTGGTGCACGTGGTTGGAGTGACGCACGACCCCCATGAGTAGCTCCTCGAGCACGCCCTTGCCTTCGTCCGGCCAGCGCGGGAAGCCCGCTTCGACCTGGGCCAGGAGCGCCTCGGGATCCATGGGGGCGAGCACCGGACCCTGGCGATCGAGTGCGCCTTCGAGATAGCCAGCTAGGCGCTCGATCAAGCGCCCGCCTTGCTCGCGGAAGGCCTGCAGGTCGTAGGCGCGGTCCAGATTGGAGCCGAACTGCGGCTGCGAGCCCTGGTCACTACGTTCCGACATAGGGACTAAGCGTTGGCGTAAGCCGTGGCGAGGGTCTCGCCGAGCAGGCGGAACTCGGCTTCGCGCGGGGAGCTCGCGCGCCAAGCTAGGCCGACGCTGCGGTAGGGGCCGTCGGCGCCGAAGGGCACCATGGTCAGGCCGGGGGTGGCGGCGGATTCGCGTTCTACTGCGACCTCGGGCAAGAGGGTTACGCCCATGCCGCCGGCGACCATTTGGGTGACCGTGGAGAGGCTCGTGGCGCGGAAGCCAAACTCGCCCGTGACACCCGGGGACTCGCACAGGGCCAGGGTTTGGTCGCGTAGACAGTGGCCCTCGTCGAGCAGCAGCACTTCGCGCTCGAAGAGCTCGGCTAGGGTCAGGTCCTCGCGGCCGTCGAAAATGTCACCCTTGGGCACGCCTACCACGAAGGGGTCCGAGAAGAGCGGCATGGTGACCAAGTTGCCGAGGTCTACGTCGATGGCTAGGAGTAGGAGGTCGAGCTCGCCAGCTTCTAGTTGTTCGACGAGACGTGCCGTGTGATCCTCGCGCAGGAAGAGGTGCAGCTCGGGGAAGGCCGTGCGCACGGCGGGCAGCACTTTCGGTAGCAGGTACGGACCAACCGTGGGGATCGTGCCTAGCCGCAGGGGGCCTTCGAGGGGTTCGCCGAAGGACTGGGCTAGGCCCACCAGGCTGTCAGCGCTTTCGAGTACCTCCTGGGCGCGCGGCAGGAGCGCTTGCCCGCCGGCGGTCATGCGAACGACCCGTTTCGTACGCTCGAAGAGGCGCACGCCCAAGTTGCCCTCCAGCTGAGCGATCTGGCTCGAGAGGGCCGGCTGTGAGACGAAGCAAGCCTCCGCAGCCTCACGGAAATTGAGGCGATCGGCCAGGGCCACGAAGTACTCGAGCTGCCTCAGTGTCGGTCGTTGCATGCCCATACGATATCGCTCGGAGCTAAGATCGTGCCGTATGAACTGCTCCTGGTTGCGTCGGTCATTGGTTCCCCTCCTCCCGCTACTGTTCCTGGGTTGCCAGGCTGAACAGGAAGCTGCAGATCTTGGCGCGCAGCAGGAGGCTGCGAGCGCGCGTCGGCCGAATGTAGTGCTGATCTACGGGGACGACGTGGGCTACGGTGATGTGGGCGCGTACGGGTCCAAGCTGATTCCGACGCCGAACATCGATGCCCTGGCGAAGCAAGGCCTGCGCTTTACGGATGGGCACTGCTCGGCGGCGACTTGCTCGCCTTCGCGCTTCTCGATGCTGACTGGAATCCATGGCTTCCGACATGGGGTGCGCGTGCTGCCGCCCAATGCGCCGCTGACGATTCCGGTGGATGCGCTGACCTTGCCGGATGTGTTCAAGGCGGCCGGCTACCAGACCGCGGTGGTGGGCAAGTGGCACTTGGGCTTGGGCGCCAAGGGCACGCCGGTGGATTGGAATGGTGCGGTGCAGCCGGGGCCCTTGGAGCTTGGCTTTGACTACTCCTTCCTCTTGCCATCCACCAATGATCGCGTGCCTTGCGTGTACCTGGACGGTCACGAGGTGGTTGGGCTTGATGCGAGCGATCCGCTCTTCGTGGGCAAGCGCCCCGAGGGCGTCGAGTGCACCACCTATCCGGACGGGAAGGCGAACCCGGAGGCCATGACCTACTACAGGAGCAGTCACGGCCACAACAACTCGGTCATCAACGGCATTGGGCGCATCGGCAAGATGCACGGTGGCAGCCATGCGCTCTGGGATGACGAGACCATGGCCGATGTCTTTGTGGAGCGCAGCGTGAAGTGGATTGAAGAGCGCGACAAGGACACGCCCTTCTTTCTGTTCTTCTCCTCACAGGACATTCACGTGCCGCGCGCGCCCCATCCGCGCTTTCAGGGCAAGACCGGGCTCGGGTATCGTGGTGATGCCATGGTCGCTTTGGATTGGGCCGTGGGCGCGATCACGGCGGCCTTGGAAGAGCAAGGACTGGCCGACGACACCATCGTGATCTTCACCAGCGACAATGGCCCGGTCTACGACGACGGCTACGAGGATGGGACGGTTGTGCAGACCTCCACCAAGGAAGTGGATCAAGGCCACGACGGGTCCGGTCCGTACCGCGGCGGCAAGTACCAGATCTACGAGGGCGGCACGCGCGTGCCCTTCATTGTGCGCTGGCCCGGGCACATAGAGGCTGGAGTGTCAGACGCGCTGGTGAACCAGATCGACTTTCTGGCCTCCTTCGCGCAGATGTTCGAGCTACCGCTCAAAGAGAGCGACGCTATCGACAGCCGCAACATGCTGCCGGCGTTCCTGGGTCATGACCCGAGTGGGCTGCCCTTCATGATCGAAGAGGCGCGCGGGCGTGCTGTGCGCAGTGGACCGTGGAAGCTCATCCGCCAGAAAAAGCGCGTGGAGTTGTACGACCTGGTCAGCGATGAAGGCGAGCAAGTAGACGTCTCGGCGGACCACCCGGCGCGGGTGGAAGAGCTCGGGGCCCTGCTGGATGCGCTCGAGCAGAACTCCTTAGGTGTGCGCGGTCACTCGGCTCAATAGCGAACGAATTCGAGGCCCCAGGCGCGCTTGCCGTGCATGGTGAGGCCGATGACTGTGCCGGAATCGTCGCGGTGGAAGTCGATCTGCGCGCCCTTGTCGCACAGGTAGAGGTCCTTGCCAAAGGCGGTGAAGGGCGGGATGTCGATGAAGGCATTCTCCTGGCGCAGGCGTAGGCGGCCGTCGGGTAAGGCCTCGAGGATGATCGAGCAAGCCAGGTCATCGCTGCCATACTCGCCCTCGTACTCCTCGGTGGGCGCCAGATCCTTGGGCGGAAAGGGCAGTGCTTCGAGCCGCGCGAGTTCGCGCTCGTCGATGCTGATTACGAGTTGTTCGCCGTCGAGCTCGACGGCGAAGGGCACCTGAGACTCGGGCGCTTCGAGGCGTGACTTGCTCACCGGGGTGAGAGCCAGGCTCATATCGCCTAGTGCATAGACCACCGCACCGGTTTCGCGCGGGGAGAGGAACCAGATTTCGCCGGTGGTGGGGGAGCGCCAGAGGCGGCCGAAGCGTTGCTGCTCGGTGCGGCTGAGGGGTACGGCTTCTAGGGGTGCTGGCGCGGCGGCTTCCATCTCATCGGTCAGGGTGAGGCGCGCTACCGCTTCGGATAGATCCATGGCGGAAATGTCGGCCGCGTTGGCGAGCACGATCACCGTTACATCCTCGTCGGGGAAGCGCAGCATGTCTGCCTGGAAGCCGAAGGCGCCGCCCGGGTGACGCTGGACGCGCAGGCCGCCCATGGTCTGGATCATCCAACCGGCGGCGTAGCGACCCCAGCTGGGATGATCGGCATTGGCTAGCGGTGTGAAGAGCGCGCTGCGTAGTTCGGGAGCGAGGCCGCTACGTAGTCCGCGATCGAAGTGGATCATGTCCTGCATGGACGCGAACACGCCGCCGGGTCCGCGCAGGCCGGTCTTGATTTCGAAGCTCTGCCAACCGGTGCCCGATTGTCGGTAGCTGGTGGCTTGTCCGGCGCTGGGCTGTTCGCCTAGGTAGTAGGCGTGCTGCATGCCGAAGGCGTCGAAGACATGCTCCTGCGCGTAGTCGGCGAGGTCCATGCCTGTGCCGCGTTCGATGGCCTCGGCCAGCAGCATGTAGCCGGAGTTGGAGTACACGAGGCGCGAACCGGGCGTGAAGTGGGGGGCTGGTATCTGCGCTAGGAACTCGAGCGCGTTGGCGTTGGAGCTGATGGTCTCGATGGGAAGGTCGGCGACGATTGCGGCGTCGTACACATCCACCAGGCCGGAAGTGTGCGACATGGCCTGGCGCAGGGTGGCGGCGCTGACACTATCCGGTAGCTCCGGGAAGGTCTTTAGCACGGAAGCGTCGAGGTCGAGCTTGTGGTCGTTCGCTGCCAGCGTCGCGCACAGGGCGGTGATGGTCTTGGCGGTGGAGGCGATGTAGAAGGGCGTGGTCTCGGTGATCGGCGTGCCGGCATCGAGGTCGGCCATGCCAAAGGTCTCGAGGACAATGGGTTCACCGTCGCGCAAGACGCAGATAGCGCCGCCGGGTGTATCTTCGCCGGACCAACGCTGGACGAGCTTGCGTACCCCGAGCTCGAGCTCTGTGTCCTGGGTGGGTGCGCTCGTGGTGGTTCCTATGGAGCCGACGAGAAGCGTGAGCGGGAGTAGGCAAATCATTGGTCGATCCGTAGGTAGCTGCAGAAGAGGTCAGTCAATTCGCTCACGAGCAGCGCGTCCTCGATGGGGGGGAACTGGGGGCGCAGGTCACCGAAGAGCACGTACTCGCGCATGACGGCGGAGGTCGCGGTGAGTGCCACGTCGATGGCGCTGCGCGGGTCTGTGTGCTGCATCTGTTCGAGCCGCTCGTAGAGGCGCGCGCGGAACAGATCGTGTAGCTCGATGTTGAGCCCGAGTACTTTGCTGCGGAACTCTGGGTCGCCGCTGGTGCGGCTGCGTAGGCTCACCTGCTGGAGCACAACCCGATGGCGTCGGAAGCCGTCGACGGCCATGGCCATGTAGCGTTCGATGACGTCGGCGGCGCACAGGCCCTCGGTGGCGACGGGGGAGAAGAGCTCGTGGGCGCGCTTGAGGATCCCGTCGAAGACGGTGCCTTGCAGGTACTGGAGCAGGGCTTGCTTGCCCTTGAAGCGCGCGTAGAAACCGCCGACGCTGACGCCCGCGCGATCCGCGATTTCGGCCACGCCGAGACCCTCGAAACTCTGCTCCCCGAGTAGCTCCACCGCCGCCGCAACAATGCGTTCGGCGGTGCGCTGGCTGCGCGCCTGCTTGGCTGGGATGTCCGGCCCTAGGGCCCCAAAAGGGCCTTCAGGGGTACTGGAGCGGGTCATTGGGTCTAAATGCGAACCATATTCGCATTATTTCCGCCCAGTCCTCTAACCCGCAAGAAAGAGCTCTACCTAGCGCCTCTGGCTCAGACGCCGGGCAGGCAGGCGCAGCTCGTGTCGGTGGGGTCGTCCGCCTGGGCCCAGGCGCGTCGGAAGCGCAGCTCCATGGCCTTGGCCTCGTCCCACTTGCCCTGGCCTTGGAGGGCGCGGGTCAAGCCGTAGAGCGACCAGCCGTTCTCGGACCACTTGGCCAGGTCGGCACGGTAGACCGCTTCGGCATCCTCGTAGCGGTTGGCCGAGAGGTAGACAGCGCCGAGGGTGTGGCGGGTGGGCTGCAGCCATTGGGGCGGCTCGCCGTAAGCCAAGCTTACCTCCACGTCGACGGCGCGCTCGAGCAGGCTGGCGGCCTGCTCCCAATCACCCTTCTGCAGGGCGATTTCACCCACGATGAAGAGGTCCGAGACCTTGAGAATGCGCTTCACCGGATCGCCACCGAAGACACTCTCTTCGGGAATGTCTGCCTGCGCCAAGCGGAACTTGCGGTACTCACTCTCGGCGTTATCAAACTCGTGCTTGGCGGCGAAGGCAATCGCCCGGTGCGCGCGCCAAACGGCGGTGGTTATGGGCAAGTACTTCGGCGGCGCCGGCTCGGCCAGGATCGCATCCCAGCGGCCGAAGCGTTTCTGCACGTCGTACACAGACGTCATCCAGAGGTCGATGTAGGGACCCACGCCTGCGAGCACTTCCTCGGGCACCGAGGTCCACATGACGCGTGCGGCATCCATGGCTTCCTGCTCGCGGCCCACCATCATGGCCGAGTAGGCCAGCATGTGTGCGTTGTGCACCATGTACATGTGCTGGATGCCCTGGTCGGGGGACAGTTCGCGATAGCGCGAGTCTGCCTTTAGGGCTGCTGTGTTGGCTCGAATGGACTCATTCCACATGCCCACTTGGATGTAGATGTGCGAGGGCATGTGATCCAAGTGGCCGGCGCCGGGCACCTGCGTGCAGAGACGATCGGCGGCCGGGATGGCGCGCCCGGGATCCAGGCTGGGTTCCACCGCATGAATGTAGAGGTGGTTGGCGCCGGGGTTGCCGGGATCTAGGGCCATGGCGCGCTCCAGTACCTCGACGATCAGGTGGGTGTCGCCCTCCGGTTCGCCAGCTGCGGAGTAGAGCTTCCACGGGCGCTGCACCATCATGGACTCGGCGTAGAGGGTGCCCACATCCGTGTCGTCGGGGAAGGCCGCCCAGACCTTGGCCATGGCGTCGGCATAGGCTTGCTCGAGTCCAGAGCGATCATCCGGCCAGGGTTTGGCGTAGCGTGCCGACAGCGCTTCGATCAGGGCAGTCTCTAGATCCGTGGAGCCTTCCATGCGCGCGCGCGCTTCCTGTAACGCGCCCCATGCGGCAGCCGAGCGCTCTTCGGTCATTACCGGGTCGTTGTAGTTAGGTCCTTCGCAGGCCGCGATGCCCCACCAGGGCATGGCGCTCGTCGGATCCAAGGCCGCGGCGCGAGCGAAGGAGCGAATCGCTTCGTCGTGGTTGAAGGCGTACATCCAGGCGACGCCCTGACCGAAGTACTCCTGCGCCTCTGCGGAGTCCGTGGTCATTGTGCGCATGTGCGGGCCCATGCCCTCGAACACTTGCGCACGCGTACCGTCCGTATCGATGTGATCGGTGCCGGTGGAAGCACAGGCAAAGAGGGCGCTCGTTGCGAGCGCGAGCAGGCAGGCAGAGGTGGAGGACCGCATGGTTTTCTTGGGCAGGGATGGGGGGGCGTCAGCCAATTGAGAATGCGGTCTACACTAGCATGCCTGTGAGAGCGCGGCGACCGAGCCCACACCAGACCCTTCAGCTCAACCAAAGCCCAATGAACCTTCGCCTCCTATTGCTGCTTACGCTTCCGTTGATAGGTGCCTCACAGCTTGCCCCGACTCCAGGCAAGACCAAGCTCAAGGTCTTTATTCTAGCTGGCCAGTCGAACATGGTGGGTGCAGGCCAGGTGGCAGCCAACCCGGAGCGCAATGGGGGCAGGGGGTCGCTTGAGTATCTGGTCAATGCGCCCGACACCAAGAAGAAGTACGCACACTTCGTGGACCGCAAGGGTAATTGGATCGAGCGCGATGACGTCTGGATCTCCTACTTCGAGCGCGAGGGCAAGCTGAGCGTGGGCTACGGTGCGCGCGAGGACACGATCGGTCCCGAGCTGGCCTTTGGGCATGTGGTCGGTGAGCACTTTGAGGAGCCGGTGCTCTTGATCAAGGTGGCGTGGGGCGGTAAGAGCCTCGGCAAGGAGTTCAGGCCGCCGAGCGCTGGAGGCGAGGTGGGCGAGTCTTACACGGCCATGTTCACTCAAATAGCCGGGGTGCTCGGGAGCCTCGATGAGCGCTTCCCCAAGCAGGCAAGTGGTGGCTATGAGCTGCTCGGCATCGCCTGGCATCAGGGTTGGAACGATCGGGTCAACCAAGCCTTTAACGATGCCTACGAGCACAACCTCTCGTGCTTCATTCGCGATGCACGCAAGCAGCTGAAGGAGCCCAAGCTGCCGTTCGTGATCGCCGAGACCGGGATGAACGGGCCCGATGAAACACATCCGCGCGCTCTCTCCCTCATGAAGGCTCAGGCGGACGTAGCTAAGCGCAAGGAGTTCCGTGGCAACGTTGCCTTCGTAAGCACCCGCAATTTCTACCGCGCCGCCGACGTCTCACCCTCAGGCCAGGGCTACCACTGGAACAGCAACGCCGAGACCTACTGTCTAATTGGCGAGGGCTTGGGCCTGGCGATGCTCGAGCTCCTCGACTGAGTCAGTGGGCGTCGGGCTTGCGTGCGGGCGAGCCTGTTGCCGCGATGCGAGCGACGGCGGCTACCAACTCGCGCGTGATGCCGGGTTCGTGGGAGGAATGGCCGGCGTCAGGCACGATCTGGGCGTCGAGTTCGGGCCAGGCGTGGCATAGGTCGTCCAGGCTGCGCACGGGGCAGACGATGTCGTAGCGGCCGTGCGTGGCAAAGGCGGGGATCTGGCGAATACGCTCAATCCTGTCGAGGATGGCGTTGTTGGGGTGCATGCCGGCCCGGAAGTAGTGGGCTTCTAGGCGCGCGAGATTCCAGGCCAGTTCGTCTTCGGCGAAGGCGTCGCTAAACTCGGGGTTGGGTAGGAGCGTGCAGCAGGAGCCCTCGTAGATGCTCCAGTGGCGCGCTGCTTCGAGGGCCACCCTGCGGTCGCCGCCTGTGAGGCGACGCCAGTAGCCTTCGAGCAGATCCTTGCGCTCGCTCTCGGGTAGGTGGTGCGCAAAGTCGCGCCAGAGCTCGGGCTGGATCCAGCCGATGCCGTAGAGCCACCAGTCGAGTTCGGCCTGGGTCAGTAGCCAGATGCCACGCAGCACGAGGCTCTGGACTCTGTCAGGGTGGGCCTCGGCGTAGTAGAGGCCTAGGGTGCTGCCCCAGGAACCGCCGAACACGTGCCACTTGTCGATGCCCAGTTCCTCGCGCAACTGCTCGATGTCGCGCACCAGGTGGTCGATGGTGTTCTCAGCGATCTCGCCCAGGGGCTTGGATCGGCCGCAACCACGCTGATCGAAGAGCACCGCATGGAAGGCATCTGCATCGAAGAAGCAGCGGTCCAGTTCGGAGCAGCCCGCCCCGGGACCTCCATGGATGAAGAGGATCGGGATCCCGTCGGGATTGCCGCAACGCTCGTAATAGAGCGTGTGCACCGTGTCCACGGACAGCATGCCGGTAGCGAAGGGCTCCCGCGCAGGGAGGAAGTGCTCGTTGCCCACGACCTAGCGCGCCCCCGCAGGAACGTGCTCCTCTAGGTATTCGGTCAGGCGAGTGAACAGGTGCTTGCGGGTGTTCTCTCCCTGGCTGATGGAGTGCGTGCGATTGGGGTAGATCTGCATGTCGAACTGCTTGTCCTGTCGGATCAGCTCGTCCACTAGTGCCTCGCAGTTCTGGTAGTGGCAGTTGTCATCGCCCGTGCCGTAGACAAGTAGCAGATTGCCTTCCAGGCCCGACACGTGCGTGATGGGGGAGCCGTCACGGAAGCCCTCGGGGTTGTCCTTGGGCAGGCCCATGTAGCGTTCCTGGTAGATGGTGTCGTAGAAGCGCTGGTTGGCGACGAAGGCGATCGCCATGGCGGTCTGGTACAGATCGGGATAGCGGAAAATGGCGTTGAGGCTCATGGATCCGCCGCCGCTCCAACCCCAGATCGCCACGCGCTGCGGGTCGAGGTAGGGCCAGCGCTTCTGCAGGGCGCGTAGGGCGGCCGCTTGATCCTGCGCCGCGATGATGCCGATCTTGCCGTAGATGGACTTGCGCCAAGCGCGGCCGCGCGGGCCGGGGGTGCCTTGATTGTCGATGCTCAGCACCACGTAACCCATGCGCGCGAGCATCAGGTGCCAGAGGTAGTTGTGTCCGCCCCAACGGTCGAGCACGGTCTGCGCAGCGGGTTCGCCGTACACGAAAACGAGCAGAGGGTAGCTCTTACTCGCATCGAAGTCAGGCGGGCGGATGACCCAGCCGTCGAGCTCTACTTCCTCACCAGACTCGGCGGGAACAGCTACGCGAAAGAACTCCGTGGGCCCCTTAGGGATCTCGGCGAGCCTCTGCTTGAGCGCCGAGTTGTCGGTCATGGTCCGCATCACTTTGTGATCCGGAAGCGAGACCATCTCGACAGTCTCGGGCGCGTCGAAGCTGGAGTAGCGGTGGATGGCCCACTTGGCGTCAGGGGATATCTGGTAGGCGTGCATGCCGCGCTCCTGAGGCGTGATGCGCACGGGCTTGTCGCCATCGCTACCGTCTAGTCGTGCTCGATAGAGGAAGCGCTGGGTGGGGTCGTCCGGCGAGGCGATGAAGTACACCAGTCCGCGTTCGGAGTCGATGTGTTGGATGCTGACCACGTCGTAGTCACCGGGAGTTACAAGCGTGACCTTGGCGCCGTCCCGTGAGATGAAGTAGAGGTGCCGCCAGCCGTCCTGCTCGCTGATCCAAGTGAAGCGCTTGCCATTATCGAACCACTTAACGTCATCGCACTCTTCTACCCAGGCATCGCCGCGATCCGTATAGACCGTGCGCGCGGCACCGGTGCTCGCGTTGGCGAACACTACTTGGCATTCGTTCTGTAGGCGGTTGAAGCGTTGCAGCATCAACTCGCTGGAACTGTTAGCCCAGTCCATGCGCGCGACGTAGTCATTGCTGAGGTGGCCACCAAGCTGCATCCAGACGATCTCGCCCCCATCGGCAGGGATGGTGCCAACCCGGCAATCGGGATTGGCTGTTCCGACCTTCGGGTAGCGATAGCGGAATACCTCGGAGTAGAGGCCTTTCGTATTGTTGACCAAGCTGAACTGCCCCACCGCGGCCGCATCGATCTGCCAGAAAGCGATGCGCTTGCCGTCCGGGCTCCAACGGAAGCCGTCGCGCAGGCCCCACTCCTCCTCGTAGACCCAATCGAAGGTACCGTTAGTGAGCGTGTCGGAGCCATCGCTTGTCAGGCGCGTGACCCTTGCGCTGGCCAGGTCCTCCACGTAGATGTCGTGCTTGTAGAGATAGGCGACGCGCTTGCCGGCGGGGTCGAACTTGGCGAATTGGAGTCGCGCTTCATCGAAGCCCTGACCGATCTGCCGCAGCTTGCCCGAGGTCCGGTCGAGCAACCAATAGTCCCCGCGCGTATGGCGGCGCCAGACGCGGCGGGTGTTCGTGAAAATCAGGACCTGCCGGCCATCCTCCGAGAAGCGATAGTCCGCGATGGAGAGCGGCGCGCTCTTGCCCGCAGGCACAAGTTGCTTAGCGGCCACGATGATCTCGCGCTTGCCACTGCCCGGGTCATAGCGAACGAGGTCGCGCCCCTTGCCGTTGGCCGCGCGTTCAAGGGTGGCCAACCCACTGTCCTCGAGCCACCATGCTGGCCCGAAGCTCTCCGCGCCGAAGTAGCCATCGAACAAGCGCTCGATGGTGACGGCTCCCGCACTAGCGGAGGCGTTGGCGGACTCCACCGTGCGGGTTGGGCCCGAGTGGCATCCGAGGGAGACAAGCAGCGCTGTCAGGACTACGAAGGCGGCACGCGGTGTGCGAAGTGCGAACGAGGGGGGCGAGTCGTGGCGTTGATGCATGGTTTAGCGATGTACGCTCGTTGGCTGCTCCAGGGGGAGCAGTCTTGTGGGGACTGGAAGAACCGCTCTCTCTTGGACTGCCGTGTCTAGCAGCTACCGCAGCCTTCGCCTGTGCCGCAGAGACGCGCCTCGATAGCCTTCGATGTAGGCGTGATCGACAGACCACCCAGTGCGGTGCAGCGCAGCTCGCGCGCCATGTTCTCGGAGATCTCGCGGTGCGCGTCGAGCACTTCGTCCAAGGGGATCAGGTGGTCGTAGCCAGCAAGCGCCATGTTGGCGCAGGCCAGGGCATTGGCTGCGCCGGCGACGTTGCGGCCGAGGCAGGGCGCTTCGACGCGGTTGGCGACGGGATCGCAGACTAGACCCAGGACGTTTTGTAGGGCTTGGCTGGCGGCGCTAAGCCCGCGGTCGGCGTTGCCTCCGGCGAGCTCGACCAGGGCGGCGGCGGCCATGGCGGCGCCCGCTCCTGTCTCGGCTTGGCAGCCGCCGACTTCGGCGGCGAAGCTGGAGCGGGTAGCGGTGAAGACGCCGATCAGGCCGGCGGCCAGCATTGCTCTTAGGATCTCGTCCTCGCTAGATCCTTGGATCTCTGCAGCGGCTAAGGTCGTAGCGGGGAAGGTCGCGCAGGAGCCGGCGGTGGGGGCGGCGACGATCACACCCATGGAACTCTTCACCTCCATTAGGGCGGTGACGTAGAGGATGGCGCGATTGAGGATGCCGCCGTCCAGTAGCTCCCCACGCTCCAGCTTCGCCGCGAATTCGTGGCTCTGTCGTGGCAGGATTCGGTCAGCGTACTCGGTACCCGCTAAGCCCTGCTTAACCCCCCCTCGCACGATCGCGAGGATCCCGGCCATCTGCTCCAAGACCGCCTCAGGGCCAATGCCGCCGCGAGCACACTCATACTCCAAGGCGAAGTCCGAGAGCCTCTGTTGCTCGGGATCTCCGTAGGCGACCATCTCGCCCGCATGCAGGAAGGGCACGCTCAGGCCTTTCCTTGAGCGTACAGGTAGCACCGAGGCAAGCCGGCGAACGCGCTGAATCCCCGACAGCTGCGCCAAGGTTTCTTCGGAGACAAAGTCCTGACCCATGCAAACAACGCGCACCGGGTTGGAGCCAGCCACCAGCACTTCGTCGATGTCTTCACGCGCTAGCAGAGTTGCCGCAAGTGCGGAGCCATCATCGAGCACGTCCAGCAGCGTTACTTCGTAATCGCCGCGCAGGGTCAAGCTTGTGCCATCGATCTCGATGACTTCGATCATGCCGCCGCCCAGGGACAGCGCGATCAAGCTGTGCTCGATGGCCCCCTTCTGGAGGGTAAGGCGGTAGGTGTTCGGGTGCGGGTCGTGCAGGTCGCCGATGCGGATCTCGAGTCCAATTCCAGCGGCTTTCAATGCCGCGGCCGATTGCGGCAAGCGCTCGTCATCGGCTTCCCATCCAAGCAGGCCGGCAAACATGCCGATGTCCGAACCTTGGCTCTCGTGTGTCGTAGCCAAGGACCCGCCCGTATCGAACTCGATCAGCACCGAGTCGGGATCACCTTGGCAAAGGTCACGGGCTAGGCGTCCGATGCGTACCGATGCAGCGGAATGGGAGCTGGACGGCCCGCGCATTACCGGACCAATCACGTCGTTGAAAATGCTGGGGGGGAGGGTGGCCATCACAGGTCACGATATCAAATTCTGCCCGGCTGCCTGAATTTGCCGCTCTAGAACCGCACGTGGGGTGCCTTGCGCTCAGGATTCCGCTAGTAGGCGTTTGGCTTCGTCCTGATAGAGATCGCGCGGGTCGATGCCGCGGGCCACAAGTGCCCTGGCTTGCCGCGGTGTGCAGAGGCCGTTGGCCTTGCGATCGAGGAGTTGCTCATGCAGCTCATCCACTTGCTGCGCGGACAGATCCGTAAGCAACTTAGCGGGCAGGCCCCAGCGTTTGAACTGGGCTAGCCGATCGGAAGAGACGCGCTCGCCCTCTTGCGGGCGCAGGGTGTAGGCCCGCAGGTCGATACCGACAGCCGCGAAGGGGTCACGCTTCTTCAATTGGTAGACCACGTCGGCGTCCTGCACTTCCTGCTCCTGGCGCGCCAAGGCGAGCGCTTGCTGGAGGGCGATGGGAGCGCCGTCGAGGCTGGATTGGAGGGCTATGGCGCGCGCACGGTCCTGCACCTCTTCGCGTTCGGAGGCGAAGATGTCGACCGCTTGGACGAGGGAGTGGCGACAGTTGCCCGGCAGGAAGTCGAGCACCAACAGGTCTTCTTTGCCGGGCGAGATGCGCGTGCCGCGACCGACCATCTGGGCGTAGAACGAGCGCGAGAGAATCGGACGCGCGATGGCCACCAAGGAGATTGGAGGTACGTCGAAGCCCTCGGTGAACAGGGAGCAGTTGACCAGTGCCTTGATGCGGCCGGAGCGGAAGCGTTCGATCACCGGTGCTCGCCGCTCGAGGGACATGCGGCCGTCTAGGGCAGCGGCGAATTGTGGGTCGCCGCTCTGCTCGCACAGAACGCGCGCGAGGGCGTGGGCGTGGGCCACCGAGGCCGCGAAGACCATGGTCTGCCGATCCCCGCGTTCACGCAGAATGGGCTCGGCAAATTCAGCCAAGTGCAGATCGCGGATCAGGACCTCTTCAACACCGCGAGTGGATAATTCACCGGCGATCTTGCGTACACCCGAGAAGTCAGCCTTGGTTTGCACCAGGAACGAACGAATGGGGCATAGCCAGCCATCCTCGATGGCTTGGCGCATGTCGTAGTCGTAGGCCAGGGTCCCGAAGACCTCACCGAGTGGTTCCTTATCGCTGCGATCTGGAGTGGCCGTGACGCCTAGGATGTGCGCTTCGAAGTGGTCAAGGATCTTGCGGTAGCTGTCGGCGGTCGCGTGGTGCGCTTCGTCGACCACGACCAGGCAAAAGGCATCGCGTGGGACATCCTGCAGGCGGCGACCCAAGGTTTGCACGGAGGCCACTGTGATCTTGGGGCGCGTACCATCGGGCCGGGTCAGGTCTCGACGCTGACCCATCTCAACTGCAACCACATCATCGATCCAGGCTGAGATCTTCTGCCGGGCCTGCTCGATCAACTCCTGGCGATGGGCGAGCACCAGTACAGGCCCCTTAGCCAAGCGCGCGATCTCCGCAAAGAGCACGGTCTTGCCAGTGCCCGTGGGCATCACCACCAGGGCGGTCCGGTGTCCACTTTGAAAGCTAGCTCGGACAGCTTGGAGGGCGGCGGTCTGGTAAGGGCGCAAGGTCATGGTGTCCACTAATGATAGCGCGCGGTGGAGGTGTGGTTCTCCTGCACGGTGCTGGTGCCCAACAAATGCCTGCTGGATTGAATGCCTAGGATTCGAGCGAGTGGAGGCTAGACTGAGTGAGTCATTCCGTTTTCCACAACTGCTAAGACAAGGACCGAACTTCTTGGATATCCAAGTCAACTACGCTGAGGTCATCAAGACCGACGCGATCGAGCAATTCGTCCACGACCGGGTCAACAAGGAGTTGGCCCACATGTCGAGTCGTATTACCCGCGTGGAAATTCACCTCCACGACGACAACAGCGCGCAGAAGTCCGCAGCCAATGACAAGCGCTGCACCATGGAGGCGCGTCCCGCCGGCCGTCAGCCCCTGGCCGTAGAACAGAGTGGCGACAATCTCCAAGAGGTGATCTCAGATGCGGCAGGGAAGCTCTCCCGCGCGCTCAAGCACGCCTTCGACAAGACGCACTAACCGGGCACGACCCTTGCATGCTGAAGCCGGGATCGCGCGTACTCTTACGTGCACCGGCTCAAAACTCATTTCCGCCCATGAACCTTCGCAGCCCCGCTCCGCTCCTCCCGCTCCTCGCCACCTTGGTTGCTTGCGCTGCACCAGCTCCTGAGCGTGACGCGGACGTTGGTAGGCCTGCCGTCGGTCAGCATGGGATGGTCTCTACGGCACACCCGATCGCCACCCAGGCGGGTCTCTCCATCCTGCGCCGCGGCGGCAACGCTTTCGATGCGGCTGTTGCTATCGCGTCCACGCTGAACGTCGTGGAACCGATGATGTCCGGTATGGGCGGCTACGGGACCATCCTCGTATTTGATGCGGAGCAGGGCGAGGCGCACTACCTCGATGCTAGCGGCAAGATTCCCCAGGCCGTGAACGCCGATGCCTATCGAGCGCCCACGCCGGGCCACATGCAGAACCGGCGCAATGCCAAGGCAATCTCGACGCCCGGCGCGGCGAATGCCTGGCAGGCGATGTCCACGCGCTTCGGAGTGCTTCCTTGGGAAGAGCTCCTGAATCCGGCAATCCACGCGGCGGAGTCCGGCTTCCTCATCGATGATCGAGCAGCTCGCTGGATCGAGTCGGCGTATAAGGAATTCCCCGAGCACGCGCGCGCCTTCTATGGAAAGGACGGCGTGCCGCTCGCCGCTGGTGAGCGTCTTGTTCAGGCGGACTTGGCAGGTTCGCTGCGCACGGTTGCGAAAGAAGGCGCCGAAGCGTTGTACACCGGGTCTATCGCCAAGGCGATTGCCGGTGCCATGGAGCAGGCGGGTGGATTTCTCTCTGCCCGTGACCTAGCCGACGACCGTGCGGAGTGGTGGCGACCGATTTCGACCACCTACAGAGGGCTCGACGTGATCACGCCCTCCGCACCTGCTGGCGCCTTTCCGATGCTGTTGCGGCTCGGGATGATGGGGCAGGCAGACAACCGTGCCCTCGGTCACAACACGGTCGCCTACCTGCATCGGTTTTCGGAGGTCACCAAGCACGCGTACTGGACTCGACTGGCGTACTCCGGTGATCCGGACGTGAAGCCGCCGCCGTACGACCTGCTCCTATCCCAGCAGTACTGGGAAGAGCAATGCGCGCGGCTGGACCTTGAGCGCGCCACCGATTTCGACACGGCGGGCATCCTCTCCGCGAGCGAGAACAAGAACACTACGCACTTCGTGGTGGCCGACTCCCAGGGCAATGTGGTCTCCGCAACGGTCACCCTGGGCAACCTCTTCGGCAGCCGCATCATGCCGGAGGGCACCGGCATTTGGCTGAACAACTCGCTGGCCTACTGCACCTTTGAGCCCCCCGGAAATCCCATGGACGCTCACCCTGGCAGGCGCAAGCTATCGAGCGATTCTCCAACCTTCGTGATGCGCGACGGGAAGCCGTGGGTTGCACTCGGCACGCCGGGCGGCCACACGATCACTCAGACCTGCGCCCAGATGGTCATGAACGTGATCGACTTCGACATGGACATCCAGGCGGCGATCGCCGCACCGCGCATCGCCTTCAACGTGCCCGATCACTTGGAAGTAGAGGCCACCATCCCGGCTGCAACGCGCGCTGCTCTAGAAGCCATGGGTCACAAGGTGCGCCGCCGCATCCTCGGAAATGCCCACGGACTCATGATCGAGTACGACGCAGAGGGCAGGCCCGTGCGCTTCCTCGGCGGCACCGACCCGCGCGGCGCTGGACAAGCTGCGGGCTACTAGCCGGACCAGGGAGGGCAGGTCTCTCCTGATCCTGATGAGCTGCCCCACGTACTTGGCAGGCTCTTGATGGTGCGCCCGACAGGATTCGAACCTGTGGCCTCAGCATTAGGAATGCCGCGCTCTATCCAGCTGAGCTACGGGCGCACGTGTGGGGCGAATGGTACTGGCTGAGTGGACCTGGGGACACTGGGAGCCTGTGGGTTCGCGCCTGGGTGTGCGGCTGCCATGGGACGACTTGGGGAATGGCTTGAGGGCTTCGTCCCCCGCTAAGTCGCGGGCTGTGTAGATATTGCTTTTCAGTGTTTTATTGTCGTTTATCGACAATGAAAGGCTGGAGAAGGGGAATGGTCTTCTGTCGCGCGTGCGATCATTCATCAAGCCAACGGAAGCAACTCAGGAGCCTACCCCATGACCGACATTAGCCTCGAATCCCGACTCTCCAGCATCGAACACGGTGCTGTGGCCTTCAGAGTCTTGGACTTTGTGTTCGTGCTCCTCGGTGTGGTGTTCGCAGGTGTGACTGCACTCACCTTCCAGTCTCAGTTGAGCGCGGGGCTGCCCTACTCCAAGGTCGCACTCGGACTCAGTGCGACAGGCGCCAACTGCGTGGGGAGCTTCATGATGTTCTGGTTCTTGAACCGAACGAGCACGCTCTTTTTCACCACGGCAGACCTGATTCGCGAGACGCGCGAGGTGGTCTGAGCATGCCGATTGTTGTGCGACTCGACGTGCTCATGGCCCAACGCAAGGTACGTGGACTGGACTTGGCTGAGCGTGTAGGCATCACGCCTGCGAACTTGAGCAAGCTCAAGTCCGGCCACGTGCGGGCGGTGCGCTTCTCTACACTCTCCGCGATCTGCCGCGAGCTGGATTGCCAGCCGGGAGACCTGCTTGAGTACCAAGCTTCAGAAGCCAAGAACGGTGAGGAGTATTGAATGAGCATCATGTTGAAAGGGTTTCTAGTGATGGCACTCGGGCTGCAGCTGCAAGCATGCACCGGGATCTGCGAAAGGCCCTCGGTCATTGAAGTCTACGAGGTCCTGGCCCAGGGCCCGGGCCCCGAAGTGACCGATGCAGTCATGCGCCGCAAGATTGAGCAGAGCGGCCATCCCTGGAAGGTGCGCGACCTAGCGACTGGGATTGAGATGGTGCTGGTGCTACCGGGCGAGTTCCTCATGGGCTCGCCGGAATCGGAAGCTGGGCGCGGGTCGGACGAGGGGCCGCAGCATCGTGTACGCCTGACCAAGGCCTTCTACCTCGGGGTGACGGAGTTGACTCAGGCGCATTGGGCGGGACTCATGGGGGAGACTCCCAGCTTCTTCGAAGGGCCGGACCTACCCATGGATCCCTCTTGGAATGACGTACAAGGGTTCTTGTCCAAGGCGAATGAGGGCGGCCCCGTGGGAGCAGCACCGCTGCGACTGCCGACGGAGGCGGAGTGGGAGTACGCGTGCCGAGCCGGGTCTACGGGGCCCTTCGCTTTCGATGGAGCGATCAGCCAGGCGCTAGTGAACTTCAATAACGGCGAGGTCGAGAGTGCCGTGGTCGTGGATGGGAAGCTCGTAGTGGAGTGGGTGACGGCTCCATCGGATGGTTGCCTCATGAGACCGGCGATCGCGGACTCCCTGCCGCCGAATGCTTGGGGGCTGCAGGGCATGCATGGCGGTCTTTGGGAATGGTGCGCTGACCTGTACTCAGCCTCGGGGTATGTGGTTGGCAAGTCGGTGGCCGAGGACCCCTTTGCTCGAGCGACAGGAGACAGCCTGCGCACCCTGCGGGGAGGATCCTGGTACGACTCTGCTAGTGATTGTCGTTCGGCCGTGCGCGATGCAGGCGGCTCGGATGTGCGCAGCAACCGAATCGGAGTGCGCCTAGCACGGACACTCTGAGCGAGTTAGCCGATTCGCAAGTGACAAATAAACGGGGCCCGGACGCAGCGAGTGTTGCGACCGGGCCCCAAGAGAATCTCTCTCCAGAAAGTCTTACGGGTTGAACACGATCTTCACGGCGTTGCTGAAGTTGGACGTGCTCATGCCATTGATGAAATCGCGGTGCCAGTACTGGAAGTACCAGGTCTCGCCGGGTGCGGCGAAGACGGAACCCATGGGCTGGGGGATGTTGATGGGGTTGACGGAGGTGGTGAAGGTGCCGTCGGGACCACTGCTCTGGACTTGAGATGTGTAGCGTCCGGCAGCCGAAACACACAGGCGGCCAGCGCTGCCCCCAGGCATGTTGATGTTGGTCGCAGTGGGCGATGCCAACAGGTAGCCAAATTGGTTCGGGGTCACGTCCACACAGTGAACGTCATGCAGATCGCCAATGCTCTGGGTGCCCTCCATCCAGACCCAGGAGCTGTTTTCGGCGGCGTGGGGGTCCGTGCCTCCGTTGGCGTTGGCGTCGCAAAGCTGAGCACCGACCGCAGTCTCGGCGCTGAAGTTGAGCGTCGGGATCTCGAGGGTGCTGCCCTCGATGAGGCCGCCGGTGGAGCTATTCAGGTTGACCCAGATTGCGCAGGCGTCATCGGAGTTGGTGGCAATCTCGCCATCCCACTTGGTGGCGACTCGGCCGAAGCGCTCGGGGTTGGAGCTGGAAGCTAGGTGCTGGTGACGCTCGGCCAGGGCCAGGCGCACACCGTTGGAGGTCTCGGTCACGTGTCCAGAGAGCATGTACATGTCGAAATCGCCGCTGCCTACGTTGCCGAAGTACTCCTCGGAGTAGACCATGTAGAAGGCGTCGCCGTCGGTGGCGATACAGGCATCACGCTGATCGAGCGTGCTGTCCACGTCCTCCAGGGTGAAGCTGAGGGCGACCGATTCGAACTTGGTGTCGCTGGTCATGACGTTGGCGTAGATACTGCGCTGGTCATTGGGGGCGATGCCGAACTGCCGCTGGTAGGCCACGATGGCCGGGCGCTCGCCGTTGGCGATCAGGTTGCGATCCATGCGCGATGTGACGCTGGGAAAGGAGCTGCCATCAGCGACAGAGATCGTGATGTTGCCGCCGGTGAAAGCGGGGTTACCGCTCCACACGACTTGGCGGGCCATGATCTTTCCAAGGCCGTCACCCTGGGTGCCCGTGTCTTCGGTCCAAGCCATGGTCCAATAGTCACCTACGAGAGTCGAGTCGCCCCAAGTGTCCGAGATCGTCGTATGGAATTCGTCGTTGCCGACACCATCAACAGTGATGATGTTAGTGACGATCATGCCAGTGCTATCGATGACGCGGTACTGGGCATCGTGGTCGGCGGGGCCATTCTCGAAGGACCAAACTACGCAGAAGTTAGAGTTGGCGATGGAGTTGTAGTTTGTTCCGCCGACGTCCGGGTAGAGTTTGCGGAAGCCGATCGAACTGATGATGAAGCTCGGCGCGACGGTCGCAAGAGCGCCGGTGTCGAAGAGACGGCCCTGGATTGTGCCGGAGCCACCGACGCCGCCGTCCTCGACACTGGCGACAATGAGCAGACGTTCGGGACCGTAGTTGTAGGCGATGCGCGGGTTGGTCCAGTAGTCGTTGGAGACGTCAATCGTGTAGGTCTCACCTTGGACACCGCCATGGGTGAAGTTGGTGATGCCGCAGTCCGAGTTTTGAGCGGAGGTGTAGTCTTCCCAAACGACCCACCAGAGGTTGGCGCGACCGTCCCAGGTGATGTCCGGAGTGTTGTCGTCATTCACGCCGAAGTTGTTGACGAAGGAGGTGATCGGGGGATCGATGACCAGCGGCAGTTGTGCCGAGGCCACATAGTTGGCCGGGACAGTCAAAGTAATGCCGCCATGACCCCAGGTCCGTTCGATCGGGACCTTGCGACCGGAAGCATCACGCACGAAGGCCTGCCCGTAGGTGACTTCCCCAAACTCGGGGTGGACGAAGCGAATGTTACTGGAGTCTTCGAGGACCTCGAGCTCGGTGTTGACGTCTAGGGTCACGACGAGGTCGCCCTGGCCGGGCAGTTGATCGAAGACGAAGGTCTGTTCGACCTGGTCGAGGTCGAGGTAGTAAACCTCGCGCAGGCTGCCCTGGTTGATTTCGACCGTGCTGCCTACGGTGCTCGGTGCATCGGGGGAGGTGACGAGCGCTTCGCCACCGAGGGTGGCTCCGGCAAGGCTGAATGCCACGGGGAACTCCTGCGGAGACTGCTTGCCGAACACGGGCCACATGGTGAAGCCCTCGACGCCGAAGCTGGCGCGGTAGTCGCGGCCGCGAGCCCAGACCTGTCCGGCACCGGCTTGCTCAATCTGGACCTTTCTCAGGGTGTTCCGCAGGGAGAGGCCGGAGAGGGTCGGGGCGATGGAGCCATTCTCCATCTTCGGCAGGTAGGTGCGTTCCTGGGGCAGGCTGCCCGGTCCTTCCGAACCGAAGTTGCTCGGGTAGGAGGCGCCTATGTCAGACGGGCGCACGTATCCAGTCATGTCGTCATAGACGGCAGCTTGGGAAACGTTCGGGACTTGGGCCGGGGCGGTGTCGGCATCCTGCTGGGGCAGGACCGCGGCAGTGGCGAGGACTAGGGTGGTGAGCATGGCTTCTTGTTGCTGGTCGCCGTGGCCGGCGATGGTGGGGTGAATCGCGACGTGTGCCGCGCTCCTACCCATGTGCCGGGGAGGGGTGCGAGGACAAGAAATCTATGAAGTCTTGGGCGTACTTGGAGCAAACGAGAGCGGGCCCCGTCGGGTGGCGTGGCCTGGGTCCGGGGCCCGGATGCGTTCCGTTCTGAGGCGGACTAGGGGTTGAAGGTCAAGCGTGCCGCGTTGCTGAAGTTGGACGTGGGCATGCCGTTGATGAAGTCACGGTGCCAGTACTGGAAGTACCAAGTCTCGCCGGGTGCGGCGGAGACGTTGCCCATGGGTTGCGGGAGGTGCATGGGGTCGATGATGGTTGAGTACGTACCGTTGATTCCGCTCGACTGAACCATGTTGGTGTAGCGACCTGCTCCCGACACGCAGAGACGGCCGGCGCTGCCACCGGGAAGATTGATGCTGGTGGGGGACAGGGCCGCCAGCAGATAGCCGAACTGGGAGGGGGTCACGTCGACACAGTGCACGGTGTGCGTGTCGTTGCGATCCTGAGTACCTTGGATCCAAATCCAGGAGGATGTCTCGAAGGCGTGGTCCGTGGGGCCACCGTTGTCATTGGCATCGCAGTATTGGATGCCGACGGAACCGCGGTCGCTGGTGTCGACGGTCGGAACTTCGAGCGTGGTGCCTTCGATCAGGCCACCGTTGGCTCCGGTGTGATCAAGCCAGAACACGCAACCATCGTCGCTGGTGGACGCAGTCTCACCTTCCCACTTGGTCGCTACGCGGCCGAAGCGCTCGGGGGTGAAGCTGAAAGCCATGTTTTGGTGACGCTCAGCGAGGCCAAGGAAGGCACCCGAGGAGGTCTCGCTCAAGTGACCGGAGACCATGTACATGTCGTAGTCGCCACCGCCCACGTTGGCGTAGAACTCCTCGGAGTAGACGATGTAGAAGGAGTCGCCATCGGTGGCGACGCAGGCATCGCGCTGGTCGAGCTCGCTATCCACGTCCTCGAGGGTCAGGCTCAGGCTGTTGGAGCTGAAGACGTCGGTGCCGGCGATCACCCTTGCGTAGATGCTGCGCTGGGTCGGGGTCGGCCCGGAGAGGGTGGCGAATTGGCGCTCGTAGGCGACGATGGCCGGACGTTGGCCATTGGCGACCAAGACGTCATCGAGGCGTGAGCTGATAGAGGGATAGGCGCAGTTCGTAGATGATTCGACAACGATATTGCCGCCGCCGGAGTTCGGGTCGCCGTGCCAGACAATGCGGCGGGCGTGGATGGAGCCGAGGTCGTTGCCGGCAGCTCCCGTGTCCTTCATCCAAGCCATGGTCCAGAAGTCGCCGAAGATGTCGGCGTCGCCCCAGCCATCAGAGATGGTCGTGTGAATTTCGTCCTCACCAACACCGTCCACAGTGACGATGTTGGTGACGTTGGCGCCATCGCTGTCGATCACGCGATACTGGGCATTGTGGCTGCCGGGGCCATTCTCGAAGGACCAGACCACACAGAAGTGAGCGCTGTTGGCTTGTGCTTGATTGCTGCCGCCAACATCGGGGTAGAGCTTGCGGAAGCCCGTCGTACTGATGATGAAGTCGGTTCCAACGAAGGTGTCGGTAAGGCCATCGAAGAGGCGGCCATTGATCGATCCTGAACCACCGATCCCGCCCGCTTCCACGCTGGCCACAATCAGTAGGCGATCGGGACCATAGCTCGAGGCAATGCGCGGGTTGCTCCAGGCGTCAGCACTGGAATCCACGAAGTGGATCGGACCTTGCACACCACCGTGGGTGAAGCTGGTCATGACGCAGTCGGAGTTGGTAGCGGAGGTGTACTCCTGCCAGACAACCATCCAGAGGTCGGAGTTTCCGTCCCAGATGATGTCCGGGGCCAGGTCGTCGTCCACTCCCCAGGTGTTGCTGAGGGACGTTACCGGGGGATCGATGACCAGGGGCAGCTGGGCCGAAGCCACGAAGCTGGCCGGTACGGTGAGGGTGATGCCAGAACCGTTCCAGGTGCGCTCGATGGATACCTTGCGGCCGGAGGCATCGGTGACGAAGGCCTGTCCGTAGGTCACTTCACCGAACTCGTCATGCACGAAACGGATGTTGGTGGAGTCCTGCATGACGCTCAGCTCGGTGCTGACGTCGAGGGTCACGACCAGGTCGCCTTGACCGGGCAATTGATCGAAGACAAAGGTCTGCTCGATCTGATTCAGGTCCAAGTAGTAGACCTCGCGCAGGCTGCCCTGACCGATCTCAACCGTGCCCTCTGAGAGCTGGGTCGCGCCCACAAGGGTGGGGAGTGCTTCGCCGCCCAGGGAGACTTGACCGAGGCTGAATACCACCGGGAACTCGCGCGGGGATTGCTTGCCGAAGATGGGCCACATGGTGAATCCATCGGGGCCGAAGCTGGCGCGGTAGTCGCGGCCGCGGGCCCAGATGTCGCCGTTGGCGGACGCCTCTGCGTGCACCTCGGTCAGCATATTGCGTGCGGAGAGCCCGCTCAGGTTGGGCGCCAAAGCACCGTCCTGGACCTTCGCGATGAAGCTGCGCTTGCGCGGCTGAAGGGTCGAATCCTCAAGGCCCGCATCACTCGGAAAAGGACCGGTAAGGTCCTGTGGACGTACGTAGCCACGCATGTCGTCTTGGACGACAGCTTGTGAGACGCTGGGGAGGTGCTGCGGGGCGGTGCCGCGGTCCTGCTGGGGTAGGACTGCAGCGCTTGCGAGAACGAGGGTGGTGAGCATCGGAACTTGGAGTCGGTCGCCGTGGCCGGCGATGGTAGGGGTGAATTGCGGCATGTGCCGCGCTCCCACCCATGTGCCCGCCCACCCTGGGAGGACATCGAATCCGAATGTTTTGTTGGCCGTCTCGAATCGGGCTACAAGCTCAAGGAGCCGAGGGCGGCGCTCAAATCGCGCCAAATCGGGTGTGTGCTGGGTTGCGGGCTGGCTTGGACCCCCAGCAGCAAGCCACCTGCGTCCTCGTGCTCGACCTCAACGAGAACGTGCAGCTTGATGGTCTCAAGGGTGCCGAAGGCATCGATCAGGATGACCTCAATGGAATAGTGCAAGTCGTCGATGGGCAGCACATTTACGTGGGCTGGATTCGTGCCGATGTCAGCCCCGCTGCCCTTGGCTACGGAGAGCAACAGGCCGTCGAAGTAGGCCTCGAAGAGCGAGGTCAAGCGGTGCGAGTCTACGTCGGACCACTCCACCTGCATCAAGAAGACGTAGGACCAGAAGTCCTCCGCCTGTGGGTCGAACATGCCCGGCGCGAAGAGCAGCAACTCCTCGCCTTCCGGCAAGCTGGGTGCGAACTCGGGCGGGAGGGCGATGCGCTCGGAGCGCCAACCGCTGAGGTCTGTGGGCGCTTCGGGTGCCTGCTCTGGTTCGGTTCGTTCAGGAGTACTGCAGGCCACGAGAGATAGAGCGAGGCAGAGTGATTGGAGGTAGAGCATGTGTAGAGAGTTCGTTGGTCTACTTCTGAGGTGCTGCGGATGCCTGGCAGACCGCAGACCAAAGCGCGTCCTTCAGTGGGCGCGGCAAGAGCCGACAGTCCTCATCGATGAGTGCACCTTCGAGAGCCCATAGCAAGTTACGAGACACTGCGGGCCTTGTTGACCGGATGCGTACGAATGCCAGGACCGAACCGATCTCGCGCAGATCGGCGATGGTATGGATGTCGATTTCATCCAACCATGACTGAGAGACTGGACCGATGTTGCGCATGGGATTGGGCACAACTCGTATTCTACGCCTAGACCCATGGCAATCCTCCAATCCTCCCCCGTTCAAGAGGCGCCGCTCCTTGTGATCATGTGGGCATGCCTGAGCGCTTGCGCGGGCTTGCCATTGGAGCCCAGGAGCGCCGTCACGCTCGAGCGCGCCTGGGGCGTAGCTGGCGGGCCGACAGAGGAAGACGCTCAAGGCTTGGTCCGCATGGTGGAGCATGTGTTGCCTTTCTACCGCGTTCTCGATGGCTTCGAGGAGCGTCCCCTGCGCGCGCACATGACGAGTTTCGCCGAGGGAAGTAAGTGGGAGGGGATCACCGTCGAGCCCCTCACGGGCCCGCCTTGGCTTGCGGTGGCTCGTGAGGCTGAGTTCTTGGAGCTGGCCGTCGCCCACGAGCTCGCGCACTTCTACTTCGAGAAGCAGCAAGCGCGCTTCCCAAGCGTTCTCGAAGAGGGCCTCTGCGATTTGCTTGCGGGTCAGGTCTACGACGACCGTGAGTACTACTCCAAGCGACTCATGATCGCTGGCTTGGCCTACTTGGATCCACGCAAGTTCAGTCTGGACGATCCGCGACATGCACCAGCCATTGAGGACCTTCGTGCTAGCGCGCTAGGCGTGCAAGAGGCACTCGCCTTGACCACGGCAGAGTTGGTCAGCGTGAAACGCACCACGCTCATCTCGTGCTATGGACTGGGATATGTCCTCGCCCGGCAAATCGGCTGGGAGGGAATCGTGATTCTCCTGCGCCGCGCGGATTTGGAAAACCGTGACCGGGTGCCGGCCGCGTGGATCCTTGAGCAGGCAGGTTTGAGCCCGCCCTACGACCAAGGCTTGCGCGAAATCCTCCTGCAGGAGTGGCAGCGCGTGCAACCTTAGAGTCTGGCTGCAAGCACGCCTTGTCAGGCTATGGTGATCGAATGAGCCAGTTCACAGAGGAACAAATGCAGGCTGAATGGGACCCTGTGTTTGTCCTGTTATGTGAGGGCAACTGCGCGGGAGCTCTGGAGGCGGCTCGCAGGTTCGCTCGGAAGTTCGGAGCCTGTCTACGGTCTTCGATGCTCATGGCCGAGTGCTTGATTGCTTTGGGGCGTAATGACGAGGCCGCTGTGTTCACTAGTCAGGCACAGGAAATGGTCCCGGGGGAAGACCACCCGAGGCTCTGGATGGTCTGGGGAACGCTCTACAAGAAGAAGGGCAATCTGAATTTGGCCGAGAAGTGGTATCGGCGTGCAGCGGACGCGGCGGATCAGCGCGGGCTACCGCAGGGGCTTCTTGCAGTCGTGTTCGCCAAACAGGGTAAGCTCCAAGAAGCCAATGCGGCACACCGTCGAGCGACTCGTCCAGGTTGGGATTTCTTAGAAGGCACTTGTACGACTATGGGCCTCGTCCTCCGCGCGGAGGGGAGGTACCGCGAGGCCATCGAGTGGCTGCAGAGGGCCCTTGTCCGCGATCCTGAGTGCGCGGTGGCCCGTGCAGAATTAGCCATCACTATCCGAGCTCTTGAGATCAAGGAAGGCGGCGTCTAGCCGCACAGAGGAATTCACCCGCTAGGTGACACCCGGCCAGGACCACGGCGGTTCTCTCCCTGTACGGCGCGGGGGAGACGAGCCCTGGTGAGCGCGCTGTGCGGATGCGGGGACGATCGGTGGTTCTGCCTGAGCTGTGGCTACGCGGAGGCCGGTCGTCCTCGCTCCTTTTTCTATTGGCGGATAGAATTCTGTGAGCGCTCGGTGGCCGGGTTGGCCTGGGTCTTGTCTTGCTCGTAGAGGGAATCATGAAGGTTGCAGCTGTGGGGGGGACTCTTGCGGGGATGTGCCTGGTACTGGCCGCAGGGCTTGGCCCATGTGGGCCGGAAGTTGAGCGTGGGATTCCTGTAGGGCCGGCTGCCGAGCCGGCGGACCCTTCGGTGAGTGGGGCCCCGGATGCCGCGACGCTTCAGCGGGCATCGGCTGATCAGGGTGAGGCCGTAGAGCGCGACGCTGTGCCGGATCTAGCGCAAGAGGGCACTCACCAGGTGGCCGTGACGGTGAGTATTGACCATCGGTGGAAGTTGGAGCGGGCGGCCAAAGTCGAACTGGGCTGGAGCTTTCGGGCGGATGCCAAGCAGCGCGGCATCGATCGTGATCCTGTGCTCGTAGTAGAACTGCTGCGAGGTGAAGCGAAGGTCTTCCAGCTGGAGGCGCCCGTGGGAGCGGGGCTGATTTGGGGCAGGGTGGCTGAACCGGGCATTGCTGAGGTCAAGGGCTATGACGTGCTTGAGAGTGGCGGCGCAATGCACAAGATCAGTCTTCGGGCCCTGGCTGGTGCTACGGCGCGCGGAACCTTGGAGACTGCCTCCGGGGAGATGCCGCCGAGGTTTCGCATGAGCCTGTTCTCTACATCCGTTGAGTCCCTGGAAACTACACTCCGGGAGATGCGGTCGAGGGGGCGCATAGGCCTGTCCTCTGCATCCCCTAAGTACCTGGCGGGGCGGCTCCAGGGAGATGGGCGCTTCGAGTTGCACTTCAGGGGCGCGGGCCCGGCGCGTTTGGATTTGCATGCGTACGAGAACGGCGGCGGAAGCTTGGAGTTGCCCGTTCTGGATGAGGCGAATCCACCACAGGACTTGCGCGCTGTGTTGGTAGCCGGAGATGTACTGGGCGGAGTGTTGTCCGATGAGAAGGGAAGGGCTCTAGCGGGAACAGAAGTGGTGGTTGTGGGTTGGAACTGTGTTCCGAACCTAATTTCATCCTCGGGTAGGTTGAATAGACTTGCCTTGGGAGTGAGCTCCGAGGGCCGCTTGGGCGTGTTCTGCGTAACCGACGCCGATGGGCGCTTCCTAGCGGAGGGGCTTGGTCCGCAGCAACTCGTGGTGTTGGCCCATGATGATGGCTCCACGCGCTGGCGGGCTTTGCACAAGGACAGCCTCGAGGCCGGGGGTAGGCACAATCAGTTTGTGGTACGAGGAGCTCGACTGTCGGTGCGACTACGAATGCCGGAGGGCGGCTATGCCAAGTTTGACCCAACGCAGGAAACGAAGGTACTGGGCAAGGAGGGTGGACTGCGCAGCCTTGCTAGTGCGCAGCGCGTGAGCATTCTTCCCCTCATCGGCCAGAGCGAGGCGCCTGGCAAGTGGGACTTCTCTGAATCCGGCCCTCCGCCGGTTAGCCCCTACATGCGCGCGCGGACAGCGATTGCTTGGTTCGACACCGGCGATCCAACCCGCTGGGAGATTCACCTGGCTCCGGGCGTGGAGTACGAGCTGCACGCCATGTCCCGAGAGCGGCAGGGCGCCGCACGACGTGTGAGTTTGGCGGCTACCGAGTCCATGCGGGAGGTAGAGCTGCTCTTGAGTCCTGCGCGCGAACCAGGGAAGCTCGAGCTGACGGTAGTGGATCCTCCCGGGACGCGGGGCGTGTACCTGTACAACGTCGAGATCAGACCGGAGCAGGGTGAGTACTTGAAAATACGTCAGAAGGTTTCAAAGACCGAAGGGGCCGAACAGTTCCCCATCGTGATTCAGTTGGAGTTGCCGCCCGGTCGTTACGAGTGCGTCGTGAAGCCTTGGGCGCAGGCCTGGTACGGGACCAGTTCTTCCGGCGAGAATCGAGCGATCATCCCGGGGGAAGGCTCGGTCTGGGTGGACGTGGTGTCTGGCGGTCAGCATGCGAGTACCGTAGAGACAACCATCCGTGGCGAGGTAGAGGTCCGGATCCGGGCGGAGATGCCTGACTTGGTGCTGGTGGCCCGAGAGCATGGTTCGGGCTTGGAGCTGACCCGCGAGAAAGTCCTCAGTGGACCGGAATACGAGCCCTTCAACGAAGTCCACCTAGAGCTTCCCGTGGGGCGAATTCGACTCGAGGCGCTGATCGGTCTTGACTCATTCTCCAAGGTCATCGAGATCGAGTACGGAGACCAGCAAGTGCATCAACTTGGCCCCGGCGGCTGGAATAGGTCCGAGTAGTACCCGCCGCGTCTACGCCCAGCGTACGAGGCCGGGGAGTTGTCGGTCGGTGGCCTTGAGCGGGCGCGGGCGGATGCGGATGCCCCAGCCGTAGGTGCCGGAGGCTTTGACGATGTGCTCGCCTTGGAAGGTGCGGGTGCCGCCTGCGGCTTCGCCGGGGGTGAGCTCGACGAAGTTGGGCTTGTGCAGGCTGCGGTCGCCGGAGGGGTGGCCTAGGACGAGCTCGGCGATCAGGTCTGTGGGATCGAGGGAGCCCATAGACACGTCGAGGGCGACCTCGATGGTGTCGCCGGTGTTGACTGAGGTGAGGTCGCCGACGCGGGCGTCGAGGATGTGGACGTCCTCGAAGCCGCGCTCGATGCGGCGGGTTTCGTTGGCGCAGTCGCGGGCTAGGGCGAAGCCGCCTGCGGCTTGCAGGCGGGCGGCGGCGGCACGCGGGACGTAGCCGCGGGCGAGGTATTCCTCGACCATACGGTCCGTGCCGAAGAAGGGCGGCAGGGTCGCTAGGGCGTGGATGGAGCGTTCGAGCCAGGCGGCGGGCATGCCGCTTGGATCGCGCTTGTAGTAGAGCGGCAGGACCTCGTCCTCGAGCAGGCGTAGCAGAAGCTCGTTGTCGAGCAGGTTCTGCTGCTGCTGATCGGTGAAGGTGATTTCGGGTCCGATGCCCCAACCATTCTTGTCGTCGCAGCCTTCGAGCCACCAGCCGTCGAGGACCGATAGATTGAGCCCGCCGTTGGCGGCGGACTTCATGCCGGAGGTGCCCGAGGCTTCCAGGGGCGGGATGGGGTTGTTGAGCCACACGTCGACGCCCTGGGTCAGGTGCGCGGCGATGTGCATGTCGTAGTCCTCGAGGAAGATGACCTTGCCCAGGAAGGGCTCCTCGCGGCAGAGCGAGGCGACCTCGCTAACGAGCTCCTGGCCCAGCACATCGGCGGGGTGTGCCTTGCCCGAGAAGAGGAAGCGCACGGGGCGCTGGGTGTTGTTCACCAGGCGCGCCAGGCGCTCGCGATCGGCGAGCAGTAGGTTCGCGCGCTTGTAAGGCGCGAAGCGACGGGCGAAGCCAACGACGAGGGCGTTGGCGTCCATGCCCTCGATGGTGCGCGCCAGCAGCTTGGGATCATCCTGGCGGCGTGTGAAGGTGCGCTCCAGGTTGATGGCTACGGCCTCCATCAGGTCCTTCTTCAAGGACTGACGCGCGGCCCAGAGTTGCTCCGGGTCCACGCACTTGTTGGCTTTGGCGAAGTCGCTGCCCTCGGGGTGGCGGCCTTCGACGCCCAAGCAGGCGGTGATTTCAGGAGCGGTCCAGGTCGGTAGGTGCACGCCGTTGGTGACGTGGGTCACGGGCACTTCGCTCTCGAGCAGGCCTGCCCAGTAGGGGTGCAGCAGACCGCGGCTGACCTCGCCGTGCTTCTTGGCAACGCCGTTCACAAAGGCGGCCAGGTTCATGCACAGGTAGGTCATGTTGAAGCCGCTCTCCCCGTGCGCGTCGCAGCCGAGGGCCATGAAGGCTTCCCACGGAAGGCCAACCCAACCAGCGGAGTCGGTGAAGTAGCGCCGGATGAGCTCCTCGTCGAAGACGTCGTGGCCGGCGGGCACCGGCGTGTGCGTGGTGAAGACCGTGCCGGCGCGCACGACCTCGCTGGCCTCCGCGAAGGTCAGATTCTCTTTGCGCACGAGGGTCGCCACGCGCTCGAGGGCGGCGAAGCCTGCGTGGCCCTCGTTCATGTGCACGACCGAGGGTTGGATGCCTAGGGCAGCCAGCATGCGCACGCCGCCCTTGCCCAGGGTGATCTCCTGGCGCAGGCGGTGTTCAGAATCACCGGAGTAGAGCCTGCGCGTCAGGCTGCGCAGCTCCTCAGGGTTGCTCTCCAGATCCGAGTCGAGCAGGAACAAACGCACGCGACCGACGCTTACCTCAAAGGCCTGCAGACGCACGGGGCCGGTGGGCAGTTGGATGGAGACCTCCACGGGCTTACCCTGGTCGTCGACACAGAGCTTGACCGGCAGGTCCGTAGGGTCGTTGTGACGCTCCAGGTTCTGCTGTTCGCCCGAAGCGAGCAGGTGCTGGCGCACGTAGCCGCCGCGATAGAAGAGGCCCATGGCCACCAGCGGCAGATTGCAGTCACTGGCGGACTTCAGGTGGTCGCCGGCGAGCACGCCGAGGCCGCCGGAGTAGATTGGCAGGCTGGGGTGCAAGCCAAACTCGAAGCAGAAGTACGCGATCGGTGCGCTGGGGCTCACGGCCGGGGTGTCTTCGTGGTCCACCGTGCGCGCGGTCTCCGCCATGTATTCATCGAAGCGCGCGAGCACTGCCTCCAGACGCGCGAGGTACTCGGAGTTCTTAGCGATCTGCTCCAGATCCGCGGGCCAAGCCTGGCGCAGGAAGACTACGGGGTTCTGCTCGACGGCAGCCCAGAGCCTGGGCGAGATGTCGTGGAAGAGCGCCTTGGCTTCAGGGTTCCAGCACCACCACAGGTTGCTCGCCAATCGCGAGAGTCCGGCCAGGGGCCCGGGCAAGCTCGCGCAGGCATCAAAGCGCATCAGGCGCGGCTCGCTGTCGTGGGTAGCGTTGGGCGGGATGGGCGTGGACTTGAGCGGGAAGTAGCTCGCGCCACCGCGCCCCTTGGCGCAGACCTGTGCCAGGCTGAAAGCTTGCTCGTAAGGCTGGATGAGCTCCTTCCAAGAGAGGCGTCCCGCCGCTGCACGACAGGCCTCGCGCAGCTCGCCGCCGGGGCGTTCGCTGGCGAGGGCGCCTTCGATGGCGACGGTGATATCACTGGCCACCTGGTCGTCGCTGCGGCGTTCGCGGGCGATGATGTGAATGCCGTCGGCGCTACCGAGGCCTTGCTCCTGGGCCCACTTGGCGAAGCCCGCGCAGTCCGTGGTCAGGGTCGGTACGCCCACGCCGATGGCTTCGGCCGGCGTGTAGCCCCAGGGCTCGTAGGCGGAGGGGAAGCAGGCGAGCTCCATGGCGCCGAGCACGGACTCGTAGCCCATGTCTAGCTGGCCGCCGTCGGGGAGATAGGCCGGGACCTGAACGATCTTGACGCGGCTGCCCGGAGCATTGGAGAGGCCCAGCACCGCGCAATGCTGATGCAGTGGATCGCTCTCGGAGTCGAAGAGCTCGTGGGTGGAGAGCCCCAGGGGAGCGTCCCACTCCGCCTCGCCTTGGATGCGCATGCGCAGGTCGCGGGTCATGACCGAGCTGCCGGCCGGCATCAGCACGAAGAGCACCACTCGGCGGCCCGGCTGACCTTCGAGTGCTGCTACGGCGGTGAGCAATACATCGAGCCCCTTGTTGTGGAACTCGTAGCGCCCGGAAATCGCGAGGAAGGCAGCGTCAGCCACGTCCTCACCCACCAGGGCGCCAGCCACGCGTGCTAGACGTGCGCGCACCTCGGCGCGATTGGGCGCGTCGGTCAAGCTATCGAGCAAGTCCAGGTCGAGCCCGTTGGGTAGCACCGGCTCGGCCTTGCGCTCGTGGATCAATTCGGCCTCCGCGGCGGTCACGCTCGATACCGTGGTGAAGACATCGGCCTCGCGGATGGCAGCGTTCTCGAGGGAGTGCTTGGCGGCGATGCCGACGTCCTCGGCGGCCTCGCTGGGGCTGCGCCCATCGAGGGCCTCCGTCATGCTCTTACCGCCATCGCTGAGCGAGCGACCCAGGATGGTGGCGTGGGAGGTGAAGATGGTCCCGATGCCCTGGCTGTCGCGGTGCAAGTGCAGGAGACCGGAAGCACTGGTCCACTCATGGAACTGCGCCACAGCGGCGCCGCCTTGGGGCTCGCCAGTGAGTCGCCACCACTCCTCGATGGCGATGGCTGCTGCATGGCCAAAGAGCACCGGCTCCACGTAGTCGAAACTGCCGTGGATCGAGTCCACGGAGTAGTCCTCCCACAGGGCCGAGAGCACGTCGTCCTTGTGCTTGTACAGCTCGGAGTAGCCCACGAGGATTGTGAGCGCGCCGCCGCCAGCGGACCAGCGACCCACGCGCGTACTGAGTCCGCGCTTGCGGCAGGCTGCTCGGAAGGCATCGTGGCCGGTCACTTCCTCAAAGGTCGATTCGCGACCCTCCTCATCCAGCAGCATGGGGCCGATGGCCACATAGCGATCACCGAGTTTCTCAACCAGAGTGCGTGCCTTGCTGGAGATGACGGTGTGGACACCGCCGAGCTTGTTGCAAGTTTCCCAGGAGACCTCGAACAGATGGAACGTCATTGTGGCGCGGGGGTGGCACCGTGCAGGTGCCGGGGTACGAAGCGCGCGCTAATGGGGTGCCGGGGGGAGAGCTTCCAGGCCGAGTCGGCGGCGGAAATCCCCGAGCACGTTCATCAGCGCGATGTAGGCGTCGTGGGGGGTGGCGTATGGAGAGAAGTACTTGTGCACGTCCCCATCGGAGAAGAACTTCGTGCACATGTAGTAGAAGTGGTCCGAGGTGGAGAGTCGACGCCAGGTTTCCAGAATATGGGCCTCGCCAGCATCGGCCGCTGCTGTAGCAGCCTCCCTGAGCTCGTAGACCGCTTTGTGGGCTGCACGCTGCATGGGGTTGTCGAGCCAGGCGGTTAGGTCCCGCTCGGCGTCGGCCCAGGACACGGGCTCCGGGATGTCCAGGCGCGCCATGCAGTCGCGCTCGGCCGCCACCTGGGCGGGCGTGTGGAACTCGAAGCGACCGCTGGCCAGGATCTGCTCGGGGAGCTTCTCCATGAACTCGAAGATGCCCGTATCGGCCCACTGGTGCTCGCCGAAGGTCTCGAAGTCCATGTAGAGACCGACGATCTCGTCCTCGGCCGGGAGCTCCTCGAGCCAGCTCGCGAAGCGCGGCGCGGAGAGCGGCCACTCGGCCCACTCGCGATTGGAAAAGCGGAAGGCGATGTCGTCCGAGAAACTGTAGGAGCGCAGCTGGGTGCTGATGCGCACGGTCTCTTCGGGACGGTAGAGCAGGTGCGGGCTGCGCCAACCTAGCAGGTGGTCCGCGCCCTCGGCCATGATGGTCGCGAAGCCCTCCTCCTCGGCCATGCATGCGATGTGGTTGGAGGTCACCAGCTCCGTATTGCGGAAGCTCGTGGGACGCGTGCCGAAGAGCTCTTCGATGCGCGCGGTGTGGGAGCGCACCTGGGCGCGGAACTCATCCTCGCTCTCAAGGCTGGCGAGGGAGTGGTGGCTGGTCTCTGCCAAAAACTCCACGCAGCCCGTTTCCGCGAGGTCCTGAAAGGCCTTCAGCGTCTCAGGCGACCAACGCTCAAACTGCGAGAGCGCCGTGCCGGAGATTGAGAAGGCGCAGCGGAAGCGGCCGTCGTGCTCTTCGCACAGGCGCTGCAGCAGCGCCGTCATGGGCAGGTAGCACTTCTTCGCCACGCGCTGCACGATGCGCTCGTTCTCGTCGTCGTCGAAGTAGAGTTCGCCGGGATTGAGGTCCGTGTGCTTACCGATGTCGAAGAAGCTAAAGTGCCGCAACCTATAGGGCTGGTGCACTTGGAAGTAGAAGACCACCGATGTGGGGCGCGAATCGTCCACGTGCGTCATGCCATCAGCTCCTCGTAGATCTTGCGCAGAGCTTCACCGCGCACATCCCAGCGCATACCTTGGATCTCCGCCCGACCGTGGTCCACGAGGGTCTCGCGCAGGGGGCCGTAGGTAATTACGGCGAGGATCTGATTGGCGAGTTCTTCCGTGTCCCAGAAGTCCACCTTGAGCGCGTGATCGATCACTTCGGAGACGCCGCTCTGCTTGGACATGATCACCGGCACGTCTAGAGCCATCGCTTCGAGAGGCGTGATGCCGAAGGGCTCAGAAACCGAAGGCATCACGTAGAGGTCCGCTTGGGAGTACATGCGTTCCACATCGTCGCCGCGCAGGAAGCCGGTGAAGTGCACGTGCTGGGCAAGGCCCAAGCGCGCGGACAGCTCGACCATGCGCGGCAGCATGTCGCCGCTGCCGGAAAGCACGAAGGTCACGTCCGGCCGTTGGCTCACCACCCGCGCGGCGGCGTGCAGGAAGTACTCGGGGCCTTTCTGCATGGTGACCCGCCCGAGGAAGAGCACCAAGGGGCCGGCGACGCCGCGCTTGGTTAGCGTTCGTGCGCGCGTAGGCTTCTGGGCTACTGCGTTATGCAACACGCGCAGACGATCCTCGGGGACGGCGTAGGCCTTCTGCACTTGTGCTTGAGTGAAGTGGCTGACGCACACGGCGCGGTCGGCGGCGCGCAGGCCCAGTGCCTCCAGCGCTTGCACCCGAACGTCGGGAGCATCGCCGCTGCGGTCGCGCTCGAGCGCATGGGCGTGCATGACCAGCGGCTTGTTCTGCACGCGGGACGCGGCGATTGCGGCGGGCGCGGTCATCCAGTCATGGCCGTGGACCAAGTCAAAGGACTGGCTCGCGGCCAAGGTTGCGACCACGCGGGCGTAGCGCGCAACCTCTTCGAAGAGGTGCTCACCATAGCCGCCAGAGAAGGCCAGCTTTTCGGGTCCGCTGGGCAAGCTCTGTCTGGGTGCGGGCGTGTGCATGTGCTCGCTGACCGTATCGGCAACCGTTTGCGCCCAGCCCTGCCAGCCCTGCGCATCCCAGCTGGGCGGCAGCGCTGAAACGCGGCCCGCCAGGGGCCCTTCGGTAGCGAGTCCGCTGTGATCCGGACGGTCCGTGCCGCAGCCCAAGCTAGCGTCGAGCCGCGCGTCGTAGCTGGCTTCGTTCAGGTAGGGCGAGAGGAAGCTGTCCACGAGGATGCGTTGCACGCAAGCCTTGCCCGCAGAACCGAGCATGCGCTCGCGAGCCTCAGGCGGTAGGGGCGCCGGCGGCGCCGTAAGTAGGGGCGGTTCTACCCGAGGCCCGTCGTCCGCATGCAGGCGTACTTGGTTGGCGCCGACCACCCGCGTGCCCGGAGCGCGTTCCCCTCCGAAGGCGCGCGGCACCACAAAGGTCACGTCCACGCCGGCCTTCGAGAGCCCTGCGCAGATTCCATGACACGCGGTGCCGAGTCCGCCGGAGATGTGCGGTGGGAATTCCCAGCCGAGCATGAGCACCTTCATGCACCGCGCTCCTGGAGCATGGTCAAGGCGCGCAACACTTCCGCCACGCTCCAAGCTTGAGCGGGCGTGCCGCCGGGGCGGTGTGGGGCATCGCCGTCGAAGAGTTCGGAGACCTGGCCCATGCCGTGCTCGGGCAGGTGGTTGGCTATGCCGCGCACGGCTTCGGCGAGCTTGCGCACGCGCGGGCCATTGGCGGGGAAGGCGCGCAGGGTAGCCTCGGTCAAGGGCCCTAGCAGCCAAGGCCAGGCGCTGCCCTGGTGGTAGGCCGCGTCGCGTTCCTCGGGTCCACCAGCGTAGCGGCCGATGTAGCGCGGATCGTAAGGCGAGAGGGTGCGCAGTCCACGCGGGGTGAGCAGTTCGTCCAGCGCGCGCTGAACGATGTCACCGCGCTCCGCGCGCGAGAGCGGGGAGTATTCGAAACTGGCGGCCAGCACCGCGTTGGGTCGAATCGAATAATCCGCACCGCTGGGGGAGTCCTGCACAGTGTCGGCCAGGTAGCCCAACTTCGCGTTCCAGAATTGCTCCATGAAGGCTTGGCCTGTGCGCTCGGCGCGAGCGCGCCAAAGCTTGGCAACGGTGCGATCCATGTCCAGGTCCGCCAGCTCGGACAGGTACATCTGCAGCTGATACCAGAGTGCGTTGAGCTCCACCGGACGGCCGTGTCGCGGCGTGACCGGAATGCCACCCGTACGCGCGTCCATCCAGGTGACGTTTTGATTCTCGTCGCCGGCGAGCAGCAGGCCTGCTCCATCAACCGCGATACCTAGGGAAGTGCCAGCGAGGTAAGCCTCGGCGATCTCGGTCAAGGGCACGCGGAAACGCGAACACACCAGGCCGGTGTGGTGGGTAGCACGCTGGTGTAGCTGGACCGCGCGTGCGAACCAGAGCGCGGCGTCGGCGGATCCGTATTGGCTGAGCTCGGGCGTGGCGTCGAAGATGTTCGGAAGCAGGCCCTCTTTGAGAAAAGGCAGCGCGCCCTCGAGCACGGCCAAGCTGCGATCCGCACGGCCGCGATAGAGGGTCAAGCCGGGCAGGGCGATGAAGGTGTCGCGGCCCCATTCTCCGAACCAGGGCAGGCCGGCTAGAACGCCCGGGCGTCCGGCGGGGTCGTGGTAGAGGAAGCTCTCAGCAGCCTGCTCGAGGTCAGCCAGCAAGGTGTTGCCGCGGGCATGGCGTAGGGCATACGCTTGGGCGTCTTCACGGCGGGCCAGCTCCGCTTGCCAAAGGTCCTCGGGGGACTGGGGCAGAGTGTCCATGGAAGCGGCGACAACTACCGAGCTGCCGGACACCAGGGGGACGCTGATCACGCCGGGAGAGAAGAGGTCTTCGCGGGCCTCGAAGCCGCGGCGCTGATCGGCTGCGTACTCGATGCCTCGGTACCAGACGGGGTCGGCGCGGAATTCGCTCGTGCTCGGGCCGAGGCCCATGCGCATGGGGGGCAGGGCGCCGTAGGGGCGAAACTCCAGATTGCCGTGCTCCAAGCGTCGCACGCGCGGATTGAGGTCTACGTTTTCGGAGGTCAGCTCGTGGCTACTGCGGAAGGCCAGCAGGGGCCGCAGACCAAGCTCGAGGCCGGCCTCGGGCCCGCCCTCCAGGCTGTAGCGCACAAGCACCGTGTGCGAGCCGCGCGGCAGCATGATCGAGCGCCTGACTACGGCCGTGCCGAAGCGATAGGTCCAGGTCGGGCAGGGTTGAGCTGTGAAGTCCTGGATGGCCTGGAAACCCTCGGGGGCGTACACGCCTTCGTAGCGACCGTTGGAGAGCGGGAAGCTGCGTGTGGGACCGCATAGTTCTTCCTCGAAGCGCGACAGAAACACGAAGCGCTCAAGGGGGTCGACGCCGCATCCCGGAGCGGGTGCCACCAGCAGTCCGTGGTAGCGCCGGCTCGGGCAAAGCAGGGCCGTGGAGCTCGCGTAACCGCCCAAGCCATCGCACTCCCACCACTCGCGATTGAGAGTCTGGTTCAGGCGCAGGCACTGCTGGCGATCGAGGCGTAGGGGGGAGCTAGCAGCTGCGTCGCGGGATGTATCCGCGGCGTCATTGCTCAGGGTCGTGGTGGGCATCGAAGAGGCGTTCGGCAGGAGAGTTACCACCCCACTTTGTAGCTTTGCTGCGCCTCGGAGTCATGGGCGGCATGGGCCGATCCCGCGAGTCCTGTACCAGGGGTTCAATCCTGCAACCTTGACGCTCTCCGGCATCGATTTTGGCCGTAAACGAACTCGGCCCGCGGCGTCAGAAGACGCCACGGGCCGAGTTGTGGTTTGGGGTCGGTTGCTTAGAAGCGGTCGCGATCGCCGCCGCCACCACCGCCGCCGCCGCCGTAGCCGCCGCCGCCGCCACCGCCGCCGTCGCCGCCGCCGTAGCCGCCGCCGCCGCCACCACCGCCGCCGCTCGGGCGGGGACGACGTTCTTGTGCCTCGTTAACGCGCAGGGGGCGTCCGTCGACCATCTGGCCGTCCATTGCCTGGATGGCTTCTTGCGCCTCAGACTCGTTGGACATCTCTACGAAGCCGAAGCCCCGGGGGCGACCGGTGTCACGATCAACCATGATGTGGACGTCGGTCACGGTGCGACCGCCTTCTTCAAAGGCGGTGCGGAGGCTGTCGGTGTCGGTGTCGTAGGACAGATTGCCGACGAAGATTCTTTTACCCATTTTCTTTTCTAGTCAAGTGTCTCAAGGGTCGCTCGGAACCCCAGAAGGGGGGAACTCGACGAGCCCGATCAATCGCTCGGAACCCGCTTGGGTTCCGTGCACGTCCTCCGGCTCCTCGAGCACGGCAGGCCGATGGGCCACCGCTTGCCTTCACTGAAGTGAAGATCGAGCCCGGCTCACCGGGGGACTCTAGGAAAGTTATCCGGGGCCCTCTGAATCCGACAAGGGCAAAACCCCGATCTTGGGCCTAGACCCGCCGCAGGGCTTCTGTGGGGGTCAAGCGAGAGGCTTTCCAGGCTGGAAGAGCCCCCCCGATCAGGCCTAAGACAAGGGCAAAAGCCACGGCAACGGCCATTACGTAGGGGGTTACCTGGAAGGCGAAGGCAACCTCCGTGAAGGTCTTGAAATTGGTAGTTCCGGTCTCAATTCCGTTGATTGGGAGCACCATTAGGCAACCCACAAGTCCTCCGACTAGCCCGAGAACCGCCGATTCGAATAGGAAGGACAGGAAGATGGGCAGGGGGCGGAAGCCACAGGCCAAGAGGATCCCAATCTCACGGGTACGCGAGGAGATGGCCGAGAGCATGGTGTTCGTCGAGGTGAACACGGCGGCGATGCCCATGACCACGCCGAGGAAACTGCTGAGGAAAATCAGCGCTCCCGAGAGCGCCTTGGTCATGGCCGAGAGGTACTCGCGCTCGGTGAGAACCTTGGCCGGCGTCTGCTTGTCGTGCAGTAGGCGTTCCCTGATAGAGGCCACATCCGCATCGGGGGCCACCATGGCGATCACCCGGCTCGGACCGACGCGGTTCAGCGCCGCCTGCATGCGATCGAGGTCGCCCCAAATCTCCGAGGCGAAGGAGCCTGCGGAATCCAAGACTCCGACGATTGTGAAAGGTGTCGTGTTGATCACGATCACATCGTCGATCTCTGCACCCCGGATCCGTCCGAGCAGCTTCGAACCGATGAGGATCTCATCGCTTCCCTGGGCGAAAATCCGACCGCTGGTGATCATGAGTTCCTCGGAGCGAATTTCAAAGGTCATCTGCTGCACGCCACGAATGGGGACGTTGGTCTCGCCTCCATCCAGCTTGAAGCGCCGCACGCCGGAGTATAGTTCGAGGCTCGCCATGGGCTCGCCCGCCTGATTGCGCAGGACCTCCGGCAGGGTCTTCTGAAGGATTTCCGCGCGGTCCACCTGGAATACGCTGTTGCCTTCGTTATCGGCGCCCGGACGCATGAAGACGAGCACGTCATCGCGGCCGTTCTCGGTGTACATGTGCTCAAAGCCCTGCTGAAGGGCGAGCACGCCGGCAACCACAGCGACGGTCGCACCGATTCCGAAAACGGTCAGCAGCGTCGCGGATCTGCGCACCCAGAGGCTGCGCAGGTTGTAGGAGAAAGGAACCATCATGGCAGTTAGCTCCTTAGGGCTTCCACGGGATTCAGTCGGCTGGCCCGCATGGCAGGCCAGAGGCCGGAGACTAGACCCACGGCGAGGGTCACCATCACGCCAGCCAGGATAGTCGCGGGCAGGACTTCATAGGAGGGCAGGATGGTCGAGGTGAGGGCCGCCAGGCTGCCCTCCGTTCCGAGGGCGAGGAGGATTCCTAGGCCACCCCCTAGGCCGCAGAGGAAAAGGGACTGCGACAGGAGGACAGCAAAGATCGAGCTGTTGCCGAATCCAAGGGACTTCAGGATCCCAACGTCGTGAACCTGTTCCCGACCGGCCATGAGCATCGTGTTGATGCAAGCTAGCAGGATTGCAAGGAGCACCCCCGTACCGATGGAATTGATGAAGAAGGGCACGCTTCCGAACATGGAAATGAATTGGGCGTTGAACTCTGCTTCTGTGGTGGTTTGCACTCGCAGCGGCCCATTCTCGAACATCTCGTCAATTGTGCGCATGATCGGCACAGGGTTGGCCCCGTCTGCCACTTTCAGCACGATCGCGCCCACGTCCACCGTGTCGCCACCCACTTCACGCGTCTCGCGGAAGTAGTCCCACTGAAAGAACAGAGTGGCGTTATCGATGCTCGATTTCCTGGGCACGTAGATCGCTGCGATGTCGAACTCCCAAGGGACGTCGGCCCCGTCGGGGTGTGGATAGGGAGCGCCCTGAATCTGGACGCGGTCGCCGAGCTTCCAATTACGCTTATTCGCGAGGCCCTGGGCCACCAAGGCGGCTTGCCGTCCGCCGACGAAGGCCTCCCGTGTACCCTCCACGATGTCGATTTCCGGGTACATGTCGAGCAGCTTGTTCGGCTCTACCGCGAACTGGGCGAACATGCCCGTGTCCTCGATCAAACCACCGAACCACTGGAACTTGCATGCGAATTCGACCCCATCGACCGCGGCGATTTTCTCGTCGTAGTTCAGTGGCATTTGGACGAACAGGCTTACTGCAGATTGCACCCACAGCCGGTTGCTTGCCGCCGCGTTAGCCGTGGCCTCTAGCGCCGTCAGAAAGGTGCGCAGGGTCAGCATTAGAAACAGTGCAACCGTCAGGGAGCCGATGGTGAGCAAGCTGCGCAACCAGTGCTTGATCAGGTTGCGCCAGACCAATCGTGCCAGATCCATTACTGACCCCCGTTCTCGTCGATGCGGCCCAACTGACCCTTGTTGAGGTGCACGATGCGCTGGGCCCGCTCGGCAGCAGCGGGGTCGTGGGTAACCATCAGGATGGTCTTCTTAAAGTCCTTTCCAAGGGTCGCAAGGATGTTGAGCACTCCGTCCGCCGATTCGCGGTCGAGGTCGCCGGTGGGCTCATCGCAGAGCAGCACGTCAGGGTCGGTGACGATCGAGCGCGCGATCGCAACCCGTTGTTCCTGACCACCGGAGAGCTGTCCGGGACGGTGGTTCCTACGGTCGGCCAAGCCGACCACATCGAGAGCGTATTCCGCACGCTCCTTGCGCTCTGCGCTGGAGAGCGGCGCCAGCAGTAGGGGCAAGCGCACATTCTCAAAGGCCGTCAGCACGGGGATTAGGTTGAAGCCTTGGAAGACGAAGCCCACGTGGCTGCCGCGCCAATCGGAGAGCTCGGTGCCTGAGAGTTCGTTGAGGGCCTCGCCCGCTACGCGCAGTTCGCCGCTGTCTGGCCGGTCTAGTCCGCCGATCATGTTGAGCAGGGTCGTCTTGCCGGAGCCCGACGGTCCCATGAGGGCGTAGAAGTGCCCGGCTTCCATCTCGAGGTTGAGGTTGTCGAGCACGGTCAGGGTCTCGCCGCCGCGTCGGTACTGCTTGGTGAGGCCTTGGCAGGCGATCAGGGTCTCGTTCTTCATGGCTAGTTGGGGCGCACTTGGACGCTGTCGCCCTCGGCCAGGCTGGGCGGGGGATTGAGTACAACGATTTGGCCTTCTGCTAGGCCGCTGAGCACCTCGAGCAGGGTGCCACGGCGCACGCCGGGCTCGATTGCTTGCAGGCTCACCCTACCGCGTTCCACCAGAAAGACGTGCGCCGCGCCGTCCGTTTCGACTAGCGCCGATGCGGGGATGCGCAGGTGCGCGGGCCCGCTGGGCTTATCGCTGTCGGGCGCCGCCTCTGCAAAACTCACCCGCGCGCCCATCTCCGGTCGCAGGTCCGAGTCCGGATCGCTCAGGGTTATGCGCACCTCGATGGTGCCTTTCTGGCGATTCGCCGTGGGCCAGATGCGGTCGACGCGGCCCGCGTACGAGCGCGTGGGGTAGGCGTCAAGGAAGACCTGCACGGGTCCATCGAGGATCACAGCGCCGATGCTCGTCTCGGGCAATTCCACCTGCACTTCCAGGGTGCTGAAGTCGACCATGGTGGCCACCGATCCGCGCGAGCTGGAGCCTTGGGCGTTGGGGCTGACCACCTCACCAATCTCAGCATCCTTGAGCACCACCACACCATCGAAGGGCGCGCGCACGACAGTCTTGGCCAGGGTCGCTTGGGTCTGTTCGAGGAGCGCGAGTTGCACCGGAATCTGGGCACGGCTTTCGGTCACGCTGGCTTCAGCAGCGGTGATCGCGACCTTGGCTCGTAGCAAGGTTGCCTCGGCGGCGCTGACCGCGGCGTGCAGGGTGCCTAGCTCATGTTCCGTACGCTGCTGCTCCGCGGCGCTGCGGCTCTCCTCGGAGCGGGCGCGGTCGACGGCCTGCCGGCTGCCAGCGTTTTGCTGCAGGAGGGCCTCGGCCCGCTCGCGCTCCTGCACGGCGAGGGTGGCCACCGCCTGTGCGGACTTGATCGAGGCTTGGCCCGCGGCGAGGCGCGAGCTAGCGAGGTTCACCTGCGCCTGCAGGTCGGGTAACGCCGCGCGAGCGACCTGCACCTGGGTCGTTGCGCCAGCCGCGCGCGCCTCTGCGGCCGCTACCTCAGCTTGGGCTGCGCGGACGGCTGCCTCCAATTCCTCTGAGTAGAGCCGCGCCACCACGTCGCCGGCTTTGACCACGCTACCTTCCTCGACGTTGAGCTCCACGATGCGCCCCGGCGTGTCGGCGGAGAGCGCCGCGCGGGTCCTTGCGATCACGTAGCCGTTGGCCGCCGTGCCCGTGGAAGCTGCAGCGGCACGCGCATCCGGCCGGTAGACCACTGCGGTCTCCACGCGCAACAGGCGCAGGGAATCGAGCTTGCGCAGGAGCGGGCTGCGGAAGAGGAATAGGGTCGCCGCGAGGATGCCCAGGAGCAGTAGGCGGCCCCAGGGGAAGCCGCCGCGCCGGCGTCGCTTGGCCTGGCTGCGGTCGATCGAGAGAGGTGAAAGATCCATATCGAAAGGCAGCCTAGCTCGAAATGTCGGAGATTTCGCGTTCGCTCTCTGAGGCATCGTTCGGCGAGCGCATATCCAGCCGCCTGTGGCAGGGGTGAGGTTTCGTCTCTGAATGGATCGTTGCTAAGTGTGTATCAACAAGGGCTTCGGTCGATTGAAGACGGGATTTCACCGTTCTTACTCGAAAGCTCCGTGCGAATGCCGTCCGAAGAGCACTTAGAGGTGAAGGCCGTCTCGCACTGACAAGTCCTGAGAAGAAGAAGAACAACGATGTCCCATAACCCTGTCCCCCAATATTGCTTGCCCCTGGTCACCGCCACAGCGTTGCTCGCATTGGCTGCTCCGCTCGCTGCACAGGACAGCTTAAGCATGAGCTGGAAGGGCAAGACGATCGCCATGGAGGACATCGAGGGCAAACTGCTTTCGGCGGACGCGATCGAGGACCAGCTAGCTCGTTACGAAGAGTGGATCCTGGCCAATGAGTATCACGTGAGCCTGTCGAAAGATGGTCGCGTGATCCTGATCACCGAGTCCTCCAAGCTCTCCAAGCGTCGCATGAAGCTGGTGGAAAAGTCTCTCGAGGCTTTTGACGACCTCATGTCGCCGCCTGATCGTGGTGCTTCGGACGAGATTTTTGTCGGTTCCAGTTGGGGCGTTGGCGAGCACGAACCGGACTCCGAGCCGGTGGTGTTGATCGAGGTCAAGAAAGAGGCTCAGTACGAGCAGCTCTGCGCTGGCCTAGGCGCTCTCGAGCCGCGCCTTCAGGGTTGGGCCAGCAGCATGACCCGCGAGCCGGGCTTCGCCGAAGAGCAGGTTTCCGCCGCCGCTTGGCAGGCCGCTCCCGACGGCTTTGAGCTGGGCCAGGTTTGGCGCCCCGAGAACGAGCTGGTGAATCGCCTCTCGCGCCTGCTGCTCAATCGCTCCTTCGGCCCGCAGCCCACCTGGCTGCGCGTAGCCAGTGCATGGCGCGTAGAAATGGAAGTCATGGACTCCATCTACTGCTTTCCTTATCGCCAAGGCTTCGTAGGCGTCGGCGATCACGGCGGCTGGGAGAACGACCTCAAGCGCACTTTCAAGAAGCGCAAGAAGGCGCCTCTCGAGCACAAAGAGTTCGCTTCTTGGCAGCGCAACACCTGGAGCCCGGAGCACGCCCAGCTTTCCTGGGGCTTCGTAGAGTTCCTCGCGCGCCACAAGCCCGAGGTCCTGCCCGCCATCGCTGAGGAATTCCGCTTGCTCTACAAGGCCGGCAGCATCGTTACCGAGCCCGACGGTTCCTGGCGCACCAACCCCAGCTTCCAAGTCCCCGTTGAGGAGCAGCTCGCCATCCTCACAGACAACGCCGGCGAAACCCTCTACGAAGAGGCTTCCGAGTTCCTGCGCAGTTGGAAACGCTACAAGCCCAAGAGGGCTAAGCGCGTCCGCGCCAAGTAAGCGCTACCCAATTCTGACGACCTGCGACTTCTGGCGATCTGGGTCAGGCACAAGACCTCACAATTCACCTAGGTGAGTTGTGAGGTCTTGTGCCTGATCCAGATCGCCAGAAGTCAGCGCACGCCGACTTCGGCGAAGCCGGTGATGCCGGGTTGGCCGTTGCCCCGTCGGCGGGTGAGGATGTGGATCTCGAGGGTGCGCAGGGTGACCTTGCGCGGGAGGGGGATAACTGTGGGGAGCAGATCATCCACGCCTAGGTCGGCTTCAAATTCGTACTTGCCGCCGTTGACGATGATGCGCACGGAGAGGGGCGCATCGAATCGGCCGGCGCGGGCGATGGAGCTGTTGGGGGAGGAGAGGATGACCTCGGTGACGCGCGTGGGGCGATCGAGCTCGTAGCGCACCCAGGGCTCCTTGTCTTCCAGAGCGGCGAGCCAGTGGGTGGCTTCGAGGCCGTCGACGCTGCGGCCGGCGGAGACCTGGTCGTTGTGGACGGAGGAGGACTTAGGATTGACGCGTTGGTCGATCAGGACGTTGCGCCAGGAGATGCGCGAGGCCATTTTTGCGAACTCTTGGGGTGCGCGTTTCGCTGGCACTTTGAGCACTTTGGACTCGAGGATCTCGAGCTCGCCGTAGCCGTCGGGGTAGTCGCCCAGGCGCACCACGTGGGCGCGCACCTGGATATTGCAGAGCTTCTCGCGCGGGGCACGCCAACGTGCCGGGTAGCGCTCGTCTTCCCAGGCCTTGAGCGGGTCTCCCTCGCGCGTGGCGATGACCTCGCCGTCTACAAGCCACTCGACCTTGACCACTCGTAGGCCGGCTTTCTTGGCCTCCTGCGCGTCGCGCGCCTTGAGCAGGTCTTTGTCGAAGCCGGGGATGTACATGGTGAGGTTCAGGTCGCCGTTGACCTGGACCTTGATCGGTCCCGCGTTTTGGGGCCAGTTGCGCTTGGTGAGCTTGCTCGCTTCGCCGGTGGTCGGGCCGGTGGCGCGCACCAGGAACAGGATCGCGAAGCAGGTGTCGGACTCGCCGTTCCAAGCTCCTTCCCCGCCCTGTTGGTCCACTAGGAAGCGGGCGCCTTCCAGGTACCAGTCGTGGCCGCCGATCTCCTTCATGTCGAGCAGGCCACCGACCCGCTCGAGACCGTAGAGGTAGTAATGCGGCGGGCCACCACGGCCGGGATTGCTATTTATGGACCAGTGCAGGGTGAGCCAGTCGAGGGCCGCGACGCGGCTCTTCTCGATCAGCCGATTGAAGCGCGGCGGGAACTTCCCTTTGGTACACCGCTGGGCAAAGGCTCCGATGCAAATGCTGGCAGTGGTCATAGAGCCCGTGGCTGTATTGGAGTTGCCCCGGTAGCTGAAGCCGATGGCCTGCTCAGGGCGGCCGCGGGTCCCCGCCGGTTGGGGGATGTCCTCGGGCTCGCAGGCGAAGATCTTCAGAGTTGCATCAACCAAGCGTTGCCAGGTGGCCTTGTCGACTTCGATCCCCATTTCGGTGGCAGCCCAGAAGCCAAGTGCCACGTACTGCATGACGGAGAGATCCGGGTCCGCGCTCGGATAGCCCCAAGTGCCAGGCTTGTGCGAGTTCTCCCATTCCAAGAGATCGTCCAGGATGCGCTCAGCCCAATCCTTATGGGCAGGATTCTTGGTGGCGGCGAGGGCCAGTAATTGGACCGCAACCGCGTAGGTCTTGGTGGGGTCCTTGCGCGCAAGGAACGCGAAGCCCTGCTTGATCGATGGGTGACCGGTGGCCAAGCCGGACTTGAGCAGGGTGTAGACCGTCAAGGCCGTTTGGCCGTTGCGGTAGCCCGGCATGTGGTGCCCCCAGGAACCGTCGCGGTTTTGCTGCAGGAGCAAATGCTCGACGCCCTTCGAGATAGCGTTATGGATTCTTGGCTGCAGCTTGACGAGTTCGCTCGACTCGCCCGTGCGCTCATCCTTCTCGACAACCAAGGTCGGCAACAACCCGCGGCCTTCCTCCGCGTGCCGCGCAATCAGCCGACCGCGAATGGCGCGGTCGTACAGCCGTACGTCGGCCAGGGCTCCGCGCAGGGGGAAGCTTTCGTCCTGGTCGCGGTAGGCTCCGATAACGAGTTGGTGCTTGTCGTGGTATTGGATCGGGCCGGCCGGCTCTTCGGAGGCGGTTACTTCGGCGCCGTCGATGTAGAGGATTGCTACCTCGCCGTCATAGACGCCGGCCACGTGGTACCAGCGGTTGCGCTCGAAGCCTCCGGGGGCTCGTACGAAGGTCATGCGTCCCTTGCCGATCGACGAGACCGCGAACACGAAGCGATCCTTCTGGGCGCCGAGCAGGAAGCCGCGCTCGTATTCGCCGTTGTCTTCGATAGCGCCGAGGAATGCGCTGTAGGGAGTGACCTGCTCCACCAGAACCCAAGCTTCCACGGTAAAGCGCTCCACGGGCAGAACCTCGGGCGTGACCACCTTGCCAACCCATTGGTTGGGTCCGGATAGCTTGATGGCCTGATGCTCGCCTTCACCAATGAAGGTGGGGGTGGCCTGTGCCTTCAGGTCGAGCTCGCCGATCGAGTCCCGAAAGAATCCCTCCTCCAGGCCGGCTGGGTTCAGGCGCCACTGGTGCACAAGATCCCGCGGGGTGGACTGTGGGGGGGCGGCTAGTGCGAGGGTGAGTAGTGTCGTAAGCATACGGCGAAGTCTCGTGGGGCCCGAAGATGGTACACCGTAGA
>JBLIOL010000002.1:0-54768 GCA_047639615.1 Planctomycetota bacterium | reverse complement strand
TACAACGTAAAAGCCTTCTGCATCCAGGACTCCCCGCGCCGGGCGCACTCGATCGCAGCCCAAGGCGGCATCAACGCGGCCAAGAACTACAAGAACGACGGCGATAGTGTCTATCGCTTGTTCTACGACACGGTCAAGGGCGGCGACTACCGCAGCCGCGAAGCCAACGTCCACCGCCTGGCGGAGATCTCCACCCAGATCATCGACCAGTGCGCGGCCCAAGGCGTGCCCTTCGCCCGCGAGTACGGTGGCCTGCTGGACAACCGTTCCTTCGGTGGCGCGCAGGTGTCACGAACCTTCTACGCCCGCGGCCAAACCGGCCAGCAGCTGCTGCTCGGTGCCTACTCGGCACTCATGCGCCAGGTCAACGCCGGTCGCGTCGAGATGAAGGTGCGCAGCGAGATGGTCGACCTGGTCAAAGTCGACGGCATCGCACGCGGCATCGTCACCCGCGACCTGGTCACGGGCGAGATGGAACGCCACGCCGGCGACGCGGTGCTGCTCTGCACCGGAGGCTATGGCAACGTGTTCTTCCTGTCCACGAACGCCAAGAACTCCAACGTGACCGCCGCCTGGCGTGCACACAAGCGCGGTGCGTACTTCGCGAACCCGTGCTACACGCAGATTCACCCCACATGCATCCCCGTCAGCGGCGACCATCAGTCGAAACTGACCCTGATGAGCGAATCACTGCGCAACGACGGCCGAGTTTGGGTGCCCAAGAAAAAGGGTGACACGCGCCTGGCCGCAGACATCCCGGAAGGCGAACGCGATTACTACCTGGAGCGCAAGTACCCCAGCTTCGGCAACCTAGTCCCGCGCGACGTGGCCAGCCGCAACGCCAAGCAGGTGTGTGATGCCGGCTACGGCGTAGGCGCCACGGGCAACGCGGTCTTCCTGGACTTTGCCGACGCCATCAAACGCGACGGCCAGGACACGATCCAGGCCAAGTACGGCAACCTCTTCCAGATGTATGACCGCATCACGGACGAGGATCCCTACTCGCAACCCATGCGTATCTATCCCGCCGTGCACTACACCATGGGCGGGCTCTGGGTTGACTACAACCTGGAGAGCACCGTGCCTGGTCTCTTCGTGCTCGGCGAAGCGAACTTCTCTGATCACGGGGCTAACCGTCTGGGTGCGAGCGCACTCATGCAGGGCCTCGCCGACGGCTACTTCGTACTCCCGGCCACCATCGCCAGCCACCTCGGTGGCCGCGCAATGGAACCGGTCGACACCACCCACGAAGCCTTCGATGAGGCGGAGACCAGCGCAAAACAACACTTCCAGAAGTTGCTCGACGTCGACGGCACCAAGACAGTGCTCGAGTTCCACAAAGAACTCGGTCAGATCTGCTGGAACGACTGCGGCATGGAACGCAACAAAGCCGACCTATCCCGCGCCATCGAATCCATTCGCAGCCTACGCAGCGAATTCTGGGAGAACGTGCGCGTGCCTGGCGACGGTGTTTCCCTCAACCAAAACCTCGAGCACGCTGGTCGTGTCGCAGACTTCATGGAGTTCTCTGAACTCATGGTGCGCGACGCCCTCGAGCGCGAGGAGTCCTGTGGTGGCCACTTCCGAGAGGAGCACCAGAGCGATGAAAACGAAGCCAAACGCAACGACGAGGACTTCTGTTACGTGGCCGCCTGGGAACACCAGGGGGCGAACGCAGCGCACAACCTGCACAAGGAAGCGCTCGATTACGAGAACGTGAAGCTCACCACCCGTAGCTACAAGTAGGGCAACACAATATGTCTGGCTCCTCTACCGAAATCCTCCGACTGACCCTCCACGTATGGCGACAAAAAGGCCCCGATGACTCGGGCCGTTTTGAAGTCAGCAAGGTGGACGCTAGCCCCGACATGTCCTTCTTGGAGATGCTCGATGTGCTCAATGAGAACCTGATCAAGGCCGGCAAGGAACCCGTCGCCTTCGATCACGACTGCCGCGAAGGCATCTGCGGCATGTGCAGCTTGGTGATCAACGGTCAGGCCCACGGGCCCGACGCGCTGACGACCACCTGCCAGCTGCACATGCGGCGCTTCAGCGATGGGGAGTCGATCTATATCGAGCCCTGGCGTGCACGCGCCTTCCCCGTGGTCAAAGACCTCATCACCGACCGCTCGGCCTTCGATCGCATCCAAGCCGCTGGCGGCTACGTTTCGGTGAACACCGGAGCTGCTCCCGACGCCCACGCCATCTTGGTTCCCAAGACCGTGGCCGATGAAGCCATGGACGCGGCCTCATGTATTGGCTGTGGTGCCTGTGTGGCTGCCTGCCCCAACGCGGCTGCCATGCTCTTCACCGCCGCCAAGGTCAGCCAGTATGCACTGCTACCCCAGGGGCAACCCGAACGCATGCAGCGGGTTCAGTCCATGGTCAACCAGATGGACGATGAAGGCTTCGGCAACTGCACCAACCACTATGAGTGCATGGCCGCTTGTCCCAAGGGTATCGATGTTGAGCACATCGCGCGTATGAACCGCGACTACCTGAAGGCGACTCTGACCGCCAAGGAATAGCCGCAAGTCGGATTCACCTGCGCCCCGGCCCGCTTTCCTAGGAAGGCGAGCCGGGGCGCAGCTCGTTCAGGATCTCGAGTCCGCAGGCACCCGCAGGCAGTATGTGGGTGGGCACAGCACGGGCCTCAGCGCGAGCGAGCAGGCTCGCAAGCCCCCCACCAGAGGCTCCACGGGCCAGAACCAAAGCGGCGGTATCGCCGCCCACGAGTGCGCTCTCGGCCGAACTGGGCAACGCGTGGGCACTCACATTCCAACCAGTCTCGGCCAAGGCGGAACGCCGCAGCAAACGGCGTTTCGGGTCCGGATCCAAAAGCACCACGCGCTGCTCGCCACCCACGCACAGGTTGCCGAGCAAAATTCGAACACGCGTACCTTCGCCGCGCGTTGAAGAGATGGACATCTCCGCCTCGAGATCCTCGAGACAGGAGCGCAGGCTGGCCGTTCCGAAGCCCGTGCCTCCAGAACCGCTGCGCCCGGGCTCGAACATGCGCCGCAGTTCGTTGGGGTCCATGCCACGGCCCTGATCTTCCACCAGGAGCTGCACGCGACCGCCTGAGAGGGCCTCCGCGGAGACGTCTACCGGCCGCTCAGGATCGCTGGCTTGCAGTGCGTTGAGCACCAAATTGCGCACCAGTCGCGAGAGCGCCATGGGGCGTGTGCCGATCTCCAGGTCCATGGCACAGCGCACACGCGCACTGCCGAGCTTGCCGCTGCGCTGTTCAGCGGTCTGCGTGGCCGCGCGCACCTCCGAGTGCAGAAGTTGACCGAGCAACAAGGACTCCACGCGGCCGGGGTCGCCAACCAGCGCACCGGCGCACATGTTGCGCGCCTCACCGATCAAGCCCTGCACCTGTTCCCAGGCCTCAGCCGCCTGCTGGGACTCGCCCGCAGGCTCCATTTCAACCAAACCCGAAGCCAGGCTTACCAGTGTGAGTTGGTTGCGCAAGTCGTGGAGCAAGCCGGCGGCGCGCTCGCCGAGCACGCGCACGGGCTTGGCCTCGAGCCCCTGCAGCACTTCGCGCTGCAGGCGGCAGGCCAGCCAAGCACCGTCCACCAGACCGAGCAGAGCCTCCCGGGGCCAGCTCTCGAAGGCCGCAGGGGCATCAACAATGGGCATCCCCAATCCGAGCCGGCCCGTACCCTGCGCTCCGATCGGAGCCGCAATCCAGAGCATACGCAGGTCGGCCGCTGCCGAACGAGCACTCGAGTGAGCCCAGTCCGTCGAGGATTCGATGCGCCCGGGCGCCAAGCGGCGCACACGCTTCCAGTCCACGCCCCTGGCTCGCAGGCGCGGCCAGACTTGCGCCTCGGCATTCGGCCCGACCCAAACCGCGACGCTGGCACCTAGGCGCAGGGCTGTTACCTGCAGCCATTCATCCAGACCCCTAGCCGGACGCTGCCCACCACGGGGCCGCGGAATCCATTCGGTGGAGCGTTGAAGCTCCCGCACCGGCAAACTATCCATCGGGCGTGGAGTGTGCCGATCGGATCAGGCCGACCCCAGCCCGTAGGCCCCTAGCGGCCGCTATCTCCCGATCCTGGGGCGCTACGGCCGATTTTGTATGTCCCCATGAGCCCAACGGCCGCATAGGGACAAGCGCGTTACGACCTGGGTACGCCTGGCCTGGAACGACCCTCGAAAGGCGCCACTCTTTACAGCAAGACCCGCCCGTTCTGAGCCCTGAGCCCTATTCTAGTTGTTGACTGGGCTTCAGAAGACCTCCTCTGGCACGCCCATTGCTTTCATTGCAGGAGATGCGGTCCACTTCGGACCGCGCCTGTGGGTACCCGACAGAAGAACACTTCACTGCTAATCATGAAGAAACTGCTCCTTACAACCGCACTGCTCGCCGCAGGCTCCTTGTGCCTCGAAAGCACTAGCTTCGGCCACGGCGGTACTTACCGGGGCCCCGGCGACACGGTGCCCCCCGGCGGCGGCGGCGGCGGCGCGGGCGGTGGCCCGGCCACTCCCGGTCCCGGCGGTCCCTCCGCTCCCGGCCCTAGCGGCCCCGGCGCTCCCGGCGCCTCGACCCCCGGCGCACCCGCCGGAGCACCCGGCGGCGGTGCTGCACCGTCGGTCACCGGCGGCGGCGACCTTGGCGAAGACCTCACTCGCTGGGACTACTGGTGGGGCTTCAACAAAGACCCCTACCTCAACCTGAAAGCCAACATCCACGGTGGTGGTGTGGCCACCGGCTCCGACGAGTTCTTCCTCGGTCGCGGTGAAAAGGAACAGGCCAAGAACACCATGGCCCCCTCCGAAGCGGACATCCGCGAGAAGGTGGTCCCGGCCCTCAAGGCAGCCCTTAAGAACGAGCGCGGCAACGACATCCTCACGGGTTCGCTGATCGCACTCGCCAAGATTGGCGACGTTAAGGACGAGAGCGGCGAGAGCGAGTTCGAAGGCATCATCAAAGCCTTCCTCAAGGACTCCAACCAGGAAGTGGCTGAGACCGCCGCAACCGCCCTCGGCATCCTTGCCAACGACGCCTCCGTGCAGACCCTCGTCGATCTCATGAACGACGATCCGGCCGCCCGGAAGTTTATCGGCAAGACCGAAGTCCCCCCGCGTACCCGCTCCTTCGCCGCTTACGGCCTAGGCTTGATCGGTTACCGCACCGCAGACAACGCCGTGCGTCAGACCATCGCCGAGCACCTCGTCGATGTTCTCACCGCACCGAGCTTCTCGACCCGCGACATCAAAGTCGCCGCCATGACGGCCTACGGCCTGACCCCGGTGGACTTCGGTGACGTCGAGCTTTCGGAGGACGAAGCAAAGTCCAACCGCAAGCACGCCATCAACCGCACCGCGCAACTCAACTTCCTGAAGGACTACTTCGACGAAGAGAACCAGCGCGCCAACAGCTCGACCCGTCACTGGTTCGTGCGCTCCCACGCTCCGGCCGCTATGGCTCGTCTGCTCTCGGACTCCTTGACGGAGCCCAAGACCGCCCAGCTGCGTACGGACGTGATCGACCTGCTCAAGGAAGGCATTGGCAAGCACTCCAAGCTTCAGAAAGAACTGCAGCAGTCCTGCATCCTGGCCCTCGGCCAGGTCGGCACCGCCAGCGGTGAGAAGGAAGACAAGGAAGTTCGTGACGAGCTCGTCCGCACCCTCAAGGACGGCGGCACCCAAATGCGTCGCTTCGCTCTGATCAGCCTGGCTCAAATGGCCGGCCGTGAAGGTCCCGGCGAGGCCCCCTGGGGCGGCACCGATGCCATTCGTAGCGAGCTGATGACCCGCATGTCCAAGGGCAAGAGTCGTCTCAAGCCCTGGGCTGGTCTTTCTCTCGGCGTGCTCGGTCGCGCTCTGATCGAAGCCGGTGAGTCTCCCTCCTCGAACGCCAGCAACGCCCTGCGCGACGCTACGTCCAAGGAAAAGAGTCCCACCGAAGCTGGTGCTTACATGATCGGTGTGGGCCTCCGCAACGACCTTCAAAGCGCTGACATGCTGCGTGAGAAGCTGGACTTCTTCAGCGTCGACGAGACCCGCGGCCACGCCGCAGTCGCCCTCGGCCTGATGAACGACGCCAACTCCGTGACCCTTATCAACGACATCATCAAGAACTCGGCCTATCGCCCGCCGCTGCTCAAGCAAGCAGCTGTGGCCCTCGGCCTGCTTGGCGACAAGTCGGTTGTTCCGGACCTGGTCACCATGCTGAGCGAGGCCAAGGGCCTGGCTACCCAAGCTGCTATCTCCAGCGCCCTGGGCGCCATTGGTGACAGCCGCTCCCTCGACCCGCTAGTTGGCATGCTTGGCAACAGCACTCTGACCCAGAGCGCCCGTGGCTTCGCCGCGGTTGCCCTCGGCATTGTCTGTGACAAGGAGGATTTCCCGTGGAACTCCAAGATCAGCACCAACACCAACTACCGCGCGAACACCGTGACCCTGACCGGTGAGTCCGGCACGGGCATCCTGGACATCCTCTAGGATTCGCACCCCATTCTCGCCCGCGGCCTCAACGGAGTCCGCGGGCGTTTTTTTGTGTACAGAGTCCGGCTACGAGTCGCCAGCGGCGTGACTCTTGCTGGGTCATGCTCTAGCTTTGGTTGGGCGCCCTGAGTGGGCCAAGAAGCCCCCTTCGCGCCCGCCAACCTGCGGGATCGCTAGGTCTGATGTGCAATAGCGCACAGACCGTCGTAATCCCCGTACCCTCAGGTGTACCCAACCCACCTTTTATGCTCACAGCCCTCTGCAGCCTGGTCCTGATGGCCCCTCACGGTGCCGCCTATCCGCCCTTGCCGCCGCTGACGATTCCCCCGTGGATGCCCGGCGCAGGCATGGAACCGCCCCTGCCTGGTACCGGCGGCCGCGGGGGGGGTCCCGGGCCTGCAGCCCCCACTCCTGGCGGGAGGGCTGCCGTTCCGGGCGGCGGCGGAACTACGACCCCCGGAGGCAGCGCAGGCATGCCCGGTGGCGGGTCCGGTGGCTTCGACCCGGGCAGCTGGAAGCACTGGTGGCACTACCGTGGCCCGGGCTACCTAAATCTCCGCGAGCGGGTGCGTGCCAATGTGACCCTGACCAAAGACGACCGCACATCCGTGGACGGCGGAAAAGGGTCCGACCCCGATGGACTCGCGCCTACGAATCAGGTGGTTATCGAGATGGTCCTGCCCTTCCTCGAGTCCGTCCTAGAGGAGGAGTCCCGCGGGGACCTTCTAACGGCTGGGCTGATGGCTCTGGCCAAGATCGCGCCCCGAGATACTGAAGGCGGATCCGCGCGAGCGGCAGCCCTCTTCCTGCCGCGACTCTCGCATCCCAATCAGGAGGTCGCCGAGACGGCGGCCGTAGCCCTCGGCCTGCTCGGCGATCCGGATCAGATACCGATCCTGATGTCCTTGATGCACGACGATGCCCAGGGCCGCAAGCTGGTTAAAAGCACGGAGGTGCCCTATCGCACACGCGCCTTCGCTATCTACGCCCTGGGTCGTTTGGCCATGACTACCGGGGACCCGGACGTAGCCCGCAACATCGGCCAACAGCTGGTGGCCATTATCGAAGGCCCACGCTTCTCGACCCGCGATCTAAAAGTCGCGGCCGTGCTCAGCCTGGGGCTGCTGCCGATTCCCGACGAGCCCGGCAGACCTACCGAGGAACTGCTGCCGCTGGGAGCTGAGCACGTTGTCTCGCGTCGCGCCCTTTGTGGCTACCTACTCGAGCTCCTGCGACCGGATCGCGCCTCCGCACCCCGGCACCCGGAACTCGTGCGCGCACATGCGGCCACCTCCCTGGCACATCAGCTGCGGACCGGCCCCGACAGCCTGCGCGAGTTGGCCATGGTGGAGATGACCGAGCGCATCAGCCGTTTCAGCAAGGAACCCGAGGGCGTCAAGGCGAGCTGTGTGATCGCCCTAGGGCACCTGATGCACGCTGCCGACGATGGCGTAGACAAGGCCGCTCGCAAGGCCCTCTGGAAAGCCGTGGACAAGGGCGAGAACTCTGTCCAACGCTTCGCGCTGATCGCACTCGCGCGTAGTGCGGGGCGACCTGGACCAGAGGGTCTGAGCGCCACATCGGTGGTACGCAAGCGCCTACTGCGTGCCATGGAGCACGGAGATACATCTCTGAAGCCCTGGTCGGCCCTGGCCCTGGCAGTGCTGGCGGACGAACTGGCTACGCGCAAGGTGGAGCCCGACACGCAGGCAGCGGAGAAGCTACTAGCCGTAACAAAGAAATGCCGACGCCCGCAGAACATCGGCGCCTACGCACTCGCGTGCGGCATGGCCCAGGTCCCCGGCACGGAGGACGTGCTGCTGCCCAAGCTGAGTTACTTCTCCGACTGGGAAGCTCAGGGTTTCGTCGCTATCGGTCTTGGCCTGGCCAGTTCACGCGGATCACTCAAGCCGGTCATGGACCTGGTGGAAGCTTCACGCTTCCGACCGGAACTTCTCTGGCGCACCTCGGTGGCACTCGCACTCCTGGGCCAAAAGGAAGTCGTGCCGACCCTGATCGGATTGCTCGACAAGGCCCACGGTGCCTCCAGCCAAGCGGCGGTCGCCACCGCCTTGGGTTGGATTGGCGATCGGCATAGCGTCGAGCCCCTGCTCGCCATGGCCTCCAATCCCAAACTCACCGAGGGCGCACGCGCCTACGGAGTGGTCGCCTTGGGATTGATCTGCGACGAACGACTGCTGCCCTGGACCTACGACCTCTCGGCCTGGGTCGACTATCTAGGCACGACGCCGACCCTGGTTGGCAACGGCACCGGCCTGCTGGACATGCTCTAGCAGCCCGGTGGAAAAGTCCGCGTTCAGCAATAGTGTCCATCGAAGTTCTGGCAAGACGCACGAAGCCCCCCATAGCGAGCTATTCGGGGCCCTTCGTGCAACGCAGTCAGAGCTTTGAGGGGCGCTGTTGCTGGATGCGGAGTTTTTAGGGCGGGCTGCTAGGAAGTGCGCCTGGATCTGGGCACCAACATGCCCAGGGTGGCGAGCACCATGGCGCAACCAAGCAACAACGCTAGGCCCTTGCCGCGGGTCACGGCTGCGTTGCGCTGCAGTTCGCCCACCTGCTGGTCTTCCAGGCGCTGGGCCAATGCCTCGCACAACTGCATGTAGGTGGCACGGTCGTCAGCGGCCAGGGACTTGCTCTCCAGCACGACCCGATTGAGCCGCGGAAGGATTTCAGCGGCCAACTCCGGCACGGCTAGGTCCAAGGGCAACAAGCTGCAGTAGTACAGCAGTTCGAGGTGCCCAGGTGCCTCCTCCAGGCCGCGCCTACCGGCCGCAAGGGCCCCGCTCAGGTCGCCAGCCCAGTAGTGAGCCAAGAGCGCTAGCAGAGCCTGAGCACCCGGGTCTTCCACCCGTTCTGCAAATGCTAGTGCATCCGCGTAGCGCCCTTCGGAGCGGGCCTCAACGGACATACTGGCCGGGTCTTGGCCCAGCGCGTTGTTCAGCAGCAGCAGCACAGTCCCCAAGCTCAGCAGGCAGCTCCGCAGGCAGCGCATCAGGCAGCGCATCAGCGCAAGCCCTCTACCCAACGCGCGCGCCCCTGGGAGATCGACTCGAGCTGCAAGCGCTCCATGGGGTTCAGATTATCGGTGAGCGGCGCGCTCTCGGGAGGCTGCACAACACTCCAGGACCCGGGCAGGTCGAAAGCCGCCAGCAAGCGGTCCACCTGCTCGTTGCCCACAACCCACTGCTGACTGCCAGGCTTCGGCACGTCCTCAGCACGCCGCGCGTGAATGATGCAGTTGCGCGAGAAAGGCACGCGCATTAGCAGCACTTCAGACCCAAAGCCATGAGCCAGGGTGCTGGCCAGAGCAGCCACCACCGGATCGTCCAGGCCAAAGCCAGCGGCGTTGACCGTCAGCCAACCGCCGGGAGCCAGCTTGGCCTTCACCTCGGCAAAGAACTCCGTCGTGCACAGGTGCGGCGGTACCTCCATGTTGTTGGCGTAGGTGTCGAGCACCACCTGATCGAAGGGACCAGCGGCCAGGTTCAGGGCGGCACGGGCATCCAAATCACCGTGCACCACTCGCGTGGGCGGCTTGGATTCCAACCCGAACCACTCGATCCCTAGGGCCACAACTTCCGGGTCGATCTCGATACCGGTGCAATACAGCTTCACTTCCGTGGGAAGCAAACCTTCCAGCACCCGCACTGTGGTGCCCGCGCCGAGACCAAGCACCAACAGGTCCCATTGTTTGTCGGCCTGATCCTGGCTCCACCACACGGGCGCTACGAACTGATCGTAGTAGTAGCCGGGCCCCAGCAAGCCGGGCTCGGGCTTCCAGACGGACTGGAAGGAATCGAAGCTCTCGTTAACCTGCAACATGCGCAAGTGCTCGGGCGTACCTGCACCGCTCTCCACCACGCGCAAGGCTTGGTAGGCGGACTGGCGCGCTTCCAAGAGCCGCATTCCTTCGGCCACAGCCGGCGGTGCAAAACGCCCCATGCCGAGGGCGACCAGAGTCGGCAGGATCAGTAGCGGGCCAAACTTGCCGCCCAAGCCACCGCGCAACAGCAGTCCCAGAGCAGCCAACACGCCCCCAGCCGCCAGGAAGGTCACGTTCAGGCCTAGGCTCGGCAGGAATAGGTGCGTAGTGGCAAAGGTCCCCACCAGGCTTCCAAGGGTGGACCCCGCCAGCACCCGACCTCCGGCGTCTCCGGCGCGCGTATCACCCTCCCGCGCCAGACACTCCACCGCCAGGGGTCCAACACAACCGAGCATCACCGCAGCGGGACCAAACAACGACAAGGAGGCCGCCAGGCTGCCCCATGAAAGTAAGCCCGCCGCCTGGTCCAAAGCCACGCCCGCAGGCATGAAAAAACCCGCCACCGGCGCAGCCAAAGCCGGCAGCCAAGCCACCAGAATGGCTCCCAACAACAGCACCAGCCCCAGGACCTGCCCGGGGTTGGGGCGCGCCGAAAGACGTGCACCAATCATGTAGCCCAGTGCAAGGGCCAACAAGACAACGCCAATGACGTTGGTCCACACGCCGCTAGAAGCACCAAACCAAGGGGCCAGCAGCCGCACGGCCGCCAGCTCCACGGTCATGGTCGCAGCCCCGGCGAGGGCCACGACTAGCAGCAGTGCAGCTTGGGCGGGTCCGCGCCCATGCTCAGCCTGACTCACTTGTCGTCTTTGGCCTTAGGCGTGATCGTGATCTTGAGCTGCGCAACAAAGATCTGCGAGGGGTCGACCACCGCGTCGTAGGCCATCTTGAGGAACTGCTTGCGACTACGCGGCACCAGCTCTTCAATCTCAGTGCCATTGGTCACGACGCGAACGGGCTTGGACAGATCCAGCATCTGGTCGGACAAGAACAGGGTCGCACTCGGAACCCCTTCCGCATCGATGATGATCGAGTTCGTATCGCGCTCAAGCTTGGCGTGAATCTTCGCGCCCTCGCTGGTGGAGCCTCGTCGAACCTCGAGCCAATAGGCGCGGGTCGGGAAGGACTTACCCGGGTAGAGCGTCAACTCCTCAGGGTAGGCCGTCCGCGGGTGGCCCTGCATCCAGGTCCAAACCTCGGGCTCCTGCGCTTCCGTCGCGAGGGTCACATTCTCCCAGCCAAGGCCCTTGGCGGCTTCTTCGAAGGCCGTCGCTTGAGAACCACCACCGGCAAAGAAGGTCGGCAGGTTAGAGAAGTTGCTAGCCGGCGTAACGCCAGCGTCTCCAGAACGCCCAATCACACCAGCGAAGCGGTGCGGGAACTTCTCTGCGATGGCCAGGGCGGCCGCCACGCCCACACCGCGACCGGATAGGTAGATGCGGTCAAAATCGGTGGCCACGGTTTGGGTCACCTGTTGCATGGTCACCAACACAGCTGCTAGGCCGGCAGTTTCCGTCCAGTCGGCCTTGTTCTCAGGCATGTGCGGCACAGCGATGATGCTGCTTGCACGCAGGTCGGAGTTGTTCCAACGCTCGCCCAGGTGATCCTTAGGCTTCTCATCCTCATCGGGGATGCTGATAATCAAGGTGTAGGCCGTGCGCTTGGCGTCGTACTTGGCCGGCACCCAGCGCGTGTAGACCAAGGGCTCGTCTTTGAAGAATCCGCCCTGGTACTTAACGTCCTCGATCTTGCCCTTGCGGATTTTCTTAGCCTTGGGGTACTCAGCCGAAAGCCAGAGCGCGCGGCCGAGGTCGGCTGGAGACTCCATCAGGCTCTCGACGGGCGCCTTCTTGAGCTTCTTCTGCAGCTTGATCAACTGCTCGTCAAAGGCCTCCTCACTTTCCAGGATGCCGCGCTTCTCGGTCTTCGCTTCGAAGAACTCAGCGATGGTCTTGCCCAGCTTGCTGAGGTCCGCGTCCTTCAGATAGGGGTCCTGCGCCAGGACGGGCGCGGGCGCGGCGGCTGTCAGGGCCAATGCACCGCCAATTACGGTGAGGGCGAGCAGCGCGGCGGAGTGTTTCATCGACATGGAGGGACGGGTTCCGGAGATGGCGGACATTGCGGGAGGCCACATTGTGAGGCCCCCTAGCATTGTGCCCGCAGTCGGCTTGAGGGTGAAGTGATTGGAGCTATCGCTCGTCAGGGAGGCGGCGATGGCGCGTATTTCCAAGGGAGCGGCGCCGGGCAGTCTCTAGCCAACCAAACCAGCTGGGTTGCAGTCCCTTACAAAGCCTACTTAGGCCCAGGAGGCAGCAAGGAGACGCCCCAGCCCCTGAGGGCCCAGGGGGCAGCCTCGTCACCCCGGGCCTGGGAACGGGCCAGCAGGGCGCTGAACAGTCGGCAGGCCTCCTCGCGGCGACCCGCATCCAGGGCGATCTTGCCCAGGATTTGCAGGGCATCCTGACCGCCCAGCCTCAGGGCGCGCCCCAAACTAGCTTCGGCCAGGGGCTTCCGATTGGCACCCATGGCACTGATCGCACGTCGTTCGAGCAGCTCGGCTTGCTCCTGGATGGTCCCGGCCTGCGCGACCGCAAGTAAGCGCTCATCGATCACGGCGATCGCTCGATCATGATCTCCGTAGCGGCGAGAGATGCCCTCCACGCAGAAGGCGCTCCAGGTGGCCTGCGCCGTGGAGTGCATAGCCTCAGCGATCAGACGCGCGGGCAGAGCCGCAAAGCGATCGTGATCTTCGAGGAACGCCGCGTAGCCGAGGGTCTGGTACTCGTACATCTGCCGAGCGTCCAAGCCAGGCAACACAAGCAACTGCGCCAGGGCTTGCGCGCGGGCGAGGCCCGAGTCCAAAGCAGCCGCAGCGCGACCGAGCTCGTCCGTGTCCAAACCGCGGGGCAGCGCCGAGGCACTCCAATCCTCGGCAGGCAGCTGCAGGCTGTGCGCCAACATGCCGACCCGGAACACCTCCAGCTTGGATGACTCCGCATGGAGCGCACTCTGGAGTTGCTCCAAGGTCCCCACCAACGAGTCGCGCAAGTCCGCGTTCTCGCTCACGCTCAGCTGATCGAGCTGCGCCCAACGCTGCTCCCAAGTGAGCGGATCCTGGGGACTGGCGAATGCCAGCCCCAGGCAACTAAGCCCAGCGATCAGGTTCAGGACGCCCAACGCACCTTGCCTTCACCAGCCACAAGCTCGCCCAAGGCGTAGACCGCTTCGCCTTGCGCATCCAGGTGCGCACGCACGGCGGCTTCCTCGTCGGGCTCGACGATAAGAACCATGCCAATACCCATATTAAAGGCCCTGTGCGCCTCATCCCGATCGATGCCTGCACCGTCCACGAGGGTCTTAAAGAGTCCCGGGCGCTCCCAAGAGTCATAGTCAATAATGGCGTCGTTGGAGCCCAGCACACGCGGCAGGTTGTCCAGCAAACCGCCGCCGGTGATGTGCGCCATGGAGGCCAGGCGATTCTCCTCCAGCAGGGGCCAGAGCAGTTCGAGGTAGGAACGGTGAGGTGCTAGGAGTGCCTCGGCCACGCTCTTACCACCGAAGGCTTCGGGGCGGTCGTCCAGCGACATACCAAGGCGTTCGAATAGCACCTTACGCGCTAAGGAGTAGCCGTTGGTGTGCAGGCCGGCAGAGCCGAGCCCGAGCAACTTCTGGCCGGCCTTAACAGCCTTGCCGTCGAGCACCTTATCCCTGGCTACGGCACCAACAATGAATCCGACCAGGTCGAAGTCGCCGTCGGCGTACAGGCCAGGCATCTCCGCGGTCTCACCGCCGAGCAGAGCCACGCCCGACTCACGGCAGGCGTTGGCGCAGCCAGTAATCAGGCCGGCCACCACGTTGGGCTCGAGCTTGCCCGTGCCTACATAGTCCATGAAAAACAGTGGCCGCGCACCCTGCACCAAAATGTCATTGATGCAGTGGTTGACCAGGTCGGCTCCGACGCTGTCGAAGATGCCGACTTTCTTAGCCACATCTAACTTGGTCCCGACCCCGTCGGCGCTGGCAACCAAGATCTGGCCTTCGCAGCCCATGCGGGCCATATCGAACAGGCCCCCAAAGAGGCCCACGTCCGAGATAACGCCGGGAGTAAAGGTGCTGCGGATAGCCTTCTTGGATAGGGCAAGGGCCTCGTCCTGAGCGTCGATGTTGACGCCGGCGTCGCGGTAGGTGATGGGGGGCTGGCTCACTGGGGTTCAGGCTGGGTATTGGGGGCTTCGGAGTCCCGAGGATAACGACTCTGGGCCCCGGACTCTCCCTGGAACGTGCAACACCTGCCGGGACTGTTCTACACTCCCCCATCGAGATGGCCGATGGACACCGAAGGTGGACCTCCACTTAGGCCTCTCACCCCCGCGCTCGGCCCCCCGGAGCCCCCACGCTTTGCAGAAACGACTCCTCGTCCTCGGTAGCACCGGCTCGATCGGAACCCAGACCCTCGATCTGGTGGCCTCGTCAGAGGCTGAGCTAAGCGTGGCCGGCATCGCCGCCCGCAGCTCCTGGGAGGCCGTTCGGGATCAGGTCCAGGCCCACCGACCCCAGTTTGTGGCCATGATCGACCCCAGCGCAGCCGACGCTCTGGAGCCGCATCTGCCTGCCGGCACGGTTCTCTTCAGGGGTCCGGATGCCCTGCTCGAGCTGGTCGCCGCCACAGACTTCGACGTCTGCGTCCACGGTGTCGTGGGCGCCGCAGGCCTGGCCGCCTCCGTGGCGGTGCTGGAACGCGGCAAGACCCTGGCCCTGGCCAACAAGGAATCCCTGGTCCTGGCCGGCTCCGAGCTCATGCAGCTAGCGCGCTCCAAGGGCGCCGAAATCGTGCCGGTGGATTCAGAACACTCCGCCATCTTCCAATGCCTGCGCGGCGAGAACATCGAGCGCGTGCGCAAGGTCTGGCTGACCGCCAGCGGCGGCCCATTCCGCACCACCTCCCTGGAGGACATGCGCAACGCCAGCCCCGAGCAGGCCCTGGCCCACCCCACCTGGGAGATGGGCAAGCGCATCAGCATCGGCTCCGCCACCCTGCTCAACAAGGCCCTCGAGGTGATCGAGCTACACCACCTCTTCGACCTGGATGCGGATCGCATCGGCGTGGTCGTGCATCCCCAATCCATCGTGCACTCCATGGTGGAATTCGTGGACGGCTCCGTCATCGCCCAATTGGGCCCGCCCGACATGCGTGGCCCGATCCACTTCGCTATCCATCACCCGGATCGCGCCCCCGCCAAGCTCACCGGCTTCGACATTGGCAAGTTCAGCCGCCTGACCTTCGAAGAGCCCGACTTCGAGCGCTTCCCGACCCTCGGCCTCGGCTTCCGCTGCGTGGAACTCGGAGAAGACGCCGGCGCCGTGCTCAACGCCGCCGATGAAGTCGCCGTGGAAGCCTTCCTCGATGGCCGCCTACCCTTTCACGGCCTGTACGAAGTACACGCCGCCGTCCTCGACCAGCGCCCGCGCTCCTTCGGCAGCGTGGAAGCTCTCCTCGCCGCCGACGCCAAGGCCCGCGAACTGGCCCACGCCGTCATCCAAGCCGGCGCCCCCTACAGCATGTCCAACAGCAACTCCCCCACCAGCCTATGAGCTTCCCCGACTGGATCCGCATCCTGCAGGTGGGCTTCGGCATCGGCATGGTCATCTTCGTTCACGAGATGGGCCACTTCCTAGCAGCGCGCTGGTGCGGCGTACGCGTGGATGTCTTCAGCCTCGGTTTCGGCCCCAAGCTGCTCAGCTTCCAACGCGGCGACACCACCTACCAACTGGCAGCCGTGCCCTTCGGCGGCTACGTGCGCATGGCCGGTGAGATGCCGGATGGCACCGGGCGTGGCCCAGCTCCCGACGAGCTCGGCGCGAAGAGCGTGCCCCAACGCTTCCTGATCTACTCGGGCGGAGTGATCATGAACATGGTCTTCGCCCTGGCGCTCTTCCCGATTGCGCTCTCCTCGGGGCTCTCCTCGGCAACCCCAATCGTTACCCCTGTGCCCGGCTCCCCCGCCTGGCACGCAGGCATCCCCGCCGGCTCGACGGTGCTCACGGCCAACGGTAAGGAAGTCTTCGACTGGACGCATATCCCCGTAGAGGTGGCCATCGGTGGCAGTACACCGGTGGAGTTGGAGATCCTGCCCAAGGGTGCCCAACGCTCGCGCATGGTCACCTTGCAGCCTGTGCGTAACGAGCAGCGAGGATTCTTCATGGTCGGTCTAGCGCCAGCCGTCAATCCCGACCTCGAGCTGGAGGTGACGCCCAATGGCGCCGCCTACCTAGCCGGTATTCGCGATGGCGACCAACTGGTGGAAGTGCTCAACGGCCTGCCTGGTTTCTCACCAGAGGACCAGTACCGACACGCCTTCGGCAACGGGCCCATGAACCTGCGCGTGAAGCGTGGTGAAGAGCTGCTCGACATTCTTGTAGAGCCCGCGAGGCCCGAGTCCAAAAGCGCGTCGGTGTTTGGTATCAGCCCCCTCGAAAACCTGATCAAGGACCTGCGCGCGGACTCCATTCCACAGCAGCTTGGCATTGAGAAGGAGGACCGTCTGCTCGCCGTCAACGGAAAGCCCACCTACTCGAGCGATGACATCTTCGAGGCCATCGCCGGAGCCCAAGGGGAATTGGAGTTCGAACTGCAACGTGGTTCGGAGCGCCTGACCCTGAACGCTGGTGAGCTCGATTCCGACCAGCGCGTGGAGTTCCTAGAGTCCTTGGCATTAGCCCAAGACGAGAGCGCTACGTCCATCCTCGTCATGCCCGCAACCGGTGCAGCCATCGCCGGTCTGCAGAGTGGCGATCGGGTCCTGACCCTGGACGGCCAAGACATGGCAGACTGGAGCAGCATCCAACAACAAGCCCAGAATGCGGTGAGCCTGAAGCGTCCCCTCGAATTCCGCCTGGAACGCGACGGCATCAAGCAGCAGATCCTGGCCAGCGCAGCCCAGCGGCCGGTCCTGGACTACGGCATGGATATCGCAGAAGCACGCTACATCTATCGCACCCACGGCGTCGTCAACTCCGTTCGCGCGGGTGCCCTGGCCTCCTGGCGCTTCCTCTCAGAAGCCTGGTTAACCCTCGAGAAGATGTTCCAGCAAGAGGTCAGCCCCAAGAACATGGGCGGCATCATCGCCATCGGTCAGGTCAGCTACCATTGGTCGGCCATGGGCTGGACCAAGCTGCTCTTCTTCCTTTGCATGGTGAGCGTCAACCTGGCCTTCTTGAACGTACTGCCCATACCAGTGCTCGACGGCGGGCACCTGTTCTTCCTCATAGTTGAAGGCATCAAGGGCTCCCCGGTATCGGAGCGCACCATGGGCTACAGCCAAGTGGTCGGCGTGGTCTTGATTCTCTCCCTGATGGTCTACGTGACCTACAACGACATCCTGCGCCTGGTCTCATGAAGGCTCTAGCCCTCGGGCGTCTACTGCGCATATCCCTCGCCCCTTCGGCGGTGGCGGACATCCTCGTGGGCCTCGCCATCGGTGGCGGCGGACACTTCCCGTCAGGCTTTACCTGCCTTGCTGCGGTCAGCGCCTCGCTCCTGATCTACCACGGCGGCTTGGCCCTCAACGACTGGGCTGACCGCGAACACGACGGACGCACCAGACCGGAGCGCCCCGTGCCCAGCGGCGCGATCCCCGCCGGCGTCGCCTTCGCATTGGGCTTCGGCATGATGCTTCTAGGCGTGGTGCTCGGCAGCGTTGCGGAGGCACGCGCCTGGCCCGTAATCCTGGGCGTGGCCCTGTTGGCCATGGCTTACGATTTCTTTGGCCGCGGTCCTCTGCGCGGACCGCTGCTGCTTGGACTCTGCCGAGCCGGCAACCTGGGCTTTGGCATCACCGTTGGCATGTTCGCCAACCAAAGCGCGCTCGATCCCTGGCGTTTAGCCCCAGCCCTGCTCTACGGCCTCTACGTCTTCAGCGTCTCGCGCCTCGGCCGCTTGGAAGATGGCGAGGACGAGGGACCGGTTCGCGAACGATCGCGACCGCCCCTACTGATCGCCAGTCTGCTCCTACTAGGAGCGCCGCTCATCTACCTGGTTCCCGGACTGACCTCCGCCCCGGGTGGACTCGCCGCTGCGACCCTGCTCTGTCTACTAGCTAGCAAGGGGCTCTTGGCCAAGCTCGGAACCATCGAGCACCGCGAACAGGTTGGCCCGCTGATGGGCATGGCCCTGCGCCGCTTGATGGTGCTCACCGCTGCCCTCGGCCTAGCCGCAGGCGGCCCCGGAGCTGGCGGCTGGTTAGCCGCGGGTCTAGCCCTCTTGGGCTTCCCCATCAGCCACCTACTGCGCCGCGCCTTCCCCCCCTCGTAGGGAAAGCCACTCGCGAGCTGCAGCGACGGACTCCAACTCACCGCGCAACTGCGCTGTTTCCAATTCGCGCAGTACCTCGCCCAGCTGCGGGCCTTGGGGTACGCCAGCCGCGATCAGGTCCCGAGCCGTAAGCCAGGGCTTGGGCTCGAGCAGCTCACGGTGTTCTTCCAGCCAGCCTGCGAGCCCTTCCAACTCCGCAACCAGCTGCGTCTCCCCCCTAGCGCTAGCCCAAGCTCGCGCCAGACGCAGGGCGCCTGGGGAGGCCGGCTCACGCAGGGCACGCGCGCGCCGCGCTGGATCCACATTAGCCCCAACCAGCTGCGGCATCTCCCGCCGCAGCTCCCACAGGGATAGCAGGTGTCGCAGCAACTGACGGCTCGGCTTAAGACTCCGAGCGGAAGCTTCGGCGGCCTCTGCGCTAGCGCTGTCCCAGGCTTCAAAGGGCTGCGGTTCGATAACGATGGCCAAGGCGGTAGCTGCACTCTCCACCGGATCCTCTGCGCCATGCCCGAGAGCCTTCAAAGCAAACCCGCGTGCGTCGGCGTCCTCGGCCAAACCCGGCAGGATGCGCTCCAAGAGGTCACACTCCGCAAGCGTGCGTAAGGCCCGTTCGGGCGACGGTTCACGAAAGGTGCGCAGCAGCTCTTCCAGAATACGTTCCGGACTGACCCCTTCCAGCTTGTCCGCTGCCTCACGTGCTGCGGCGTGCAAACCCGAAGCGGAGCGGAAGCCCAGCTGCGCTTCGAAGCGCACCATGCGCAAGAGCCGCAGCCCATCCTCAGCAAATCGGCGCGAGGCGTCCCCAACCGTGTCGAGGCGCTTGCCAACAATGTCGTCCCTACCGCCGACCGGATCCAAGACCTGGCCGGACTCTGGATCGAGGAAGAGCGCGTTGCAGGTGAAGTCCCTACGCGCTGCATCCTCCTCAGGAGTGGTGCCATAGGTAACGGCATCCGGGTGACGTCCGTCGCTGTAGGAACCGTCTACACGGAAGGTCGCAAGCTCGACTTCCTGGTCATCTAGCAGCACGACCATGATCCCAAAGGCCCGGCCCACGCCAAGCGTGCGCTCGAAGAGCGCCTCCACCTGATCGGGCCGTGCGTCCGTGACCATGTCCACATCCTTGGGGGAACGGCCGATCAAGAGATCGCGAACAGCACCGCCGACGATCAGTCCCACGTGCCCTGCTTCCCGCAGGCGGGTCGCAACCTGCCTAGCGACCCGCAGCTGGGACGGATCGAAGCGTGAGAGGTTGAGGTGAGAGGTCATGTCCGTTGAAGCCTAGCGCCCCGGCCGCCAGAATGAAGCACAGAGCATGAGTGACGCCACCGCCATCCCCAACGCTTCGGCTACCAGCCAAGCCCCGGCCCGCTCCCAACGGGGCCTGGCCTTCCTAGATCGAGGCCTCTTGCTAGGTATCGCTCTAGTTACCTGCATTGTATCCCTGCCGCGCTTTCACGGCATGCTGCTGAGCTCCAACGAGCAGGATGCCCGGCACACTGTGGATATCTTGGCCAAGGCAGCCAACCATGCCCGCCTGGCTGACCCTAGCCTCAAGCTCGACGGCCCAAACCTGGCGGCGTGGCTAGCGACCGAGGATGACCTGACCCACCAGCTCGAGGACCTGCGCCTCGCACCGGACGGAAACAGCGTGCTCTACCACGGCTACCAGCTTTCGATCCAAACAGACGCCCAAGGACCCACGGTTCTGGCCTGGCCCACGCGACTGAATCGCACAGGCCGTTGGGCCTACACCCAACGCTCAGGCGAATCCGGCTTGCGCACCCAGGCCTGGGATCAGGTGGGCTATCCGCCCCGCTACCCAGCCCAGCCTTCGCCACACTGGCTCAAGCAGTAAGCCCTACTGACCGCGCTCGGCCAGGGTGCGTTCCAACACCTCGGCCAATTCGACCTCACCTTCCCTGCGCAGCCAGGCAGAGTTGGCCTTGAGGGCACGCGTAACAGGTCGCAGAACCCAGTAGCCACCCGATAGCGACAAGGGATTAGCACAGGGTTGCTCGGCCTTCAATGCGGCCACATCCGCTGCCAGCGTCTGCATGCTCGGCGCGCCGAAGTAGACGCACACCAGCTGCCCACTGCGGTCGTACAGGTGGGCCAGGGGCAAGGGCAAGTCATCAAAGCCTCCGACGATCTCGCCCGTGAAAGCCTCGAACAACTTGCGCGTGCGCCGATCCGCACGGCCCCCCAGTTGAGTGAGGCCCGTCGCAGCTAGAGCCGCTTGCGCGTAGCTCTCGTGACGCGCCTTGTCCAAGCTGATGGGCCAGAGTGCGAGCGGAGCGGCGGAGCCGGTGACCAGCCCGGATTCCGCCAACGCCTTGGCCTGGGCCAAGGAGGCGTCGTCCCAACTGCCCCAGAGCATGACCATCAGAGGCCGGCCCTTAAAACTATCAACGCGCTTGGGGGGGCCGCTCCAGGTTGGCAAGCGCAGGGGCCCCATGGGCAAACTAGCCAGGGCAGGTACACGCACCACTAGCTCACCGATGCGGCTCTCCAAGCGCGCCTCCGCGCTGTCGCTCAGGCTGCCCTCGGACTTGGGCGAGAAGGCCACAGCTCCCCCATCCGGACTGAGCAGATGCAACGCTCCGAGTTTCGGAGCTCCATGCTGTGTCTTGCGCCCATCCGGCCAATCAACTTCCACGGAGGCCAAGAACTCGCCCTCCCCCAGTCCAAAGCGCAGGCGCCGCGTAGGCGAACCCAGATAGCCGTAGCCCGCATGGACCCGCGCACTCAGCTTGCGCCCGGAACTCAACTCCAAGCGCACCAACCCGCCAACCGCCTCCGTATTCGGAGCACTCCCCCGCAGCTCAAAAGCGATCCACGGGCCCGGATCCGGAACGCGACCATGCATAAAGCGCAGCACCGGTGCTGTGCGGTTCTTCATCCACAAGTCCATGCGCCCATCCAGATCCCAATCGCAAGGAGACGCCACGCGGCTGTCATCCCCGTGATCCAAACCCGTGATCACGGACGCATCCACAAACTGTCCGTCACCGATGTTCCAGTAGGCGTAATTCGGTTCGTGGCCGTTCCAGGAGAGACCCTCTACCTGGGACAAGTGACTGATGGCCCGCCAAGCTTCTAGATAGGCAGGCGTCGTTAAGCCGCTTGGAGGCGAAGCGGAAACCACGACCCTCCAGAAGTAGCTCGCCAGGTCGACTCCAATGCGTCCGGTCGCAAAACCATTGGGCACCAGAATGTCACTGAGTCCATCCCCATCGTAGTCACAGAAGACACTACCCCAAGCCCAACCGCCCGGCCCAGTCCCCATGCCCTTAGCCGAGCGCGCGCGCCGAAAACCACCTGCGCCATCCCCAAGCAGCAAGCTGTTGCCGCGTGCATGGTCCTGATAGGCAGCCCGAACTTCGATCGGATTGCCCTCCTGGAAACGCGGGTTGGCGATCACGCGTTCGCCAGCCGGCGAGTGCATGTTGGACACATAGAGATCCAGATCCCCGTCGAGGTCCACATCGGCCACAGAGATCCCCATGCCCGCAGCCATGTCCATGGCGCCACGCTCCTCCGCCACATCGCGGAACTGACCGCCCTCGTTGATGTAGAGGTTGTTGCGGCCGAAGTCGTTGGTCACATAGAGATCCAAGTCCCCATCGCCGTCGAGGTCCTCCCACAGGGCGGCCAAGCTAAAGCGATCGTTATTGTGGTCCAGCCCCACTTCTGCTGTGGCGGCTACGAAGGTGCGCACTGCCGTTTGGCGCCAAAACGCATTGGATGCACCGTTGCGCGCGTCGTGATAGGGAGCCGGCGCACCGCCGGCCCGATTGGATCCAAAGTAGCGCGTGTCGTAGAGGTCTAGATCCCCGTCCCCGTCCGCATCCGCAGCCGTTAGGGAATAGACCTGCGAGCCACCCTCTAGGTCCAACTGCGTGCGCTCGGGGAAAGCACCACTGCCATCGTTCCAAAAGATGACCACCGCAGCACCGATACCGAGCACCACATCCTTGGCGTAATCCCCATCCAGGTCACAGAGGAGCACGCCGCCGGTGTCATCCAAAATGTCCAAGCCCGCCTCGGTCGCAACGTTCCGCACGCTGCCATCGGGCAGGTGCTTCAGCACCAGGTTCGGCCGCCCGCCCTGGCGTCCGACCACCACATCCTCAAGCCCATCTCCATCCAAGTCGCCAATGCCCATGCCGTGCATGCCCAGGTAGACGTTGGTGCTGGGGATCCCCCGATCGTGACGCCCAACGTGTTCGATGCCCGCACTCCAAAGGCCCTCATCGGAAAGCGCTGCCTGCGGTAGGACCTGGCGGGTCAACTCGGCAAAGGGACGCTGACGGATCTCCACCAGCTCGTAGGCCTCGCTCGTCCACCCGGCTAATTGAACCCCTCTACCGACCTTCCAAATCAGCTGCAGGCGCAGGTTGATCTGTACCGCACCCTCACCCTTCGGGCCGCCGATGCGAATCAGGGCGACGGTCTCGAAACGCGTTCGGTCGGTCTGATTGCAGGCCACAACCTGCACGTACACATGCGGGTCTCGCGATTCGACAGGTTCGACAAGTTGACTCAGATGAGCCGCGAGGCGCTCGAGAATGCGTCCGCCCGGGTCGTCTTTCGCAAACTCCTCTCCCACTCGCGCACGCAGATAACCATCGTCGCGCAGGACCTTCAGGCTTGCGGGCACGAGCGCGGTGCTGCCTTCCCAAGCGTCCGACAGCTCCCCCTTCGCAAGCAAGGGCCCGCGCGCAAGCGCGGCGCGCATGAGTTTGCGCAGGCGTCGTTCCGCAAAGGGCCCCACCACTTCCGTGGGCCAGTCGTCACCGTCCGGCCCCGGGCTGAAGCGTTTGGCCAGTGCATCAAACCAAGCACCCTGGGGGCTACGGCTCGGGTCGAAGACCCTGGCTGGCGCTGCCGGTCGCTGACTTGGATCGGGCGGCAGGAGTCGGTCAGCCTGGTCCGTCTGATCAGGACTCAACCCGGGCTCGGCCTGGGCGTTGGAATCCGTGCTGGATCGGGATTGAGAACCATCTCCGCAAGCGGCTATCAGGAGCAGCGGGAGAAACCATCGAAGAGCAGGCGCGACCGACATAGAGCTAGCTTACTGCTAGAGCCCGACGATCACGCCCCTCTCCTATCAAGCATTGTGCTGGCCGTACCAAGTCCACAATAGGCACTGCAGCGCGGGTCGGACCTGGGCATGGGTGCAGGCCAGATAGGCCCGTTTGATCGCTCCGGCGACGCGCCCTGAAGCCCGCATACGGGTCAAACGATCGGCCACGTAGAGCTTCTCGAAGGGCTCCGAGCTTGGATCCTCGAGGATCCCAACCATGATCTCTACCGAAGCCTCGCTACGGTCTTGCCAGATGAAGGCCAGCAGATCCATGCGGCGGAAAGGCCGGGTCTCAACCAAAAGGCGAGCGCGCAACAGTGCCTGTCCCGCGGACCCAGAGTTGAAGACCTGTCCTGCGCACCAACGCAGGGGATGGTGTGAGCCAACCGACGCGCCAAGATCCTCAGCGGCGTTCAGTACGAACTCAGCGGAATCCGCCAAGGGCACGCGGCCGAGGGCCTTGAGGATGCTGATGCGCTCCGACCGGCCAGGGGACTGGCCGTACTCAGCGATCAGTACATCTTGGGCGCGTAGGGCCAAGGCTTGATCACCAGCCCAGCCGAGACCGGACTGCAGCATCTCCGCCACCTCATCCAGATCGAGGCCTTCCTCAGCGCCCAGAGGCACCTCCGGCAATGCGAGGTCGGAACTTACCCGCTCGCCACCATCGGCAGCGCTGAAAGGGGTTTGAGCCACAGCGCCTGAAAGGGCATCGATGCCGCGCCGGCGCTCGACCTTCGTGCCACCCAAAAGGGCGATCGCCTGGGACTCAGACAGCTCGTCCCCCATGCGGATGAGCCCTGTGAGGCACACACCGCGCACGTTGGGGTCGGGATCGGAGAGGCCTTGGTCGAGGAAGTCGTGAACCGCCTGGGTGGGCTCCGATTCGCTCAGGATCTCTGCGGCAAGCTTGCGCAGGGCGGTCACATCGCTGTGCACCAATACCGGTCCCGCATCCTCGCCCAAGCCCACGCGTCGCAGAGCTTCTAGGGTGTATTGCACCCGCGTCGGCACCTCGGAGCGCAGGCGATCGACTAGGAAGGCCCTCGCCACAATGTCCCCATCCCGTGCGGCCGGGCCGAGCAGGAACGGAATCACTGCCCCGTTCATGCCTTCCCCCATGGCGAATTCCGCCATGCCCGCAACGATCTCGGGGTCGTAGACCCCGTGCAAGCGCGTGACGACCTGGAGCCACACGGGCTCAAACTGGCCTGCGCGCATCATGCCCAACCAGTCGCGATAGAAGCGTGGGCCGTCCACCGCCAAAAGGGCATGAAGATAGTCGACCAGTTCATTCTCCGCGGTCACCCGTTCCAGCCAGGGCTTGATCCGGTCGTAGTCCTCAAGCTCCCCGTGCTTGACCAGGGTGTCGAGGGCTCCCAGTCGAATGGAGTTCTTGGGGTGATCGAAGGCTGAACGTGCGATGTCGAGACCAGCATTGGTGCTCATCAAGGAACAAACGCTCAAGACATTCTCCACCACACCCGAGCGCCACTTATCCCCGTAGGCCTCGGCGAAGAGGCGTGTTAGACCGGGAATGGCCGGTGCGCCGATCGCAGCTAACTCCTCCTTGAAGGAGCGCAGGGGTCCGCGCTGCCCAAGGTTCAGCTTGCTGATCATGACCGGCAGGAGGTCGGACGTGTCAGCGTCGAAGGTCCGGCCGAACTGGCAATCGTAGAGCAGCGGCGTCAGGCGCCGGTCCTGTGCGTAACGCTGATCGAGGGTCAGCTCGATTACCTCGCTCGAGCCACTCATGCGTGAGTACAACCCAGCAGCGCCGAGCACGAGCACCAGGACACCGGCGATTGCCGGCCCCTTACCTGTTGAAGCAGTTTGCTCCCCGCTCATAGATTGCCTCCTGTCTCACCAAGGAGCCCCTGGGCACGTTCCAGTTCGACACCAGCCTTGGCCCACTCGGCGCGCGCTTCACGCTCACCGGATAGCGCTTCGACGTAGCGCTGTTGCACCTCAAGCACCTGATAGTTGGTGGAGAGCCCTTGCTCGTTACGAGCCTGCTCAGCCTCCAGCTGGCGCTCCGAGAGCACCAGGCTTTCGGTCGCGGCGCGCACGGCCTCCGTGCGGAAATCCACGTCACGCACGGCCTTGCGCACATCAGCGACGATGTCTAGCTCTTGTGTGTCGTACTCAAGCAACGAGCGGCGCACGCGCGCCTGGGCCGAACGCTCGGCGTAATCGGCGCGCTTGTTGCCGATAGGCATGTCGTAGGTCAGTTGCACGGTGAAGGTCGGGAAGTTCCACTCCAGGGTGTCGTTCAGAGCATCGCCCGCTTCCTCGTTGACCGCGCCGGAGCTAGCCGTCATGGCCAGATCCACACCGGCCAGTCGATCCGAAAGGGAACGCTGGTGAGTCAGCCGAGCAATGTCCACGGCAACTCGCAGTTGGCGCAGCTCACTTCGTAATTCGACGGCGGTCATCAAGGCTTCGGTCCAGGTGGGAATGATCTGAGTCGCGGATTGAGGCAAGGGGGTCGTCGGCACCAAGTCCACATCCCAGAGGGATGCATCGCCCGCTCCGTAGAGCAAGCGCTTGAGACCGTCCATGCGTTCACCGACCATGTTCGTCGCCTGGAGGAGGGCCTCCACGCGAGTCGCCACCTCGGCACGCGACTCGAGTACTTCAACCTCCGTACCAACTCCCGCAGCAAGTTCGCGACGACGCTTGGTAAGCAGCTCCTCAGCCAGGCTCTGGGCACTCACAGCCACCTGCTGCAGCTCCACAGCGGCCACCAGATCCCAGTAGGCCGTGCGCACCGAGTAGTTCAATTGCTGACGATTCTGACGCTGGGTCTCCACCAGCCGGCGCCAACCGAGCTCGGCCTCGCGCTGGGTCGAGGTGGCGTACTCATTCCAGGCCCTACGGCGCAGGGGCTGGGTATAGGTGACCACCAGGGAGTCTGAGGTGAGGACTTCCGAGTTAGCAATCAAGGAGTTCGTGGACTGGCGGTCCGTATCGAAGTTGATTGAGAGGTTGCCACCCGTGGTCAGGGGCTTGCTGAGGTCCAAGGCCATGCGCCGGTTCTCTGACTCAATGGTCGAACCACCGGAGATGAAGGAGGAGGAAACCTCACGCTCAGAGTCCGTGAAGGTGCCCTGGGCGTTGAAGTTCCACTCGAAGTCACCCCAGCTGCCTAGGTGGTCGTAGCTGGCCACCTCGCTGTCGAGCTCAGCCAAACGTAGGCCCAAGTTATTTGCCAGAGCCAATTCCAGAGCCTGGGCGAGGTCGAGCCGCAATTCGCGCGATTCCGCACTATCGTCAGCGACGGGCACAGGCTCCGGCGTGCTCCCATCCTGAGCTGATAGGGCGGGAGTGAAAAGGGCAAGCAGGATCCAGGAGCGACAGAACGATTGCATGGTGGGCAGGATAGTGGACGGTTCCGAGGGGGACCACCAGCGTGCGGAATCCGCGCCTGTGCATTTCCTGTAGGCCCCCTTCCCAGGTCCAGAATCGAGCCTGTGGTGGCCCTTTTACTAGGCTCCCAGCTAACGCCGCTCGCCGGAGGCGCCGTCATCTACGACCTCAGGCTCTGAGTCCAGGGACTCATCCAAGCCATCGGCCGGGGCACCCAGCAGGGGCTCCAAGTCCAAGGGCAAGGCTTCCTCGAAGGGGCGCGCATCCGGCTGGGGCTCAAATCGCAGCATCACCTCGGGGTTGCGCTCACTCAGGAGCACCCAGGCGAGCACCACGGGCACGGCGAAGAGGTGCACCACCAGGCTCGCTGCTGCGAATCGCAGTAGTGCGGATTGAGCCAAGCGCTCACGTAGGAAACGACCCACCAAACGCAGGTCCGTGCCCCGCCCCAGATCCTCGCGGGTGGTCTCGGCCAACACGCGATCCACCAGTGCGGAATGGTCCTGAGAGCGATCATCGGCCCGCAGGCTAGCCCCCAACCGCGTGGCGAAAGCAGCCAATTCAGCCGCTTCGCGCCGGTCAGCTTTGGAGTCTTCGGTGAAGTCTTCGGGGCGCATTAGAACTCTTCTCCGAGCAGCTCGCGCAGGCGGCGAACAGCGTGAAACATGCGCGACTTGATGGTGCCCACCGGCACCTCAAGCAGCTCGGCGATCTGTGCGTAGGGTAGTTCCTGGACCACACCCAATTCAAAAACTAGCTGGTGAGGCTCGCTCAAAGCTTGCAGGGCTTGCCCAACGCGACCGCGGGTCTCTTGGGCCTCCAGGGCAGCTGCGGGCTCGCGCAGGGACTCATCCACGGCCAGGTCGAGGGCTCCGGGGCCATCCTCGGACGTGCCACTACCCGCCACCAAACGCGGCCGGGCTCCTCTGCGCCGGGCACGATCTACCCAAGCGTTGCGCGCGGTGCGCAACACGAATGCCCGGAAGCGGCCTTCAGGCCGGTAGTTGTGGTGGCTGCGGTACATCTTGAGGAACACGTCCTGGACTAGGTCTTCCGCGTCCGCCTGAGCGGCGCCGAAGCGTCGAAAGAAGCCCGCCAGATCCCCCGCCGCATCACGCACGAAAGCTTCGTACGGGCTCCGGTCACCCCGCTGGAGAGCGTCCAGTGGGTCCGGGGGGTCATCCCAAGTCTCTTTCAATGACCTTCCAACGGCCCGGAGTCCGGGCGGTTCACAGCATTTGGCCCCGAATCGGTAATTTCCAGGCCCGCGGGCCAATCCAGGCCTGCCACGAGCTTCACGAAACTCGCTCCGGTGGGGTCCTGAGCGCCTTCCACGCTCCAAAGGGCCACCCCACGCTGCTCCACTGCCAGATGACTGAGCTCGATCTGCAAGTAGGGCCGCGGCAGCCACTCCTCCACCCGTTGGGCCCACTCCACCACCGCCACACCCTCGCCGCGCAACCACTCATCGCCGCCGTCCTCGAACAGGGCCGCCTCGCGTCCCTGCAGCCAGGCGTCGAAGTGGTAGAGCGGCAGTCGCCCGCCTTCATGGGCCTGCATCAGGGTGTACGTGGGCGAGGCCACACCCGGAGGGATCCCCAGGCCGCGCGCTAGGCCACGAACGAAGCATGTCTTGCCGGCACCTAGGTCACCCACCAGGGCCAGCACAGCCCCGGGCCAAAGCGCTTTCCCAAGGCTCTCGCCAAGTGCCTCGGTGGCCTCGGGCGATGTAGAGATCAGGCGCGCCAACATGCGGGACTCAGCTTGCATGGATCCATCCTCCCATACTCGGCTTCCAGGTGCGCCTGGTGCCGTCCAGATCCAGCACCAAACCGCTGCCCTCGTGAACCTCGCCCAGGAGAGAAAGGCCAGGGCAAGCGTCCGGGGCCTCGCGCAGTAAACGCACAGCCGCCTTGGGCGACAGGGTGGCGATCAACTCATGATCCTCGCCGTCGTGTAAGGCGTGATCCAAAGAGCTGCGAGCATCAAGCCGCGCCGCGCGGCGCGCATCGGCATGCACGGGCACCTGCTGCACGCAGAAGCGGACGCCTGAGGCGCGCGCCATGCGTTGTAAGTCCAAGGCCAAGCCGTCCGACACGTCCATCAGTGCGCGTGCCCCACGCTCGAACAACCAACGACCGGCCGCGATTCGAGGCGCGAAGCGCAGATGCCGCGTCCTGCGGCTACCGCCTACCGGACCCGTGACGAAAATAAGATCTCCGACCTGCGCCCGATCGCGTCCCGGGGCCTGGCGCCGACCAGCCAGGAAGCCCAGAGCGGTCACGGCCAATGACTCGGGCCCTTCCACCAAACTCAGGTCCCCCGCCACCAAGGGCGCACCTGCAGCGCGGCCGGCCTTGTCCACCGCAGCGATCAGGGCGCGCATGCGCGCTTCACTGGTACTAGCTGGAGCCCGCAGGGCAAGCAGCAACGCATGCGGTGTCGCCGCCGTCGCAGCCAAGTCGGAGAGCGCACGATTAGCGGCTTTGCGTCCCGCAAGGCCGGGACTCACATCCGCTGAATAGTGCACCCCGAGCGCACAAGAATCCGTGCAGACCACCGGCCGCCCGTGACCAGGAATGAGCACAGCCGCATCGTGTCCGGCGGAGCCCACCAATACCGATGGAGCTTCACGTCGCGCGAGCCAGGCATGCAAGCGTGCTTCCGACCAGGCCATTTCAGTTCAAAGTCCCAGGGCCATCATCACGCGGCTGCGCACCGCGCCACGTTCGATCCAACCAAAGACCTCAGAATCCGCACCGGGGCAAGCGGCCACCTCGGTCTCCACCCACAGCCGTCCAACTTCGTCCCGGCGCGTCAGACGCACCAAATAGAGGTTGCCCTCCACCTCCACGAAGAGCGCAGAGCCAAGCTCGAGCTCTCCGGGCTTACGATCCACGAGCAACACATCACCGGCCCCAACGGAAGCCAAGGGGCTGCAGCCCTGCGCAGGAAACTGCACGGTCCCGAAGCGCCATACCAGGTAGCAGCCGACCACTAGCGCCAGCAGCAAGCTAGCCCTGCGCAGAGGACGCACCAGTTGTTTAGGGTTCATACCTGGGGCTCCCCCGCCGCCAGAAAAGCCGTCACGGCAGCGCCTGGATCGGCGGCTCCTAGCAGCGCGCCACGTACCAGCACACCACGAGCGCTCGCACCGCGCACGGCGGGCAAGCGTTCCGGAGTGATTCCACCCAGGGCCCAGATAGGAAGCTCGGACCGCGCGCATTCCGCGGCCAAGGCCTGCAAGCCGATGGGCTCGAGCAGTCCACGCTTAGAAGGGGTCTCGTACACAGGACTCAAACTACGATAGTCCGCGCCTGCACAGCAGTCGGGATCCTCATCTAAGTGACTTGAGAAGCCGATGGTCACATCAGGCCCCACCACCAATCGCGCCTCACGTGGCGAGAGGGAACGAAAGCCCAAGTGCAAGCCCTGCGCGCCACAGGCCGCCACCAGGTGGGCCCGATCGTGCACCCCGAGCCAACCGTCCACTGCGTTCACAAGCTCCGCAGTACGCTCAAGCAACTGTGCAAGTTCTCCGTCCTGCAGATCGGGTTCGCGCACGAGCACAGCTCGCAAACCAGCGGCCAAGGCGCGCCGGACAGCATCCAACCAAGGACCCACGCCCAGCACGCCAGCGAGTCCGCGCCCTGTGGAACGCAGGTCCCCAGGCGTCAGCGCAAGCAGCTCCGCTGGAGCGACGGGCCTCACTCCACCAGCTCCACCAGGTAGCCCAATTCACGCAACAGTGCGCGCGTACGAGCCGGAGTGCCATCGCCTTTTAGGCTCACGCAATATTCGTCGACCACGGGCCCGACCAGGGCACGCATGCCGGGGTTAGCGAGCAGCTCCTGCAATTGCTCGGGACTTGAGGCTCGCAGCACCAGTTGGTTATCCAACTGGAGCAAGCCCGCTTGATTGGCCCAGTCGCGAATAGAGTAGAGCACGTTCTGCGGCACGGGTGTGCGCGCGTTGCGCTCGAGAGTCACGCACATGCGGGCCAGGGACATGCCCTCGGAAAGAGCGCGATTGACGCTCTTCTGGGTGATGCTGAACTGCTTGAGACTGCCGCCCGTGCCGCGTTCGCAGAAACGATCCAAGTCGTGAACCAACTCGCCATCGTCACCCGTGGGGATCATGACGACTTCGAAGTCTGGGGTAACGACCAAGCTCCCCACAGCTGCCACTTCCCCGTCAGGTTCGGACACGCCGATGGTGCGCGCACCGAGGCGCGTCAGGCGCATGGCCACAGGTCGCCCAGCTGCGTCATATCCAAGGTCCACAAGGCCCAGCAAGTACAAGCGCTTGCGAACCCAATTGACCAGGTTCCAAGCCATGCGCTGCAAGTCTTCCGAAGCACCACCACCAGCGGCCGAAGCGCGACCAGCGAAGTACTCGTCAACCTCGAGATCATCCAGGCTGCACAGATACTGGTTCCGCACCAGGAAGGGCACGTACATGATGTCGTACCAGATACCAGCTTCAATGCGCTTGAGCATGCGCAGGAAGAGCCGGCGCATCCGCACCTGGTGGAAGGCCTCGCCCAAGAGGCTGGTCTCCTCGACGATGTACTCGTAGAGGGTACGCAGCTTCTCCTCCAAGGACTGCGGCTCCCAATCACGGCCATTCGCGGTCAACGCGAAGGTCCGTTCGCCCGTGGACTCGATCAACTCCGCGTGGTGCGCGAAGTGGTAGATAAACTGCAGCACCTCAGCACGCTCCAACTCCCGGCCGGGATTGGGAATCAAGTCCCCAAGGATGCGCTTCTCGGTGGTCTTGAAGATCTCGCCGCGCATGGTGAAACGCACGTTGTTCTCCAAGATGAAGGCGATGAAGCGACTGATGTTGGACACCAGGTCCACACCCAAGGAGGCTTCGTCGTAGGGCTGATCGGGGTCGCCTGGAACAGCCACGCGCCGCAGCCATGCAAGAGCCACTTCGTTGAAGACCATCAGTGTCTCGCCCGAGTGCTGGATGCCGTAGCTACCCAACTCCAAACGCTCTACAGATCCCACCAGGGAATCAGCCAAGATTTTGGACCAACGCCGACCGTTCCAGTGCGGCAGCTCCGTATCCATGCGCTCGAATAGATCCCGGTGCAGGATGCCGCCGAACTCCAGAATGACCTTCTGCACGAGGGCGCGTAGGCCCTCCGGCAGACGCTCGATGCGCGCCACGGCCGCAGCTTCCTTGGCGTACATCTTGTACAGAGCACGCACGCGACTCGGTGGCGTACGCGCCGCCCGAGCCGGATCGTCATAGATCCGATCCAGGTGTCCGCGCAGGGTGAAGGTGTCAAAGATACCGCGCCGCTGGGAGCGCCTTCCACGCAGCACCGCGTCGCCCACATCCACAGGCACGCAGTAGGCCACGCCGCCATTGCCGAGAGCCGCGCTGGAGGTAATTGCAACGGCCAAGCCGCGCCGGGTCAACACAGCCAAGGCAGCCTCGAGGTCATAGGCTGAGAGGTAGGCCAGGTCAGGATGCACGCTCAACTCAGCCATGGACTGTTCGTAGCGAGCAGCGCCAAGGAGCAGATTCAGCACGCTGCCTAGGCGTTTGCCAAGGCCTTCCATGCGCACCAAGACCACATCCGAATCGGTCATCCAAGTGACCACTTGGGCGCGCAGCTCAGCAGCAGCTGCGGGCGGTCGCTCGTTGGTCTCACCGGCCCAGAATCGGAAGAGCTCCTTCAGGTCAGCTTTGGATACGTCCGCCGTGGCGTCCACGGCATGCGGGCGAGCGGTTGCTCCACGACGAGCAGTCTTGGGGCTCGACGCTCGTTTGGACTTACGGACCTTGTCGTTATTAGCACTCACAGGGAGATTCCTGACTCTGAAGCGTCGAGCCGTGAGGCCTCGACAATCTGATAGGCGTATCCCTGCTCGGTCAGGAATAGCTGTCTCTTTTGGGCGAACTCTTGGTCCCGCGAAGCTGCGGTAACCACGGAATAAAACACGGCACCGGATCCATCCGACTTCGGACGCAAGACGCGCCCCAACCGCTGGGCCTCTTCCTGGCGCGAGCCGAAGGTTCCCGAAATTTGGATAGCCACATTGGCATCCGGCAAATCGATGGCGAAGTTCGCCACCTTGGAGACGATCAAGAGCGGCTCCGCACCGGAACGGAAAGCAGCGTAGGCCAGCTCGCGCTCCGAGTTGGGTGTACGCCCCGTGATCATGGGCGCGCGCAGGTGGCGGGCCACTTCCTCGAGTTGATCGATGTACTGACCGATGATCAGGATACGTCCATTGGGGTGGCGCTTGATCAACTGCTTGAGCACCGGGATCTTGCCCGGGTTCTCGGACGCAATGCGGAACTTGGAGCGCGCTCCGGCCATGGCGTACTGGGAGCGCAACTGCTCGACCAAGGGCACACGCACCTCCACGCAGGTGGCTGCGGCGATAAAGCCCTGACCCTCGAGCACCTTCCACGGAACGTCATAGCGCTTGGGGCCAATCAAGCAGAAGACCTCGTCCTCCTTACCGTCCTCGCGCACCAGCGTCGCGGTCAGACCCAGGCGACGGCGCGCTTGCAGGTCTGCGGTCACGCGAAAGATCGGCGCAGGCAAGAGGTGCACTTCGTCGTAAATCACAAGGCCCCAGTTCTCCGCGGAGAAGAGGTCGAAGTGAGCGAAGTCATCCGTGCGGTCCTTGCGCCAGGTGAGCATCTGGTAGGTGGTCACGGTAACCGGGCAGACGACCTTCTGCTCGCCTGTGTACTCACCTACCTGATCTTCGGTGAGCAGCGTCTTGTCCAGCAGTTCGTCGCGCCACTGACGCACAGCCACGGTGTTGGTGGTCAGGATCAGAGTCTTCTCCCCCACCAGGCTCATGGCCGCCATGCCGGTCACGGTCTTGCCCGCGCCACAGGGCAATACAACCACGCCGTTTCCACCGGCGACCGTGCCGCCCGCGTGGAAAGCGTCGGCCGCGGCCTTCTGATAGGCACGAAGTCCGAAGGGTAAGCCCTTCAGGGTCTCCTCACGCAAACGCACATCCAAGGGATCCCCGGAGCGATAGCCTCCGCGGTCGTCAACCGGAAATCCAAGGCGAATGAGCGCTTGCTTGATTGTGCCACGGGCTAGAGCGTCCACCCAGACTCGCCCGGACTCATCGACCGTAACCCATTTGGAAATGGACTCGTGGGCTAACAGATCCGGAAGCACGGCCTTGTCATCGCTGCACAGCTCAAAGCCTTGTTCGCGAAGCTCGATGCGCAGCAAACCATAGCGCCCTATCCACTCGGCCACATCAGCCAACACATTGGACGGCAAGGGCACACAGCTCAGGCCTTCAAGAGTAGCCTCCACGTCCTTCGCAGAAACCCCAAGGGCTGCCGCGTTCCAAACCGACACCGCCGTCAGGCGATAGGTATGCAGGTACTCGGGGCTCTTCTCTAGTTCAGCGAAAACCGCCAAAGCATCCCTCGCCTCCACGAAACGCGGGTGCTCCTCAGTCTGCGGACGCCCCTCACTGTCGCGCACGGGAGCACCCTGTGCGTCGACCACGGTGCTAACCGTATGCAGCATCAAGCTACGGTCGGGTTGAACGATGAGAGGATTGTTCGGGTGCATGGAACAGCCCTAGGACTTAGGCCCCGCTTTAGATTTGGGGCTCTTATTCACGACCTTCTTGTTGGCCGTCGCTTTCTTGGCGGTCTTCTTCTTAGCCGCCTTCTTTTTGGTGACCTTCTTCTTGGCCGCCTTGGGCTTGCCCTTGACCGGGCCAGCCATGGTTGCGCGCAGGAAAGGCCCGGTTATAGATTCAGGGTTATCGACCAATTCCTGGGGTGTTCCCGTGGCCACGTAGCGACCACCTGCTTCGCCACCGTCGGGTCCGAGTTCGATCAGGTGGTCACAAACCCCAAGCAGGTCTACGTTGTGCTCGATCAGCACCACCGCATTACCCCGTCGGGCCAAACGCGCCAAGGCGCGAGCTAGGTGCACCGTATCCGTGGCAGCCAAACCGGTACTGGGCTCGTCGAGCACCACCACGCTGCGGCCACCAGTGGAGGCGCGCACCAACTCCGATGAGAGCTTCACACGCTGGGCTTCACCGCCGGAGAGCGTAGTAGAACTTTGACCGATACGCAGGTAGCCCAGGCCGACGCTGCTCATGGATTCCAGCACCTTCATGGACTTGGGTTGGTGCTCTAGGAACTCCATGGCCTGGTCCACCGACATCTCAAGCACGTCGGCGATGTTTCGTCCGCGGTGGCGAACTTCCAAGACCGAGGCCTGGAAGCGCTTGCCGTCGCACTCCTCGCAGGTGAGCCAGAGGTCCGCAAGGAACTGCATTTCCACCAGCACGGCGCCGCGACCTTCACAAGCGGCACAGCGCCCGTGGGTGCTGTTGAACGAGAAGGAGGATGTGGTGTAACCCCGCATGCGCGCCTCCGGCGTGCGCGCGAACAATTCACGGATAGGATCCATCAACCCCACGTAGGTTGCAGGCACGGAATGCGGGGTGCGCCCGATGGGTGCAGCATCCACGACGACTGTGCGCAGGCCGCCCCCGGCGGCGCCGAGCAACTTGGCCCAACGACCCTTGGAGGACTGTCCGTGCAATGCCGGCACCAAGGTCTCGAGCACCAAGGTCGACTTGCCTGAGCCCGAAGGCCCGCACAGGCCGGTCATGCGCCCGAAAGGAATCTCCAGGTCCAAGTCCTTCAGGTTGTGGGTGGTCGCACCGAGCAGCTTGATGGGCGGCAATCCGGCGAAGGCTCCCTTAGCGGGTAGACCCTCGTCCTCCATGTCCTTGAGCACTTCATCCAGGCGCACTTCACCGCGCAGGTGCGCGGCCGTACCTGAAGTGGGGTGCTTGGCCACCTCCTCCGGAGGACCCGAAGCCACCACCAGTCCGCCATGCTCGCCAGCACCGGGACCGAGATCAACGATCCAATCAGAACGCTTCATGAGGGTCGAGTCATGCTCCACCACCAGTACCGTGTTGCCGCGGTCGCGCAGCTCCTCCAAGGCCCCAGCCAAGCGCTCCACATCACGCGGGTGGAGACCCACAGTGGGTTCATCGAGCACGTAGCAGACCCCCACCAGCTCGGAACCAAGGCTTGCGGAGAGGCGCACGCGACGGGCTTCGCCGCCGGAAAGGGTCGAGGTTGTGCGGTCCAGGGTCAGATAGCCGAGGCCCACGCGCTCGAGCAAGCCAAGCCGCGAGGCCAACTCGTCCAGAACAGGCTGAACAGCCTCACGCAGGGCCGGGCGCAGGAGCAGGCCTTGCACCCATTCAATACTGTCGAGCACCGTCAGGTGCAACAGCTCGGGCATGCGCTTGAGTCCCAGGGAAACCGCGCGCGGTCCCGGCGCCAACCGCTCGCCCTCGCAGGTACCACATACGCCGCGCGTCATGACCGTCTCGAGGATCGCTGCCCAGGAGGGGTCGTCAGTCTTCTTATGCCAGGCATCAACCTGCCCGCACAGACCGACCCAGTCGGAAGTGAAGCGTTCATGCACATCGGCGTTGGCAGTGTGCTTCTCCATCTCCACCGTGTAGCTCTCGCGTGCGCCTTTACCGTAGAGCAAGAGCTCCTGGTGCTTGTCCGTCAGGCGCGAGTAGGGCTTCTCGATGTCGATGCGGTGACTCTTAGCCACCTTGCGTAACAGGTTCTCATAGTAGCCCTTGCCCTTGGTCAGATAGCGCCCGAGCTTGCCCTCGATAGCACCGTCAACCAGGGCTAGGTCCGGCTCTGTGATCAGCTTTTCGGGGTCCGCATGTACACGGGCCCCCAAACCACCGCAGGCCTGGCAGGCACCGACGTGGGTGTTGAAAGAGAAGTGGCGTGGCTCGAGCTCTGACTCCAATTGGAAGCCGCACTGCACACAGGCACCACGGGTGGAATACTCGTGACGAGCGCCATCCTTGACTACCAAACTCACGCGCCCGTGACTGATACTCGCAGCCTGCTCAACCGCCTCCGCCAGGCGCGCACGCGTCTCATCCTTAAAGCTCAAGCGGTCGATGACCAGGTCCACGTTGTGAGCGTTCTCCGCGGAGTCCAAGTCGCCGTCCAAGCGCAGCTCCTCGCCATCCACTAGCAAGCGCACAAAGCCGGCAGCAATCCAAGCCGAACGTTGCCGCTCCAATTCCTCGGCGGGCTCTTCCGAAACCGGACGACCGTGCCCAAAGATAGGCGCGACCACCCATCCCTTGGAACCGATGGCCTCTGCTTGAATCGCCTTGAGCGCCTTACGCGCCACGCCCCCAGGGTCCGAGGATTCGAGCTCCGTGCCGTGGGTCGGGCAACGGGGCGTACCCGCCCGTGCCCAAAGCACGCGCAAGTGATCATGAATTTCGGTGGTGGTCGCAACGGTAGAGCGCGGGTGTCCGCCAACCGTGCGTGCCTCCACGGCCACGGCCGGGCCCAAGCCCAGCATGCGTTCGAAGGGCGGACGATCCTTGGTGCCCAGGAACTGCCGCGCATAGGTGGAGAGACTCTCCACGAAGCGTCTGCGCCCCTCGGTGTAGATTGTGTCCAGAGCCAGGGAGCTCTTGCCCGACCCGGAAGGCCCCGTAATCACCGTCAGGGAATCGCGCGGAATACGCACATCGATGCCCCTCAGATTGTGGGTGCGCGCGCCCTCCACGACCAGGTCCATGCTCGGTTGCACGCCACTAGACTTGCCCTTCTTGCCCTTCTGCGTGGCCTCGCGGGCCGCGCTCAATCCGCGCAAGGCCTCGCCCGTGGCAGAGTCCTCGAAAGCGGTGATTTCTTCGGGCGTACCGGTGGTCAGAATACGGCCACCGCGGTGCCCGCCCTCGGGTCCCAGGTCGATCACATAGTCGGCAGCCAGCACCAACTCTAGGTTGTGCTCCACCACCAAGACGGTGTGACCCAGGTCCACCAGCTTCTGGAGGGCACCAACCAGACGCCCCACGTCGAGCATGTGCAGGCCCGTTGTCGGCTCGTCCAGCAGATAGAGCGTGTGGCCGCTGGGCCGCTTGGCCAGGTGCGTCACGAGCTTGATGCGTTGGGCCTCACCACCAGAGAGCGTGGTGGAAGGCTGCCCAAGAGTCAGGTAACCAAGGCCCACCTCGACCATTAGCGCCAGGGGCCGCTGGATCTTTGGGTGATCTTTGAAGAGCACGAGGGCGTCTTCGCAGGGCATGTCGAGCACATCCGCGATGGAGTTTCCGTGGTACTTCACATCCAGGGTTTCCTCCTGGAAGCGCCGCCCACCGCACTCCTCGCAAGGCACGGTCACCGGTGCCAGGAACTGCAACTCCACGTACCGCGCGCCGCCGCCTCCGCAGGTCTCGCAGCGCCCGCCTTCGGTATTGAAGGAGAATCGCGAGCGCGTGTAGCCCCGTAGCTTCGACTCAGGGAGAGAAGCGAAGAGGTCACGCAGTGGGCTCAGCACCTTCGTGTAGGTGGCGGGATTGGAGCGCGTCGTGCGACCGATGGGGCTCGCATCGATGGCCACAATTTCGTCGATGTGTTCAAGCCCAAGAATCTCGTCGTAGGGCGCCGGCGGCGCGCCTTCACGACCCAGGTGGCGCTGCACCGCAGGCCGCAGCGTGCGGTTGATCAGGGTCGACTTGCCTGAACCAGACACGCCGGTCACGGCGCAAAGGGTCCCCAGGGGAATGCGCGCATCGACATCTTTCAGGTTGAAGCCACTGGCCCCTTTGATCTCCAGGAAGTCGCCGTTGCCCGCACGCCGCGACTCGGGAGCCGGCAGCAGCACTTCGCCGCGCAGGAGCCTACCCGTAGGCGTATCCGCCTTGGAAACCTCAGCGGGCGTCCCCGCGGCGACGATGCGTCCACCGTCACGGCCCGCGCCGGGGCCAACATCAACCAGGTAGTCGGCAGCGCGCAAGGTGGCCTCGTCGTGCTCCACCACGATCACGCTATTGCCCGCGTCGCGCAGGTGTTCGAGCGCGCCCAGCAAGCGCCCATGGTCGCGCGAATGCAGGCCGATGGACGGCTCGTCGAGCACGTACAGCACGCCCTGCAAACCAGCGCCCAGTTGAGCCGCCAAACGAATCCGTTGAGCTTCGCCGCCGGAGAGCGTATCCGCCGCACGGTCGAGCGTCAGATAGCCAAGCCCCACACGTAGCAGGAACTCCGTGCGACGTTTGACCTCCAAGAGCAGATCACGAGCGATGCGTGCCTGGCGCTTGGTCAGATCAATTCCCTCCAAGCGCTCGATGATCTCCTCCACCGGCAGTGCGCAAATTTCGGTCATGCGCGCATCGCCAAAACGCACCGCCCGAGCAGCCGGTCGCAAACGCCCACCCTCGCAATCAAAGCAGGGCAGCACCGCCAGGTAACGCTCGACGGTCTTGCGCCTAGTGCCTTTCTTCCAAGCCTCCTCAAGCGCGGTAAGAACACCCTTGTAGTGCCGCTTCCACTGCACATCCCCCTGAAAGCGCGAGCCGTTCCAGCTGGCCTTATCCTGGAAGCGTTCATCCCCCGCGCCGCGCAGAATGACCTCCTTCGCGGCCTTCGAGAGTTGCTTCCAAGGCGTGTCAAGGTCGAAGCCGTGGGCCTCCCCTACCAGCGTCAGGAAGGCGTAGTCCACCTTCGGGAAGAGCAAGGCTCCGCCACTGGCACGCGTCACCGCCAGGGCCCCGTCACGGATAGACAGATCCCTATCCGCTACCACGCCGTCCTCGCTGGGACGCCGCAGCTGCCCCATGCCTTCGCAGGTGGGGCAAGCGCCGTGGGGCGAGTTGAATGAGAAGAGGCGCGGCTCCAAGGGCGGAACATCCGCACCGCAGCCAGGGCAGGCGCGCATGGTCGAGAAGGTGCGCACGGACTCCTGCTCATCCTCCACCACCACCACGGTCACGTCACCCTCGGCCAGATCCAAGGCGCCCTGCACGGCCTCGCGCAATCGCCCCGGCTCGTCCGGGTCCGGCTTGAGGCGATCGATGACCACCTCCACCGTGTGACGCTTATAGCGTTCGAGCTCCGGCGCGCTCTCCAGCCGGATCAGCACCCCGTCCACCCGTGCACGCACAAAGCCCTTTTTTCGCAGGTCCTCGAACAGTGGCTTCTGGGTTCCCTTGCGATCGCGCACAACCGGCGCGCAGATCATCACCTTGAGCCCGGGGTAGGCGCGCAGAATCTCCTGCAGCACAGCCTCGGGAGTACGCGACTCCACCGGCCGCTCACAGGCCGGGCAGTGGGCGACCCCAGCACGTGCGAATAGTACACGCAGGTGGTCGGTGATTTCGGTCAGCGTGCCGACCGTCGAACGCGCCCCACGTGGGATCGATTTCTGATCCACGGCAATGGCGGGCGAGAGTCCTTCCACCGACTCCACGTCTGGCTTCTGCAGATTGCCCAGGAACTGCCGGGCATAAGCCGACAGCGTCTCCAAGAAGCGCCGCTGCCCCTCGCGATACAGGGTGTCGAAAGCCAGGGAGGACTTACCCGACCCCGAGACCCCGGTGATCGCCACCAGCGCGTTGCGCGGCAGGTCCACATCCACTGCATCCAGGTTGTTCTGGCGTGCCCCCCGGATCCGGATCAGATCCCTGGAGGGCGCAGATTGATTGGTCATTGGGCCAGCTGTGGGCGATATTTGGGGGTCCGAGAGCACTCTTTGGAAGCCAAATCTGGGGCTGCCAGGAGGTTCGGATCGGCGGAGGCGAGCCCGGGATCGTAGCAGCTCAGGTGGGCGCGCGGAAGGCGCAGCCGGCCCCCGAATCAGGCCTGGATTCGGGCCTGCAGCTGACCCTGCAGCCCGGGGCCCGCAGCCACCACGCTGCCACCCCGCAGCCAGTCCTCGCCCCCATGCGCATCACTTACGATACCGCCCGCCTCACGCACCAAAAGGGCCCCAGCGGCCACGTCGTGGGGCGCCAAATGCAGCTCCCAGTACCCATCCAGGCGCCCTGCGGCCACATAGGCCAAGTCCAGGGCCGCCGAGCCCATGCGCCGGATGCCACGCAGGTCGCAGAAGAGCTCCTGGAAGTTGCCCAGGTTGTTGTTCTCCAGGGACTCCCGGCGGTACGGAAAGCCTGTGGCCAGGACTGCCTCGCCTAGGGACTCAACCCGGCTGGTAGCCAGCTTGCCGCTGCCCCGGGGCCCCTCCATCCAGGCCCCCCCGCCCAGCACGGCGCAGAAGGTCTCCCCCAGTAGCGGCGCATGCACCACGGCCACCTGGGGCTTGGTGCCCACGTAGAGGCCCATAGACACGCAGAAAAAGGGCAGGCGGTGCACGTAGTTGACGGTCCCATCCAGGGGGTCCAGGAACCAGCGCGGCTGATCGGACTCAGGATCGCAGGTCTCCTCCTCGGCCTCGATGGCGTGACCGGGGAATGCCTCGCGTAGCTGCGCCACCAGTAGGCGTTCAGAGGCCAGATCCGCCTCGGTCACCAGGTCACGTGTGTGCGACTTGCGCTTCAGCTTCACACGGTCAATGCGCTCCAGATACTCGAGCAAGAGAGCCCCAGCCTCACGCGCCGCCTTGGTGCCTAGATCGACGGCCAGCTGGCGTTCGCGCAGGTCCATCAGCGCCCCCCATCGGCGGGCACACTCGCCAAGGCCTCGCAGATTTCGTCCTGCATAGGCTTGAAGGCGTGCGTGTTCAGTCCGTTTACGTGCGGGTAGTTCACCAGGATTGAAAAGGCCAAGACGCGCCCGTCTTGGGTCTCCACCAATCCCGAAAGACCGCTAGCTCCGTTCACGAAGCCGGTCTTGGCGCGCACGCGTCCACGGGCTGCGCCATCCCTCATGCGATTGCTCAGCTTGCCGCTCTCACCCGCTACGGGCAGAGCTTCACGGAAGAGCCGCGCCGCTTCGCCGCCGCGGGCCATGGCGGCCGCCACCAAGGCCGTTAGCTGGCGCGGGCTGGTGCGATCCTGCTTGGAGAGACCGGAGCCGTCGACCTGTACCAAGCCCTCGGCTGATACACCGAGCTTGATCAGCGCGCCGGCCACGGCGGCCTGTCCACCAGCGCGATTTGGGCGCTTGCCACTGCGCAAAGCGAGGTGCAGAAAGACTTGATCCGCCACGGAGTTGTTGGAATCGCGCAGGATCGGAACAACCGTATCGGCCAGAGCCGAGCGCATGGTGGCAACGAGCTTGCCGCCTTCTGCGTGTCGTTCGCGGACGACCTTGCCGGCGATGCTAAGGCCCTGCTTGGCCAAGGCGCTCTTCAAGGTCTGCCCAAAGAACTCAACGGGGTCGGGCACGGCGAAGCGTGCTGTATAGCTGGGAACGTCGGCGGGTATCGATCCGCGCACGGTATAACGACCGGGAGTCGCTCCTACGGCTACCGTAAGTGCCTTGCGCTTGGCCACGGTCTTGACCTCACCACGGCGGGTCAAACCGGAGCCGGCAGGCCGCACCTGCACATTGGCCTTGGTTCCCGAGCGCGTGGACTTGACCACGGCTGTTAGGCAGCCGGCATTGGCGCTGAAACCACCCGAGAGCGCGCAGTATTCCTTCCAATGCTCCCTGGAACTGGGCCAGGCAGGCCCCGGGCCAGGCTCGAGGAAGTCGCCCTCGTCCAGAACCAGATCGCCGCTGACACGTTCGATGCCCGCCGCTCGTAGTTGCTGAGCAACGTCCTTCGCCCAGCTATCGATGCCACCATCCCCGTCCACCCGGTAGAGCGGATCGCCGGCGGCACGGACCACGAGATCGCCGCTCAACCGACCACCCGCGATACTGCCGCGAGCCTCGAAGGGCGTTTCGAATTGATGCTCCGGACCGAGTTCGGCCAAAGCGGCGGCCAGGGTGATCAGCTTGAGGTTGGACGCGGGCACCAGGCTCGCGTTGGCCAAGCGCGAGAGTCGTTCCACGCGCCCATCCAGCTCGAGCACATGTACGGCCACCGTGCAGTTGTTGCCATGCACGCGCCCCTTGCTGCGCTCGCGCGCCACGCGCACACCGCGGGCGATGGCGCTCTCGATGCGCTTGGATAGCTCGCCTTGCTTCTTGGCGGCCGGCTGTTTCTTCGCCGGCTCCTCAGCCGGCGGCTTGCTCGCTAGCGCTATTTGCGGCTCGGCCGCCACAGCCGGCGCCGCCACAGCCACAGTCGGCGCCGCCACAAACGGCGCCGCTTGAACCTGATCGGCATGCACGCTCTCCACATCCAAACGGGACTGCAGAGACTCCCGCGGAGGCGGGGCATCCAAGCTAACCATCGGGCGCTGCGCAACCTGCTGCGTCTGATCGGCGGCGTGCACCGGCCCAGCGTCTTGACCGCAAGCGGTCAAGAGCAACACCAACAGCCAGCACCAGCGGCTCCCCCCTAATTGACTCACCTTTGCCCTAATCCTCGTATCCGTTCGGGTGCGCCTGATGCCATTCCCAAGCGTCGCTCAGGATGTCCTTGAGGTCGGGCTTGCCCGGGCGCCAACCAAGGATTTCAAAAGCACGCGAGCCGCCACTGACCAGCTCCGCGGGATCCCCCGCCCGCCGCTCAGCCAGCTCGGCCGGGATGGCATGTCCGGTGACTGTCCGTGCAGCGTCGATAACTTCCGCCACCGAGAAGCCTGACCCAGTACCCAGGTTGCAGATCACCGAGGGCGCGCCACCTTGCAGAGCGCCCAGTGCACGCAGGTGTGCATCGCCGAGGTCATCCACATGCACGTAGTCGCGAATACAGGTGCCGTCCGGCGTCTCGTAGTCATCGCCGAAGATCATGATCTTCTCGCGTTGGCCCAGAGCTACCTGCAGCACCAGCGGGATCAGGTGTGTCTCGGGCTGGTGATCCTCGCCGATCTGCTTGGCGGGAGCCGCGCCGGCCGCGTTGAAGTAGCGCAGAGCCGCGTAGCGCAAGCCATAGGCCACGCTGTAGTCGGCCATCATGTGCTCCATGTGTAGTTTGGTGTGGCCGTAGGGATTGATCGGCGATTGCGGGTGGCTCTCGTCGATAGGCATCCGCACCGGGGCACCGTAGGTGGCGCAGGTCGAGGAAAAGACGATGTCGCGCACGCCGGCGCTGCGCATCTCTTCCAGCAGGTTCCATGTGTAGTGGACGTTCTCTCGGTAGTAGGTGGCCGGGTCGGTGACCGACACGCCCACGTAGCACTTGGCTGCGAAGTGGATCACGGCCTTGGCGCCGCTATCGGCGAGGGCCTTGCCAAGGGTCTCGCGGTCGGAAAGGTCGCCCTCGTAGAAACGGGCGCCCTCAGGTATGGAACCCCGGTGGCCGGTCGAGAGGTTGTCGTAGATCGCGACCTCGAGCCCGCGCTCCAGCAGCAAGCGCACCGTGTGGCTACCAATATAGCCGGCGCCGCCGGCCACCAGGACCGGACCGTCGAGGGAGTAAGATTGAGTTGTCTGGGGGGGCATACTGCAGAGGGCTGGGAGTCAGGCGGCTCGGGCCTGCTGCGACGGTTTCCCGAAGCGCTCTTCTAGCATGTGGCGTAGCTCATCGATTCGGAAGGGTTTGGTCGGAATGTCATCCATTCCTGCATCAGCACATGCCTGCCGCTCCGTGAAGCTCACGGCGGCGCTGACGGCGATCACGGGCGGGTGAACCTGGGCCGCCCGCAGGGAATGCGCGAGCATGGCTCGGGCGGCCTCGGGGCCACCCATATTTGGCATGTGGTAGTCCATCAGCACCAGGTCGAAGCTCTGGCTGGCGAAGATTCCCACTGCCACCAGGCCATCCTCCGCCAAGCTGAATCGGTGACCCAGACGGGTGACCATGCTCTCGAGCACCTTGCGATTGACCGGGTTGTCGTCCACGACCAGGACCGACAGCTCCGGCATCGTGACGCTGACTGCGGGCTGCTGATCCTCGACCGAATCGCCCTGCACCAGTGCTTTCAGACCCTGGTCATAGCCCTTGAAGATACGCAGCCTGAAGTCCACGTCCCTCGAGATACTCTCGGAGAGGCTCTCCTGCAAGTACTCGAGCGTCGGCACGAACTTACGCTACATCTCCGTGGCCTTGTCAGTTTGACACACACCCGAAGGTCAACTGAAGCATGCCCGCTGAATGGGCAACTCCCTCGGACGGTGCCTGTTGAGGCGCCGGCGCCAGGCATATGCCAAAGCTCAGGGTGGCGGAAAATAGGAGAGGATGCATGCTTCGAGAGAGTTCGGTTCGTATGCCTGAACTCTGCGCTCATCGTCGCCTGCCCCGCTCCCGTTGGAACCGAAGTAGGCCGTTTGTAACCACGTCGTGCTCTTTCCCTATTGCGTCAGATCACGCCAAAAGGTCGGCCAGGACTTCAGCACGCATTCCGGCTCTGAAACCTGTACCCCTTTCAGAAACAGGCTGAGCAGAGCGAAGGCAAAGGCCATGCGATGATCGCCGTGCGGATCGAGAACTCGCGCTTCAGCATGGGGCATTCCTCGCGCGATGCGCAGTTCATCCGGGCCAGCATGCACTTGGAAGCCAAGCTCCGTCAGCCCCGCTTGCAGAACGGCCAAGCGGTCGCTCTCTTTCCCCGGCAACGTGCCCAAGCCGGTTAGCCGACTGGGACCACCACCCACAAAAGCCGCCCCTGCAGCCACAGCCGCTAGGACCGGCGCGAGGTCCGGTTCACCTGTAAGGTCCAACTCGGCGCCACGGTTGGGCATACCCCGTGCCCAAACCCCAACCTTGTCGAAGCCCGCGTCGCACCCGAAGGCTTGTAGGTGCCTCACGATAGCTACGTCCCCTTGCAGTGATTCACTGTCCAAGCCACGCACGCTCACGTCACCTCCAGAAAGGCAGCCCGCGGCCAAGGCCACGGCCGCGCCGGAAGCATCAGGCTCGATTGTGAAGGGCCGCTTGGGTGCTCGCAGCTCGCCCTCTAAGACGAAGCTCGAAGCCTCGGCCTCGCGCTCCCAGCGCGCCCTCACCCCGAAGCGCTCCAGGACCCCAAGGGTCAACTGCACATAGGGCTCGCTAGGGATAACCCCCTGCACCCGCAGTGGACAGCGGTCGGGCCTGGCAGCTAGGCCAAGTAGGAGCCCCGTGACCTCCTGACTGGAGTTGGGATTCGCCAATTCGAGACTTCCGAGCTCGCCCGCCGGCACCGGAACGAGGGTCAGGGGGAAATCCCCACGCTCAGGATGCGTCACCGTCACGCCAGCCCCAGCGCCCTCAAGGGCCTTGAGTAGGGCCCCGGATCGTCGACGGCAAAGGGAGCCGTGAGCCCCCACACCGCGGGCATCAGGCCCTAAGCCTCCCAACCCAATCAAGGCGGACCAGAGTCGGCCGCCAGTGCCCGATTCGCCAACATAAACACGCCTCCCTGGACTAGGATGAAGTCCCCCCATGAGTGTTAGGAGGCCCCCATGCTCGTTTTTGGGCTTCCAGTCCAATTCCTCGAAGGTGCACAGCATGTGCTGCACATCCGCACTGGAGAAATCCCCCAGCAGCTGGGTTTGACCAGGAGCCAGGGCCCCCAAAAGCAGCGCTCGCTGGGCGATGGACTTGGATCCGGGCACCTCCAGCAGGCCCCTCAAGGGGGTCTGCCAGGCCAAGGCTCGGGGCGCTTCCTGTTCAGGGCTCATCGACTGACATTGTAGGGCCCGGCCCTCCTCGGCATACTCCGCCATTCTTCGGAGCCCGGCCGAGCGCCAAACTCCTCCCCCTCCCTGCGACCCCGCCCCCCCCATGAGCCAGTCCGCCGTCTATCTCGGGCGCGACCACGCCCCCCCCGGATTCGAGCAGATCGCCTCCGGCAAAGTACGCGACATCTACAGCGTCGATGCCGAACACCTGCTCTTCGTCACCACCGACCGCGTCTCGGCCTTCGACATAGTCATGGCCGAGGGCATCCCCCACAAGGGCCGCGTGCTGACGCGCATCGCGCAGCATTGGTTCTCGCGCACGGAGGACATCATCGCCAACCACCTGGTCAGCACCGAGCTCGAAAACATCGACGGCTTGGATGCTGAGTGGCAGGATCGCTTGCGCGGCCGCACCATGCTCGTCAAGCGCTGCCAGCCGGATCCCATCGAGTGGGTTGTGCGCGGCTACATCACCGGCTCCGGATGGAAGGAGTACCAGAAGCAAGGAACCGTCTGCGGCATCGAACTGCCGGCGGGCCTGCAGCAAGCACAGAAGCTAGCCACACCGCTGCTGACTCCCACCACGAAACACGAGGTGCATGACCGTCCCCTGCACCCCACGGAAGCGGCCGAATTGATCGGCGCCGAGCGTTACAAGCACGGCGAAAAGGTCAGCCTCGAGCTCTTCGAGCGCGGCACCGAAATACTGGCCGGCATCGACATCCTCTTGGCCGACACCAAGTTCGAGCTCGGCACCCTGAACGGTGAGACCGTACTCATCGATGAGGCGCTGACCCCCGATTCGAGCCGCTTCTGGCCCGCTGCCCAATATTCGATTGGCGGTTCGCCCCCCAGCCTCGACAAGCAGATCCTGCGCGACTACCTCGAGACCCTGGACTGGAATCACGAGTACCCGCCGCCGTCCTTGGACGCGGGCATTCTCTCAAAGGTTGGCGTTAGCTACCTGGACATCTGTGAACGTATTACCGGCAGCCTGCCGGAAGGAGTGCCGGCATGAGTGTCGCCCTATTGATGGGATCGGATTCCGATCTCCCCCGCCTCGAGAGTTGCCTTAATACCCTGCGCTCCTTCGGAGTGCCCTTCGAAGCACGCGTTATGTCGGCCCACCGCACACCCGCGGACGTAGTCGAATTCGTCGAGAGCGCCCCGAGTCGCGGCATCAAGGTCCTAATCTGCGCAGCCGGCGGAGCCGCGCACCTGGCCGGCGTCGTCGCTGGACACACGCACCTGCCCGTGATCGGCATTCCCATGGACAACGCCCCCATGGGCGGTCTCGACGCCCTCTTGGCCACCGTCCAGATGCCCGCCGGCGTCCCGGTCGCTACCGTCGCCACCGGCGGCGGCGGTGCCACCAACGCCGCCCTCCTGGCACTCCGCATACTCGGCGTCGCCGATCCAGAGATCGCCAAGAAGGTGCAGGAGCACCGCGCGTCCCAGGCTGAGAAGGTGCGCGCCAAAGATGCGGCCCTTCAGGCCAAACTGGCCGGCAATTCCTAGTACCCATACTTTATGCATCCCCAAACCCTCTCCTGGATCGGCGACCTCAGCGGTCACGTGCGCATGATCGAGCAGACCCTGCTCCCTGAAGTGCATGAGGAGATCGACGTGCGCGATGTGTCCACCATGGTGGACGCCATCTACCGCCTGGCCGTACGCGGCGCACCCGCCATCGGCGTGGCCGCCGCCTTTGGCATGGTGCTCGGGGTGCAACAACTCACGGGTCAGAGCGCGCAGCAGGTCATGACGGCCGTGCGCGCCACCCGCGAAACACTGGACGCCTCGCGGCCCACGGCCGTTAACCTGTCCTGGGCAACCCGGCGCATGCTGACCCTCGCCGAGGAGTGCCAAACCGCCGGCGCTGACGGCGACGGCATCATCGCGGCCCTACACGCGGAGGCCGGTGCTATCTTCGACGGCGATCAGGCCACCTGCCGCGCCATGGGCGAGATCGGGGCCGAGTTGATCCCAGACGGCGCGCGGCTGTTGACGCACTGCAACGCAGGCGCTCTGGCCACGGCCGGCCTGGGCACAGCCCTCGCACCCATGTATGTGGCCCACGAGCAAGGCAAGCGCATCTCCGTCTACGCCGACGAGACGCGTCCCCTACTACAGGGCGCACGCATCACCGCTTGGGAATTGTCCCAGGCCGGGATCGATGTGACCGTGATCACCGACAGCATGGCCCCGCGGGTCATGTCCGAGGGCAAGATCGACGCCGTCTTCGTGGGCTCCGACCGCATCGCCCGCAACGGCGATGTGTGCAACAAGATCGGCACCTACGGCGTGGCCCTAGCCGCCCAATTCCACAAGATCCCGTTCTATGTGGTGGCACCGCTGTCGACGGTGGATCCCAGCGTGCCGGATGGCAGCGGCATTCCGATCGAGGAGCGCGAGGAGCAAGAGATCACCGAGGGCTTTGGCAAGCGCACCGTCCCGAAAGGGGTCAAGGTCTACAATCCCGCCTTCGACGTGACTCCAGCCAAGTGGGTGACAGGCATCATCACCGAGGTAGGATTGGTAGAGGCCCCCAACACCGCCAAGATGGAAGCCGCCCTGCGTCGGGGCGGCGTCACGTTCTAATTTTGGAACACTGGCGAGGGCTCACCCGTCCCTCCGCCATGTTCTCGATTCGACAGCCTCTCTCACTGCTTCTGATCGGCGCCCTGCTGGGTGCTGCCTGCTCACAACCGAGCAGCACCCCTGCACCCGCGCCCGAGCCGGCTGAGCTCAGCCCCGAGCCCACCGACCCGCGTGGCGAGGACGACGAGCAGGAGCAGCGTCGCGAGCGCGAGGCCTGGCTCGAGCAGATGCACCGCAGCGCGCCGGACGTGGACTGGCGCGCCATTGAGGAGCGCAACCGCCAGGCCCAGGTCCAGCGCCGCAACAACCTGCGCGCAGCCGTGGCCCAGAGTCCGAATCAGAACCAGTTGCTGGCCGCCAGCAACTCCTGGGAAGAGATCGGCAGCCGCAATCAAGCCGGCCACACGCGCTGCTCAGCCGTCGGTCCGGACCGCGGCGGGTACCGCTACCTCTACATCGGCTCCGCCGCCGGCGGAGTCTGGCGAACACCCTTTGGCACGGAACAATGGGAGCCGCTCTCGGACGCGCTCTTCGGCGGCACCGACGATGTGCTCGCTCTAGCCCCGAGCCAGTTCGGCGACGAGGACATCGTTCTCTCCCGACGTGGCACCCTGCTGTATCGCTCCGACGACGGCGGTCTGATCTGGACCAGCCCGAGCGGACTCAGCGGCCTGAACGAAATCCGCCGCATGCTGACCCTGCCCGACGCCAATCAAACGGTGCTGGTGCTCGGCCGCGGCCCGACCCCCCAAGGCACACGCCTGGCGCTCTGGGCTTCCACGGACCAAGGACAGAGCTTCAGTCTGCGCCACGCCTTCGGCGCGGACTGGAGAGGCGACATCTGGGCGCCGCAGATCGGCAATGGCGCAGGCACAGACGTCTACGTGCTGAGCATGGATAGCCTGCGCAAGTCCACGGACGCCGGCGTGAACTTCAGCCTGCTGCACCAGGTCACCACCGGTGCCACCGAGGGCGCGCTGGTCGGATCGGAAGCCGGCGGTCCGCACCTCTATCCTCTGCTGCGCGAGGGCTCCAACTGGAACCTCTACAGCTCCAGCAACGGCGGACTTAGCAGCTCCCTGGCCTCAACCCTCTCGGGTTACTGGGGTGGGCACCGCTCGCTCATGGCCTTCTCCGACGATGCCACCGCCGTCATCTACGGCGGCGTCAACGGCCTGCGTTCGGCGGATAGCGGCCAAAGCTTCACAACGATCAACTCCTGGGGCGAGTACTACGGCAACCCAGCACAGAAGCTGCACGCTGACCTGCGTGGTATGAACAGCTTCCCCAACCCGGACCAACCCAGTCAAACCCTGGCCTTCATCCACACGGACGGCGGCACCTACCTGACCTTGGATCACGGGCTTAGCGTTCAGAACCAATGCCTCGACGGCCTCGGCGTCGGTCAGTTCTACGACACCTTCACCTCGGAGGAGGACCCGCGCGTGGTGGTCGGCGGAACCCAGGACCAGGGCTACCAAACGGGCTTCATCGTGCCGCCGACGGACAACGGTCCCAGCACGCCCTTCAATCAGGTCATCAGCGGAGACTACGGTCACCTTTGCTCGGGTGGAGGACCAAACCAGCGGGTCTTCAGTACCTACCCTGGCTTCATCCTGATGCAGAACAACATCAACTCCGGTTCGGTCACGCAGATCAGCTTCCCGAACAACGCCTCCAACCTGTGGTTGCCGCCCGTCCAGGCCGATCCCACCGACGTGCTGGCCTTCTACTTCCTGGGCAACAAGCTCTGGCGCTACGAGCGCTTGGCTGGCCAATGGACACCGAGCGTGCACTCTACCCAGGACTTCGCAGCAGGTCCCGGCTCCTATCTGTCGGCCATGACCTTCGCGCCCACGGATCCCTCCCGGGTCTATGCCACAACCGACTCCGGTCGCCTGTGGTACTCGAGCGATGGCGCCGTTACCTGGACCGAGTCCACCAGCACCGGACCTGGCAGTCACTACTTCTACGGCAGCACGATCGTCGTGGACCCGGGTGATCCGAACCACGTCTTTGTGGGCGGGTCCGGCTATTCGGGTCCGGGGGTCAAGGAGAGCGTGGACGGCGGGATCAGTTGGCAACCGGCCGCCCAAGGCATGGTCAACACGCTGACCTTCGAACTGGCCTGGGCGGTGGATGGCTCCAATGACGTCTATGCCGCCACCCAAGCCGGCGCCTGGGTGCGCCGTAGCAGCACGGGACTGTGGGAGGATGTGATGGGCCTTGGCGCTCCGCACACCACCTACTGGTCCGTGGACGGCGTGCCTGCCATGGGCCGCATGCGCTTCGGCACCTACGGTCGCGGCATCTGGGACTTGGCCCTCGATGGACCGGGTATCGAACTGGGTGTGACCTACTGCGATCCCGCCGATCTGCACTCCAGCTTCATCCCCGCAGTGATCGGGGCTGAGGGCTCCTATTCGGCAGCGGCCAACAACCTGGTGCTCAAGGCGGAAGACCTGCCGCCCAACCAGTTTGGCTACTTCCTGGCATCCAAGGATGCGGGCTATGTGCCTTATCCCGGGAACAGTCAGGGCATCCTCTGCCTGGGTGGATCCCTGGCACGGCTCTCAGGGCAGATTCAAGACTCGGGCAACAACGGTCGCTTCCAGATCCAGGTCGACCTGCAGGCCATCCCGGCCAACCCCACCGTGGCGGTGGTTGCGGGCGACACCTGGCACTTCCAAGCCTGGTTCCGAGACTTCCACGTGGTGCCCACCTCCAACTTCACGGATGCGAGAGCCATCAGCTTCCACTGATTCCGCGGACCCCTATTAACAACTTGCATTTAAGCAGCCAGGCCTGTCGGGTCGAAGGGGGTTTCAAGCGCATCCGCGCAACGCGACCCCAAACTCCCTCCCCTAAGGCCCATGAGCAGCGAACCCAAGGACAGCCCGTCCAAGAAGATCAGCAACACCAAACCCTCCGACATGGAGGGCGACGTGATCGAGTTCATGACCGCCGTAGATGACTACAAGCGCGTCAATGGACGCCCATTCCCGACCTGGAGCGAGGTGCTCCAGATCGTGAAAGAGCTCGGTTACCAGAAGGCTAGCTGAGCGGCAGCTGAGCCAGATGGGCCGGCTCCTGCAGCCAGACCAGCGGCTCATGGACTGCGAGTACCGACCGCTCAAACGGACCCCAGAGTGCTGCTACGCCGCCGACACCGGCCGCACGCGCGGCGGCCATATCGTGAGGCGAGTCCCCCACATACAGGGCCTGCTGCGGACCTAGGTCCATGCGCTCAAGGGCCTTCAGGATCGGCTCGGGGTGGGGCTTGCCGCGGGTGGTGTCCTCAGGGCCGAGGATGAACTCGAAGGGCAGGTCGCCGAGGCCGCTGACCTCGAGGCCGCGCAGGGCCGCCACCTTGGACTTGCTGGTGACCACCGCTAGGCGCAGGCCAGCGGAGACCAGTTCTCCCAGCCCATCCGCAACGCCCGGATAGGCGCTCACGCGCTCGTCATGATTGGCCCGGTTCCACTTCAAGTAGGTGGCCACCATGGCGTCACGCTCGTCCGGCGAAGAGCAGAACTGGCCCACGTGCTCCACCAAGGGCGTACCCACTCCGGCCAGAATCTCCGCGTGCGTGTGATCGCGCTTGCCGTGGGTGAGCAAGGCGTGCTGGTAGGACTCTACGATCAGACCGATCGAGTCGATCAGAGTGCCGTCCAAGTCGAACAGCACGCTCTTCAAGGAGGTGTTCGTCATGGTCAGCTCAGCTGTAGATCGGGTGTGTACGCGCGATCTCGGAGACCTCACCTTTCACCCGGGTGGCGACCTGCTCGTCGCCTGGGGCCTCGAGCACATCAGCGATCCAGCCAGCCATGCGCAACATGGTGGCTTCGCACAGGCCGCGGGTGGTGATCGCCGCCGTGCCGAGACGGATGCCGGAAGCCTCCATGGGCGGGCGCGTATCGAAGGGCACCAGGTTCTTATTACAGGTCAGATCGACCGCGTGCAGCAGGTCTTCCGCCTGGGCGCCGGAGAGTCCCTTCGGGGTGACATCGACCAGCATGAGGTGATTGTCCGTGCCGCCCGAAACGATGCGGAGACCGCGCTCGGAGAGGCCACCGGCTAGGGCTTGAGCATTGGCTACAACAGCGGCCTGGTAGCTCTTAAAGTCATCGCTGCCCGCCTCGCGCAGAGCAACGGCCTTGCCCGCGATCACGTGCATGAGCGGACCGCCCTGGCAACCGGGGAAGACGGCGCTGTTGATTTTCTTGATCCAGGGCTGCTTGCACAGGATCATCCCACCGCGTGGGCCACGCAGAGTCTTGTGGGTGGTCAAGGTGACCACATCCGCGTGGGGCACCGGGGAGGGGTGCACGCCAGCCGCGACCAAGCCCGCGATGTGGGCCATGTCCACCATCAGGTAGGCGCCCACTTCCTGCGCGATCTGTGCGAAGGCTTCGAAGTCGATCGTGCGCGAGTAGGCCGAAGCGCCCGCGAGGATCACCTTCGGGCGTACCTCGCGTGCTTGGGCGGCGACCGCGTCCATGTCGATGCGCTCCGTCTCGCGGTCTAGCCCGTAGCCGTGGAACTCGTAGAAGATGCCTGAGAAGTTCTTCGGATGGCCGTGGGATAGGTGGCCACCGTGGTCCAGGCTCAGGCCGAGGACCTTCTCACCGGGATCCAGCAAGGCCATCAACGCTGCCACATTGGCCTGGGTACCGCTGTGCGGCTGAACGTTGGCGCGTTCTGCACCGAAGAGCTCACGGGCGCGATTGCGCGCGAGGTCTTCGACCACATCCACGTGCTCGCAGCCGCCGTAGTAGCGCCGGCCTGGATAGCCTTCGGCGTACTTGTTCGTAAGCGCCGTCCCCACCGCCGCGATGACCTCGTGCGAGGTGTGGTTCTCGGAGGCGATCAGCTCGAGCTGTGCCTCCTGTCGATCGGTTTCGTGCTGGATCGAAGCCCAGACCTCAGAGTCTGTGGCCTTGGCGTAGGTGGAGCCGGAATCGTTCCGGGGGGCAAGTTCGGTCATGGGGTCCCGTGAGGAAACATGCTAAGCGGACCCGGGAGACTGGCCCCCGGGGTGAGGCGTGGGAGCCTAACCCCTGGGAGCCGCTGACCCCATTACTCTCCGTCTTCCGCGCCGTCTTCCGCGCCTTCCTCAGGCTTCTTCACAGGAGCCCCGGGCACGGGGGTGGCCGGATCCTTAGGAGCCGTATCAGCGGCGATAGTGGCTGCCTGGGCCATTTCGGTCTCATTCAGGGCGCGCGCGGGCTTGCCTCCCACGTAGTAGGCGGAGGCCTTCCGGAGCAGGGCACCCTGCTCGTCGAAGGCGAAGAAGGCACCTATCTGGTGGCCATCCACAATGAATCCATAGACGCGGCGTTGCCCGTTGGCATGCCACTCCTGGGTGAGGCCCACAACTTTGCCCTTCTCGTAGGAGGCCACGGACTCGGGGCCACCTGCCTGGTGGTAGGTGTTCCAAACACCGCTCTGAAGGCCCTTGATCCAGGAGCCTTCCAGGGCAAGCTGGCCGTTGGGGTGGTACTGCCGCCAAGCCCCGACCTGTGCGTTGTTCTTGAACTGGCCTTCCAACTGCAGGGTGCCATTGGCGAACCAGCCGGTGGTATTGCCCGTGCGCAGACCGGCATCGAAGTGGGTTTCGACGCCCTTGGAGCCGTCCGGGTGGTACTGCATCTCCAC
>JBLIOL010000001.1:0-55164 GCA_047639615.1 Planctomycetota bacterium | reverse complement strand
GTATCGCGGTGTACTTCAGGCGCAGGACTTCGGAGGGCGTGCTCTTTCGGTACGCCGTTCAATTTGTAGTGGGGCCCCGTAACGGGGAGTTGATGCTTTGAGAATGTACATGCAAGCAAGGGAGGAGCGCCGGGGGGTGGCGCTCCTGTACGCGGTCTTTGGGGCCTTTGTGGCTGCCGGCATGGTGACTGTGATGTTCACCATGGCGGGGGTTAGTAACAAGCGCTCGGGATTGCGCACCTCCCAGGTGGAGGCGCGCTATCTGGCGCAGGGGGCAGCGGAGGCTGCCAAGAAGGAGATTACGGATGCGGTGGCCAACTGGTCGAGCGTGCCGGCTGCTGGCAGCGTGCTGATCGATGGGCTGCAGGTGGACTTCGTGATCGATGCTCCAGCGGGTGAGCAGACGCTGGTGGACGCGGCAGGTATTCAGACCGTGCACAAGATCTACGAGATCCGCTCAGTGGCGGAGATGGGTGGCGTGCCGATCAGCGCGCACCGCCTGGTGGGCACCGAGTCCACGCCGGTCTTTCAGTTCGCGGTCTTCTACGACGATGACCTGGAGATTTCGCCCGGACCGAGCATGACTCTCGGTGGGCGTGTGCACACCAATGCGGATATGTACTTGGGTAGCGGCGGGACCTTGAGCATGGACACGAACTACGTGCGCGCGGTGGGGGAGATCTATCGTTCGCGTAAGAACGGGTCCACCAACACGGGCAATGTGCGCATTCGCGAATGGGTCTCGAATCCCTTCGATCCTTCGGAGCCTTCGGTCTTCGTGGACATGCTCAACCAGGGACAGCTCGCGAGCTTGGGGGCTGGTAGTAGCTCCGGCTACGACAGTCTCTTCACGGAGGGCTACGACGCCGATGGGGATGGCTTCTTCGATGGGGCCTTGGACATACTGCCCTTCGCGGCGGGAGCGCTCGAACTCTGGAATCAAGCGGATAGCTATGGGCTGGGCATGGGGTCGACGGTGCTGACCGGCGCCCACGATGTCTCCCAGGCCAACGCTCCTGGGGTTGGCTCGGTGTCGAAGTTCGATGCGCAGGATGGCGGTGATTACGTGCTCGGTGCCGATGGTGTGGGCGTATTCGTAGGGGCGGGTCTCGGGACGCACGCCAAGGGCTACTACCATGACAATGCGGGGCTGACGATCCTGGTTGACGCGGACACGGGTAGCTTCGAGGCCTTCCTCGAGGGCGGCGTCGACACTATGCCGGATGGTACGAGCGTGACCTCGGCGCTGATTGCGGCGGGGGTGGTGGACCTGGATTCCATTGCCGACCTGCGCCAGTCAGGTGGCTCCAATGAGCACACACCGGTGGTCGAGATCGACATAGAAGCACTCAACGCATCGGGGCTCTTTCCGGTCAACGGGTTGCTCTATGCCAGTCACTACGGCATGGGCGAGGGCACCGACTGCAAGGGCGTTCTGCTCAATGGCGGCGCGGAGTTGCAGGACAAGCTGACTGTGGTGACCGATGGTTCGGCCTACGTGCACGGGGACTTCAACATCACCAACAAGAAGGGGGCAGCGGTGATCGCCGATGGGGTCAACCTGCTCTCCAATGCATGGGATGGGAGCAAGACCGCGAGCGGCCTGCCCTCCGCCACGGAGACTACCTACAACATGGCCATGATCACTGGTAACCAGAGCAGTACGGCCAGTACCTATGGCGGTGGCTTCGAGAACCTGCCGCGCTTTCACGAGCGTTGGACGGGTGTCCCGTGCAACATCACGGGCTCCTTCGTGAACACCTGGGAGAGCGTCAACGCCACGGGTGCGTGGATGTATGGGGGCAATCGTTACACGGCGCCCGGGCGCAACTGGGCTTACGATCCGGCCTTCAACTCCGTGGACAATCTGCCGCCCTTCACGCCCATGGTGGTGACCGTGCGTGATGTAGTCAGCTGGTGAGCTGCCCGGGTGGGGCTGGGGACGCTATCGTGGGGTGATGCGAATCAGCTTGATGATGGGGGCCCTGGCCCTGTTCCCGGTGCAGGACGTTGAGACGATTGTGCAGAGCCCGCGTGTGAAGGTGGATCTGCTGACGGTGCCCGCGGCATGGGGCCCGGTTACCGGCTTCGAGGCGCAGTCGGCTGATGCCGGATGGTGCCTGGTGCAGGCGGATGCGGAGCAGCCCCCGGAATTGGTGCGTTGGCAGGCGACGAGGGGCGAGGTTCAGGAGCTGTTGCGCTGGAGCTTGCCGGAGATCTGCACGGACCTGGCGCTTGGACCGGGCGTGGTCATGCTGCTCGGTGAGTCTGCGCTTTGGAGTCTGCCCCGCGCTGCGGGCGCGGGCGCGCATGCCTCGCGAGTGGTCGGCTTGCCGGTCGGTGTGCATCTGGACCTGAGTCACTCGCATACAGGCGCGCGGGGTCTAGGCGATTGGCTGTTACTTGGCGAGCAGGGCCTCCACGCCTGGCGCGGTGGCAGCGAGGCTTGGAGCGACCTGGGCGCGGAGTACACCGGCATCAGCGCAGTGCTGGAGTCGGAGCGTGGGGGCCTCTTTCTGCTCACACAGAACGGGCCTGTGCAGATCCTGCCGGGTGTCGAGTTGTTTCCCAGGCCCTCCTACCAGGCGCTGCCGACTTGGGCGCAAGGGCTGCAACTCTTGGATGCGGCTTGGCCCGAGCGCTCTCGCGGGCGGCAAATTTGGCTGCAGCCGGGCGAGGCGGAGTTGCGCAGCTACGAGGTCATTCAACGGGGAACTAAGGCGGTGACCTTGGATGACTCCGCATGGTTGAAGTTGGAGGATGGATCGATCTGGCCCGATACCGTGGGCCTGGCTGAGGACAGGGCGGCGTTGTTCCTGCTGCAGGCAGGGCGCGCTGAGTGGAACCGATCTGCACCGGATCCGGCGCCTGCGCAGGAGGCGGCTGATGCCCTTGGCGTGGCGGACTTGGACTCGGCCAGTATGGGCCGGCGGCGGGCCGCGCAGGCTTGGTTCGCGGATACCAGCGCAGGCGTTGAACGTTTGGATGCTCTGCGGCCGGCGATCGCGACCGCGCAGTTGCGCTTCTCCGAAGCACCGGGCATGAACTTTCGGCCTTGGATGGGTTCCCTAGGCACGGATCTCGGCCGGCTGCATGTGGTTTGGGCTCTGGACGCTTGGCGTGCATCGTCGGATCAGCGGCTGGTTGTGCGCGCGCGCCTGTTGCTCGAGCTCGCTGCGGCGAGCGTGGATCCGAGTATGCGTGTAGCCGCCTTGGATTCGCTCAGCACTTGGCCAGGCGAATTGGATGACCCGGATCAGTTGCTGCTCCTGATGGAGGACTCGCACCCGGGCGTGCGCCAATCGGCAGCTAGGGCTATCGCCATGCGTGGCTTGGAGGAGGGTGGCGCCGCTTTGGTGAAGGCTCTCGGGATCGAGGGGGACCTGGGAGCGGCAGCGCAAATAGCTGGCGCCGTGCGCGCCCTTGGAAGTTGGAGCGCCCTCGTGGAAGGCACCGCGCGATTGCCCATGGTGGCGGACCGGGCGCGTCTGTGGAAACTCTTCGAGGGCGTGCGCGAGTTGCGCGCGATCGAGTCCTTGGCTTGGACTACGCGCGATAGCTCGGCCAACTTCCGCGTACGAGCGGAGGCTGCGCGGGTACTCGGGAGCCTGGGTAGCGTCAGCAGCGAGCGGGGAGAGGTGGCCTGGGAAGGTACCGACCCGGTCCGCAAGGCGCTCGCGCGGGCTGTCGACCAGGATCAATCACCGCTTGTGTGCGAGGCTGCGGCGACGGCGCTTGCCTCGCTTGAGTTGCGCCTAGCGCGGGACTGACTAGCTAGCGAGACGGGTGCTCTCCCCCGCGAAGGGAAGAGCACCCGGTGCTTAGGTCGAGTTCCGATTCTTACTGGAATAGGATCGAGATGCCGTCCGTGAAGTTCGACCCCGCGGTGGGGTTGAGGTCGCGGTACCAGGCCTGGAAGTGGAACGTGTCGCCCGGCATGGCGGCTTGGTTCGGGTTCAGGGGCAAGTTGCCCAGATTCAGGGTCAGGCTCATCTCACCGGGGGAGGTGATTTGCTGGGCGCCGAAGCGACCGATGTTGCCACCCACGCACAGGGTTCCGATGCTACCGCCGGCCATGGGGATGTTGGCCTGGGTCATGGAGGTGATGAAGATGCCGAACTGATTGACCGGCAGCTGGTAGGCCCGCACGGTCAGGTTGTTGTTGGCTACGACAGCACTGCCGGTGGCATCCATCATGCCGGGGATCAAGCCGGAGTTGGTAACGGCCGGGTCGCAGTAGCGAGTGAAGAGCGGCGGGCCGCAGTTCACGCCAGCGACGCGCAGGTCGTCGATGGCGGCTTCCACGATAGAGCCCGTACCCAGGTCCGATGCGCGGAAGCGCATTTGCACCGTGCCGGTGGCGCTGACGAAGTCGGCCACGTTGAAGGAGTGCTCGATCCAACCACCGGAGGTGCCGGGGCCGGAGGGTCCGACCACTTCGACGCTGCTCCAGGTGCTACCACCGTTGTCGCTGATGTCGATCTGGAAGATGTCCGCGTTGGGTGCACCGCCAGCTGTGTTGGAGTACCAACGCCAGTAGGTGATCAGGGGATCGGTCAGGCTGCTCAGGTCGATGACCGGGCTGAGGAGGGTGGTCGTGCCACCGTCCACATCGTTGGTGCCCACGCTATCGCCCGGGTTGGCTTGGCCGGTGAACCAGCAGCGAAGGCCAATGGGGCTGTGGTCGTCTTCCGGCTGGGCTGCGGTACCGTTGGGGTTGCCGCGTTCCCAGATGCCGGTGCTGGCGTTGTCGCCTGCGGCGCCGCCTACCCAGCCATCAGCAGCTTGCATGTCGTAGGTCACAAGCACGTCGAGGCTGCTGGCCGTGACGGAGGTGAAGACCGCGGCGGGAGCACCGCCCGGAGCCGTCCAGACGAGGCCACTGTTGGACTCGGCGGAGATGTACCAGCTGACGGAGGTGGAGCACATGATGGCCGGGAAGATGCCGTCGTAGCTCGCGCCACCGTTGCTCACCAAGGGCGTGGAGACGAAGCCGGCGCCCATGTCGTACCAAAGGGTCTCGCTGCCGGGGACAACACTGGCAGTGCCTGCCGGGGTGATGGTGATATCTAGCACCGCGCCATTGGGGTCGAGTAGGTCCGGAGCGCCGCCGACGATTTGCACGTCCAGCTGAGGATCGCCTGCGTACCAGATGAAGAGCCCGCTCTCGAGGTCGCTACCGATGACTACGCCGCTATCGAAGTAGGGGTAGCAGCTCCAGAGTCCGTTGAAGCTGTCGTTGTCATCGCTCGGGCGAGTGTCGAAGAAGGCCACCTCGGGCGGGTTGGTCGGGTTGGCTGCGATGTCGAAGATGCGCAGGCCACTGGTGTAGTTGGCTTGGTAGAGAAGACCATTCTTCTCGTACATGTTGTGGCCGATCGAGTTGTTGCCGTTGGTGAAGGAGGTCTCCACGAAGGCGTTGTTGATGTCGGCGACGTTGATGACCCAGGTGGTGGTGGGCAGGCTGCCGTCTTCGTCGAGCTCGTCACCCAGGTAGAAGCGCTGGCGGTCGCCGGAGAGCCAACCTTGGTGGGAGTAGGCCGGGTTCGGGTAGAAGACCTGGTCGAGCACGACCGGGTTGTTCTTGTTGGTGACGTCGACGATGGTCAGGCCGGTGCTGGTGCTTCCGTTACCGAAGCCCGAGCAGCAGAAGGCGACCTCTTTGCCAGCGAAGGGACCGCTGGTGTAGCTGACGATCTGTGCGTCGTGCACGTAGCGATCGAGCCAGTCGCCCACGAAGGGCGGGTTGGTGGGGCTTACGTTCAGGTCGTAGATGCGTAGGCCGGTGTTGTTGCCACCGCCCAGGCGGTAGAGGAAACCGGAGTCGGTGTTGATCGCCACGTTGTGGCTCGAGGTGGAACCACCTGTGCTGACCGTGCCGGCTGAGGTGACCTGGCCCGCGTCGATGTTGCCTAGGTTGACGACCTGAATGCCGCCGCCGCCTTCGCTGACGATGTAGGCGTGGGTGCCGTAGGTCTTGATGTCGCGCCAGAGGCTGTTCGGGCCGCTGATGTAGCCCACCTGGTTCGGGTTGCCCGGGTTCGAGATGTCGAAGAAGGCCGTGCCGTCGCTCGTTCCGATGATGGCGTACTCATTGCCGGAGGGGGAGGTGTAGCCCCAGCAGTCGTTGCCGCTGGCCGCGCCGTCGATTTGGCCCAGGGGAATCCAGGATAGGAGCGACACGCCGCTGGCTGGGAAGCCAGCGTTGGAGCTGAACTGGCCCACGGGCACGGGCGCCATGCCGCTGCTCAGTGAGGTGCGGAAGCCGGGACCGGCGTTGGCGCGCTCGCGATCGAGGATCTTCGGATCGTCGTCGTGGGCCGCAGCAAGGAGGGGGCTGGCAAGCAGGCAGAGTGCCAACGTGCGCCAGCCATTAGCCGGAAGAGAGATAATCGACATGAGTGATGGTTGGGAAGGGATCCTGGCAGGCTCTGGGGAGCACCTGAGGCCGTATTCTGTATGGAATAGTACCCCCCTGAAGTGGGCCGGGGGCGGTTGCAGAGCAGGCTGAGGCTCGTCTTGGAGCTTCAGGCAGGGATGCTAGGAACCGGCGGATGCCGCATCGGAGGGGGGGGCAGCCTCCAGCCAGGATAGGACGCGACCCGCGGGCGGATTGTTCCAGCTAACGTGCCAGCAGCGGATCCGCGGGTGCCTGTATCAACGCGGGATCCAGGGGCAAGCCCTCGAGGCTCTGCAGGAAGGCCAACAGGTCGGCCCGGCCTTGTGCTCCCAATTCGAGCGGAACCAGGATCAGTTCCTGGTGGTGGCTGCGTCCGACGGAGCCCTCGAGGGTGTCGTAGAAGAGCACCACGTCGGCCAGGGTAGTCAGTTGCCCCTGGTGCATGAAAGGTCCACGCGCGGCGAGGTTGCGCAGACTGGGCGTACGGAATTCGCCCCAGGTTTCCGACCCGGTGCGTAGCCCGCGCACGCGCAAGGCGGCGGTGCCTTCGCGCTCATCGCTGTGTGCACCGGCCGCATTGAAGATGGAGTCGCGCACGAGAGGTGCGCCTTGGTGCCGGCCGGGGTCGTCCAAGCTGCCGGCGGGACCGGGGGGTACGCCTGTGTTGTGAAACTCGCCGTCCGAGAAGTTCGGCCCCGCGTGACACAGCACGCAGCGACCGCGCCCCAGGAATATAGAGAGGCCGCGGGTGGCCTCGGCGCTGAGCAATTGCAGGTCGGCGGGGTCGCTACCGGCGCGCTGTAAGAGGGCGGCGGCGAAGCGATCGAAGGGCGCATCGGCGCGGTTCAAGCGGCGCTCGTAGGCGGCGATGGCCTTGCCCACTTGGGCGAAGGCGCGCTCCACGCCTGGCTCATCCGAGAGCTCCGGAAGCGGGCCGAAAAGCTGCGAGAAGGCAGCGCTTAGGCGTTCGTCCGCGCGCAGGAATTCGATCACCTGGCCGCGGGTAGTGCCCATTTCGGCGGGGTTCTCCAGGGGGCCGAGGGCTTGGAACCAGAGGCTGTCCCAGCGCCCACCCCAGCCGAGCCAGCGCTGATGGCCTGCGCCGAGAATGCTGGGCGCGTGGCGCGTGCCCAGCTCGAGGCCTTCAGCCAGTGCGACCTCGCCGGAGAAGCCGTGTTCGGGTGGGTGGCAGCTAGCGCAGGAGACTTTGCCGTTTGCGGAGAGGCCTGGCTCGAAGAATAGGAACTGGCCGAATTGGGCAGCGGCAGGGTCGTCCGCCCAGCGGTTGGTGGGGTCCGCGGGAGGCGGGCCCAGGGGCGTAAGTCGCGCGAGGGCGCGCAGTTGATTGGCGTTGAAGCTCACGCCGTGCGCGCTGAGGGATGTGTCCGGTGCCGGGTCGAGGGCGTGGCTCTCGGGTGGCGTTGCTTGGGTGCCGCAGGCGGCCAGGGTCAGCCACGCGGCGACCCATGCGGCGTGGCTGCGGACGTGCACTACTGCAGCTCCAGGGTGAACTCGGCGCGCTCGGTGAGGGCGCCCTGGCGCACGTCCAGGTAGACCTCCCAGTGGCCGGTCATATGCAGGCGCAGGCCACGGGCGGTGTAGACACCAGCGCCCGTGCGTTCGATCAGCGGATCCTGATTCATGCCGTGCCCGTGGTGTGGCATGCGCGCATCCAAGTTCAGGTCGCGCACCGGGATGTCCAAGGGCGTTCCGTCCGTGTTGCGCAGGGCAAAGAGTAGGTCGTACTCCTCGTTGAGGGGCGGAGCCTGGGCGGCTGGGTCCCAATGCAGTTGGAAGCTTCCGGCGTTGGAGTCGGTCTGGCTCGTGAGGGTGCCTTGCGTCGTGTTCGGTGCGGGAGCCGAGGCGTCCGCACCGCAGCCGGCCAGCAGCGCGAGAATGCTCAGGTGGACTAGGGCTCTCATTCCGCGTAGTCCTCTGGCTTGTAGGTGTGGGGCAGGCGCGCGGGTTTCGTGTACAGCCGCGGACCGAAGGCGTAGTGGAAGGCGCCCGCCGGGTCGAGCACCATGCCGCGGTGGTTTCCGTGGTCGAGTACGTAGAGCTTGCCCGATGCATCGAAACCTAGGGCGCGCGGGGCCAGGAATTCGTCGTGGCGGATGCCGGGTGCGCCGAGGCTGCGATGGCTGCCGTCCGCGGCGTGGATGTGGATGCGGCTGCTGGCACGATCGCTGACGAGCAGCTCGTTAGCGGGGCCGAAGGCGATGCCGAAGGGGCGCACGAGGGCGTCTTCTGCGTCAAAATTCGCAGCCTCGACGCCGATGCTGTCCGGCTGCGTAGAGAAGGCGCGCACCTTGCCGGCGAGCTCATCCACGATCCAGAGTTGCTCGCCATCGGGGGACAAGGCGAGCTGAACCGGGCGCATGAGGGGCTCCTCGCCACCGGCACCGAAGGCTGTCAGTGGTTCGAAGCTGGGGCTGAGCACGAGCACCTCGCGGTTGCGTTCGCAGAGCACGAAGAGACGCCCATCGGGGTGCTTCTCGACGGCGCGCGGCGTGATGGGGAAGGGACGTGGCAGTGGACCGCCGCTCAGTCGCGCGAGGTCGATGCTGCGGATGACCTGGGGCATGAGCGGGTTGACGGCGAGTGCGGCATCCGGTGCTAGGTCCAGGTGCACCTCGGTCAGGCTGGCTTGGGCTGCATCGCAGATCCAGAGTTGTCGTCCTGGGCCATCGAGCCAAAGGCCAGTAGGCCGTTCGAAGAAGCCGAGGCCCTGGCCGTAGCCACCGATGGTGGTGATCTGCACGGGGTTGTCCTTGCCTTCGATCAGGCGCAGGTCGAACACGAGCACGCGCCTAGATTCAGGCTCCACGGCCGCCATGAGGTTGGCGCTGACGCGCCAGTCCTGGCCGAGGTGCGCGCTGGGTTTGCCGCGTAGGCTGCGCAGAGGATCCGGCTCGGGCTCGGGACCGGGTGCGCGTTCGAAGATCTGTACACGGCCATCCAAGGGCTCCGGTAGGGCGGCGCGGGTGCCGCTTGCATTGAGCGCTACGTGGGAGGGATAGTGCAGCTTGCCCTTGCCCTCGCGCGGGCGAATGGCGTGCAGGCCCCAACTGTAGAGCGCTCCGCCCTCCGCGTCGAAGACCTGCACGCGGTGATTCTCGGTGTCGCAGACGTAGATGCGCTCGCCGAAGCGTGCCAGACCGCGCGGGCTTGATAGCAATCCTGGAAACGCGCCCCAGGCACCGAAGCTCTGAAGGTGCGTGCCATCCTTGTCAAAGAGCAGTACCCGCTCTCCGTCGAGCACGGCCAGTTGTCCTTGCTCGTCGAAGGCCACGTCCACCGGCCGATTGAGTTCGGGAGTGGCGATGACGCCGCGCGACTCACCATCTACTCCGTATAGGGCTACCCGACCGCCACCCGTGTCGGCTACGGCGAGCAAGTCGCCGTGCAGCGCTAGGCCGCGCGGCTGATTCATTTGGCCGGGCAGTGCCCCGAAGTCGCCGATCACGGTGGGCGGTCCGCCGGATACAGGAAAGCGCAGGACTTGGCTGCGGGCGCCGTCGCTGACGAAGACGCTGCCGTCCGCGTGCACGGCGATGCCCTGGGGCGAGCGTAGTTGGCCTTCGCCGAGGGTGCCGAGGGGCGCGAGGTCCGGGCCGAAGATGCTCACGCGATCGCCGACCTCCTCCAGCACATACAGCTTGCCCGTTGGGCCAAAGGCCGTGGCGATGGGCGTCTCGAGTCCGTGCAGGGTTGCTACGTGAGTACCGATGTGGGACTCAGTGGGAGGCGCCGCGGGCTCTTGAGCGCTGGCGCCTGGAGCTACGAAGGCGACCAAAATACCTGCGGCGGTGCGGAGCGCGGGGGTTCTTAGTAGGTGCTGCATGGGGCTGGCTTGGGATCCGCTAGCCATGGTGGCCCCTCGAGGGGGGCGGAGAAAACCCTGAAGCACCGCGAATAGTCATTCGGTGCCACCGAATCGAGCAACAGGCCCCTGTGGGGGGCTGCTTCCCTTTGACTCAACGACAGGCCACCAAGGTTCCACATGTTCTCTCGCTCCCTCTCCAGGCGTTCCTGGGCTCTGCTCTCGCCCGCCCTCGTTCTCGCCAGTGCCCCCCTGGTCATGGCTGCGCCCCAAGCCGACATGGATGCCGGCGACTTGGCGCGCCTGATGCCTGAGGACTCGATCTTCTACGCGGAGCTCGATGCTCCCGGTGAGCGCGTCGGCGTGTTGCTTCAGAAGTTGGGCCTGATGGGTGATGGCATTCAGCTCGGAGATCGCCGTCTGGCCATCAGCCCGCTGCTCGTCAACGAGTTGCTCGGCTTGAGCGGCGCTGCCGTGGCCGTGACCTCGCTCAACATGGCCGGCGGCCCTCCCGGCGGCATTGCGATTCTGGATCCGGGCAATCTCGACATCATCCGCGGTCTGCTCGAGACCGTCGTTCCGGCCGGTGGTCCCTCCACCGAAGACATCGGCGGACATCCCACCTACATCATCGAGAACCAGCTCTGGGTCACTTTGACCGACCAGTTGGTGATCGCTGCAACCTCTCCCAACCTGATCTCCGACGCTCTGGAGCGCCAAGCTTCTGGGGACAAGGACTCCGGTCTGCTCGGCACCGACGGCCTTGAGAAGAGCCTGGCCCTGCGCAACGGCAGCCTGCTCTACTTCTGCGTGAACGTGGAGCCGATCATGCCTCAGATCATGATGGGTCTGACCATGGTCGCCAGCCAGGATCCGGGCGCCGCCGCTGTCATGGACATGCTCGACCCGGAGAGCACCCGCGCTCTGGCCGGCCGCATCTCCCTCACCGGCGAAGGCATCGGCGTGGATCTGATGCTCGACCTGGATGAAGATCACCACAACCTGGCCTTCGACCTGCTCGGCATGCCGAGCCTCTCCGCCGAGACTCTCTCCAGCGTGCCCGCCGGTGCCGCCGCATTCATCGCACTCTCTCTGAACCCTGTTGGTGAGATCCCCGCCGGTGAGCCCGGCCGCGTCTCCGCCATGGACCTCGGGCGCGAGCTCTTCGGCAACCTGGCTCAGGTCTCCGCCTTCGCACTGCCCATGGGCGACCAAGGCAGCCCGATCCCCGACGTCGGCCTCTGCCTGCGCGTCAACAATGTGGAGCGCAGCTCCCAGCTCTGGGGCACGCTTCTGTCCGTTGCTTCGCTGGCCTCAAAGGGTCCGGCTCCGGCAGCTATTCAGGTCTCCGGTCATGAGGGCACGCGCTTCTCCATGAACGGCATGCCGCTCTTCGTGCTGCCGCACCAGTCCGAGCTGATCGTCGCTACCAGTCAGCGTGCCCTCGAGGCCGCTGTGGAAGCCGAGCACTCCGGAAGCGGCATCATGCAGGACGAGGGCTTCAGCGATCTGATCGCTGCTATGGAGAACGGCCGCACCAGCTTGGTCGGCGTGCACATGGGGCGCATGGGTAGCTTCGTGCTCCCGAACCTGCGCGGCAACGACCGCGACGAAGCTGCCGCCATGTTCGAGCTCCTGAGCGGGACGACCCTGTCCTTGGGCATGAACCATGGCGTCTCCGAGTTCACCATCTCCGCAGCTCTCCGCGGCATCCCGGACCTCTCTGGTGTGCTTAGCGAGCTGATCGCCAAGCGCCAGAGCCAGGGACACCAATCGGTTCATGGCACCCTGAGCGTCGCCTCGAACAACTAATTCCTGTTCGAGTGAGTCTGCGAGCGAGGGGGCTGGATTTATCCAGCCCCCTCGCTCGCGTGTTAGGGTGGGCCTATCGCTTCCGACCCCCTTGCATCGACAGCACCCATGAAACGCAAGTCTCTCCTCACGGGCTTGGCCCTCGCCGGCCTGCTCGCCCTGTCCTCCTGCCGCTCGGGCCCGAACCGCATGGCACGCAGCTGGGACAACCACGTCAATCAGAAGTACTCCCAGGACGCATGGGTCCACGGCGCACTGCTCCAGGACATCCTGCCGGTGTATCCGATCGTCGGGCTGGTGGCTGGCGTGGGGGACGTGCTCTTCGTGAACCCGTACTTTTTCTGGATCCACGACCTGCGCAGCCGCAAGGGCACGGCCTACGTCTACACCCAGCCCGAGGGCTCCCAGAAAGAAGTAAGCGGCTGGCGTTCGCCGTTCTCCACGGGGAACTAATCGCGTGTGAAGCGCGGCCCTCAAGCAAATTGAGGGCTGTGCACGCGTCTTACGGCATGGGCAACTGGGCAAATCGCCCGGCTTGGCTTACTCTGATGGTTGGGCTCTTGGCCCGATTCCATGGATAAGCCCCCCGTAGGTGAAGAACTGACAGAGGTCGTGCGCCGTTGGGCGCGTCCGACCACTCCTGAAGAGATGCAGGCTCGCGGCGTGCGAGCCGTGCGCTCCATCAGCCTGAGCCATATGGCTGCGCTGATCGAGAAGGCCGTCAACCGCACCCTGCTGAAGCGCACGGTGGGTGAGCCCGGGGAAGACGATCTGGAGTTCTCCCAGGACGCACGCCTGGAGTTCATGAGTCTGTTGCAAGGCGAGCAGGCTGGGGCTTCCGGACAGGTGGCTGATGTGAAGCCTACCGAGGCTCAAGCCGGGTCCGCTCTCGAGCGACTCAAGCGCGACCTGCGCGTACGGCGTCGGAATCTGCGTCAAGAGGAGGCCGCACTCGCGCAGGAGCCGGGGGTCGAGGGCGAGGAGGATGGGCGCCTGACCCAGCGTCTGCAGCATCTCTTCCGCGCCGCCGACCTGCGCTCCAATCTGGCGGACGAGCTCGAGCTGCGTGTGATTCGTTTGGCCGTGGGCGAGCTGCGTCAGGAGCGCGCCCGTTCGCGTCAGGTGCTGATCGACCAGCACCGTTCGGAGACGGAAGTGCTGGGACGCCGGGTGACGAAGCTGGTGGCCGAGTTGAAGCGTACGGAAGGTGCACTAGCGCGTGCCTCTCGCGGTGTGCAAGAGGAGGACGGGGTCGCCTCCATCTACGACGAGGTCCAGGGCCTCGGCGAACACGAGGAGCAGGCCGAGCGCAAGGGTGCGCTGATGTCCGCTATCTTCGAAGCCAACCTCGAACTGCAGGCCAAGATCACGGCGGCGGAACAGAACGGGGTCGATTCCCTGTCCGTGGTGATGCTCACGCCCAGCGCTCGTGGGGCGGAAGCGACGCGCGTCTCAGCGCGTGAAGACCGGGAGCGAGCCCCGGGGTACCGCCAGGAATAGGCAGTTCACGGCGGTCGCATAGGCGCCACCGTAACGCGCGACCACGGGATCGCCGCCGGCGCTGAGGCGCCTGTCTTCCCAGGAGCCGTCGGCGTGCTGCGCGCGCAGTACGCGTTGTTGTTCGGGCGTGGCCCAGGTCCAGAAGATCTTCGTGTCCCGGTGCTGCCAGAGGGCTTGCGATAGGTACATGCGCTCGTAGAAGGGGAAGATCGGTTGATCGATTTGGCCGCTGTCCAGATCCCGTGCGCTGAGCTCGCGCCAGATGTAGCCGTAGCCGTCCTCGACTACGGCGCCCTCGTAGATGCCGGTGGCGTGCAGGGTAGAGAGGCTTGCCGCGGTTAGAGCCACGGAGGTGGTGGGCATGCTATGGGAGTAGCGGAAGCCCCCGTTCTTCGCCTGCAGAGACTTCACGTAGGTGATGGCCTTCGCGATCACGGCCGCGTCGACCTTGAAGCCTGCGTTGCGTGCGCCGCGTAGGGCCCAGACCAAGCAGACGGTCACGGAGCCCTCTTGCTCGGTGGTCGGGTGCGGATCGTAGAACCAGCCGCCGTCGATGCCCTGGCTGGCTTCGATGCGGACTACGGCAGCGCTGATGGCCTTCTGCAGGCGCGCGCCCTGGGGTGAGCGCGGCGACTGGGCGTAGGCCTGGGTCAGGGCCAGGGTCGCTAGGCCGTGGCCGTGGGTTTGGGAGCGTTGGTCGGCACTGTCGGTGATGTAGCCGGCGGCGGGACCCTCTTGCAGTTGATGATCCAGCAGGTACTTGACCGCTAGCTTGAGCTGCGGACTGTAGGGGCCGCGGGTCAGGCTCGAGCCGCCGCCCATCCAGGCCAGTGCACCGAGGGCGGTGACGCCGACGGGGGCGAATTCGGCGCCGTGGGTGCAGGGCAGGGCGCCGGTGCCCGTGCGGGACTGCTGGCTGGCCAGGAACTCGAGTCCGCGTTCGAGGGCGAGTTCCGTGGGGTCGGGCCGTGTCGCGGGCAGGCTTTGGCCCTCGCTCTCGGGCTCCTGTCGTGCGCTGCTGACGCTGGTGATCTTCTGCGCCGTGCGAATCGCCCGCGGCGGACCGTCGCTCGCACGTCCGTCTGCGTAGCCCTGCAGAGCTAGAGCTAGGGCCAAGACAAAGTATCGGCCCATGGCGGCCACACGTAGGGTCACCATGGGCCGCTTGTTACTGACTGCGGCGGTTGAGGCGCCGGTAGTAGGAGTCGATCCAGTCGCGGTACTGAGCGGGCACGTCCACGCCACCTTCGGCGCGGAAGATGTCGCGCAGGTGAATGGGTAGCTCACCCCAGACGTCGATCACGGGGCTGGCCCCGCGCTCGTCTTGCACGGGCTGCTCGGGAGCTTCGCCTTGCTTGTTGTCCTGGGGATTAGGCGTGGATGCCTGGTTGCCGTCGGGCTTTTCGCCCTGGGGCTTCTCGCCTGGCTTCTTGCCGTCCTCGCCTTCCTTGGGCTCGGACTCACTCTGGTCTTTCTTCTTGCCGGACTCGTGAGGCTTCTGACCTTCACCTTTACCTTCGCTGGGCGGACCGCCCTGCATGGTGCCGCTTCAGGTGCCGTCGCCCTGGCTTTGGGCGATCTCCAGAATGCGATCGATGCCGCTGAGCACCGACTGGCCTTCGGTGCCGGTGGCATTCAGCAGGTCGGCGAGTGCGCCGCCGGAACTGGAACTGGAGGAGGGGTCGGCGTTGCGCAAGAGCTCATCGATGCCGGACTCGCCGACCTCTGTGAGCTTGCCGGTCTCGCCCTTGCTCGCGTCCATGAGCAGCGAGCCCATGCGGTTCATGGACTGCTCGACCTCTTGGAATAGGCGCGTCATTTCTTCCTGAGCGCTTTCCCCCGTGGCCTCTTCGCGGAAGGGATTGATCTCGTCCAGCTTGGCGGGGTCTTGGATACCAGCTCCCTGCACCGCGGCTTGGATTAGCAAGGCGCTGGCGGCTAGGACGGTGATGGTCCTGGCGAGGTGAGATTTCGGCTGAGTCATAGGTTGGTTTCCTTGGGTCTGCATCAGTTGGCAGATCGACTGCTGAGGGTTCCGAAGATAAGCGACAGAGTAATCCTTAGGGGCATCAGTCCGGTGCGTCTTCCGCACTGGGGATGCCTAGGCGTTCCCGAAACATGCTAAATAGCTCGGCTACGCGACGATGTCTGTAAGCGAGACGTGAGATGTCCTCCAGGACCAGCGGGTTGGGCTGAATCTCGGGATCTCGCAATTCGGGGTGTAGGTCCACGAATTGCTGGATGCGGGCGAGCACTTCGGTCTCGAGTTGGCGCAGGAGCTTGAGCTCGGCCACGTCCGGAACCAGGGGCGGTTCCTGGGGCTCACCCTCCGACGGCGGGGGCGGCTCGGACTCCTGTTGCTCGCGGTCTTCCAGCTCTTGACGCAGGGCCGCCTCGAGCCATTCGAGGCTGGTGAGCACGTCCTCCTGCAAGGCTTGCACGCGGTCGCCGGAGCTGTAGCTCTCGCCCAGGCTGCGCACGATGCGCACCAGGTCGGCTTCCACATTGCGCACGATCTCGTGGAACACGATCACGCCTTCGCCTTCGAGGGCGTCGGCCACCTTGGTGGCGCGGGCGAGGATCGCTTCTTCTTCACGGGCGATGCCGCGCAGACGCACGCGCAGGGCGCGCGTCACGCGCGTGCCTTCGCGGCTGGCGTCGAGCTCGGAAGTAGCGGCCATCTGTTCGCGATGGGGGACGAGCATGGCCTCCACCTCTTCGGCGATTTGGAAGAGCAGTTCCTCCTGGCGCAACTCCTGGTACTGCTGCTCCTCTTCTTCCAGCTCGGCCAGTGCCTCGTCGATCTTGCGCTCGGTCTCGCGCTCTTCCTCGACGGCTTCCGACAGGTCCTTCTTCGGGTCGTTCTCTTCCTGGGATTGAGGCGGCGGCGATCCGCCAGCTTGCTCCAGGGACTCGGCGGCTTCGGAGGCGGACTCGGCGGCGGACTTGATGTCGGCGTCGGAGAGTGCGCCTTCGCGTTCGGCGTTGCGACGGGCGAGGTCGAGCAGCTCCTCTTCCACCTTGCGCTGGCGCTCGGCCAACTCTTGCGCCTTGTCCTCACCGGCTTGGCCCTGGGGTTCGACGCCGGCTTGGGCTTGGTCCAGGGCCTCGTCCAGAGCTTCGATGGCTTCGCTCTGGGATTTGCTGGCGGCGCGGCTCTCGCCGGGGCTCTGCAGTTGCTCGGCGGCCTTCTCCATAGCCTCTTGTGCTTTTTGCATGGCCTGCTCCACACCCGCTTGTGCCTCGGGCGACATGCTGCCCTGGCTCGCCTGGGACTGGGCCGCGGCGACTTGCTCGGCGAGAGCGGCTTGCGCTTCGGCCGTGGCCTTGCGTTCGCTCGCGGCGTCGGAGCTTGCGCTGGCCTGCTGCTCGGCCATGGCTTGCTCCATGGCGGCTTGCGCTTTGGCTAGGGCTTCCGACGCGGCTTGGGCCTGTTCTGCGGCGTCCTTCGCATCCAGGTTTCGGGCGGCCTTCTCAGCCTCGGCCATTGCCTCGGCGGCTTGCTCAAGAGCTTCACCAGCCTTCTTGGCGGCGGGGCTTTGGCCAGCTTCACCGGCGCGCTCGAGGCCTTCGGCGATGGCTTGCGCGCGCTTGGCTCCTTCGGCTTGGCTCGCTTCAAGGGCCTGGGAGAGTCGTGCCTCGGCATCCGTGGCTTCGTCGAGCTTGCGCAGGGCCTCCTCGGTGGATTGGCGCGCGCCCTCCTCGCCGCTTTGGGCTTGGGCTGCGTCCAGGGCTTCCTGCACGCGCTCTGCGGCGGCGCCGGACATGGAGGGCGTACCAGCGATGGGGTCGATTGTTTCCTTCGCGGCGGCACGCGCAGCGGCGGCGCGCGCAGCGGCTTCGGCGGCGGCTGCTTCGAGTTCGCTGGCGCGGGCTTCGGCGTTTTGAGCAGCGCTCTCGCGGCTGCTCTGGTCGCTGGCGGCAGCCATTTCCTTGGCGCTCTCGGTGAGTGCGTCAGCCGCCTGCCTAGCAGCTTCCTTGGCACTCTCGTCGGGCGCCACCTGGGCGTTGCGTTGCTCGCGGGAGGCGGCCTTGGAGAGGGCGTCGGCGGCTTCATCGGGGGCGGCGCTGCCTTGCATGGCGCGCGCTTCCTCTGCGGCTTCGCGCAGGGTTTCGGCCGCGTCGCGCAGGCGTTTCGCTTCCGCTTCCGAGGCGCGTGCTTGGGTCAGGTCGGGGCGGGCTACCTCGAGCTCCTGGGTGCTCTTCGGCGACCAAGCCGAGAAGGTCTTGGAGCCAAGCTCTTGATCGGAGACCAAGGCGTCCAGCTGGTTCTTGAGTTGTTCCAGGTCGAAGAGGCCTGAACTGCGCGCCTGCTTCTCTGCATCGGCCAGCAGTTTGCGCTGCTCCTGTAGGGCGCTTTCCAGGGCGGACTCGAGATCCTTCTGCGCGTCGTTCTTGGAGTCCTCACGCAGCTCTTCGGTGTCCTCGATGATGCTGCGCTCCTCGTCTTTGAGGGCTTGTAGCTGGGCCTTGATCTCCTTGAGTGACTTGAGGCTCTCGTCCAAGTCGTCCAGGTTCTTGCGGTCGAGGAGTACGTTCATCAGACGTACCACACGGCGCAGGGTTTGTTCCTGGGGCTCGAGGGCAGCCATGCTGCGCCCGCCGCGGAGATCATCTCGCGAGGCGTCCATCAGTTCCTCTAGGGTCGTACCTCCGTCCTGCAGGTCGCGGCGGTCTAGCTCTTCGAGGGCATCCCGCAGCAGCTTGGCCGCGTGTATGCGGCCTTCCTTTTCACGGATGTCTGCCAGGGATTTCATCACCTCGCGTACGCGGCGCAGTTGGCGCGCGATGAGTGCCTGCTCCTCAGCTAGAGCAGCTTCTGCGCGCGTGATGCCGGCACCGTCGTCTTGCACCGAGGCCGCGGCCCGGGCTGGGGTGGAGAGGCCGAGCAGGACGGCGAGACCCAGAAGCATGTGGATGGGGCGTAGCTGCATTAGTTATCCTCTGCGTACGAACGTGAGCGTTGGTTCAAGTTGGTCTGGCGGTTGAGAATGTCGCGGACCAGGTTGAGCACCGACTGGAAGTTGTCCCACTCGCCAAGGTTGGTCAGCAAGGCCTCGAGGTCGGCTTGCGCCAGGCGGGCGGCGACGAGGGCTTTGGCGGCCGCTTGCCGCTCTTCCGGCTGGGTGCCACTGGTACTAGCTTCCAAGAGAGCCTCAGTCACCTGGGGCACGTGGCGCTCGGAGACCACCAGAGAGAGGCCTACCAGGGACACTAGGTCGCCGGCTAGGTCTGCTTGGCCCAGACGGCCTTCGGCGTAGTCGTCGGTGATCGCCAGCCAGGAACTCGGCTGGAATACGCGCTCTGCAGAATGCCGGGAGGGATCCACCAGGGCCTGCAGGAGCGCACCACTGCGCGGGTCGAGGCGGCTGTAGATCAGGCCTTCAGTCAGGCTGGCAAGGTCTCGTGCGAGCACGTGGGTGTCGCCGCCTAGGCGGCGCGCGCTGTAGCCCAGCTGCTCCGCGTCGCCGAAGTCGCTCTCGGTCGCTTCAGTGTCTGCTGTATCCGTTTCGTCGTAGGACTGGGTAAGTGCGTCCAGCTGCTTGACCAGGTCGTCGGCCAGCTTGGTAAGCGCAGTGGCGCGCTCCCCGGCGCGGGCAAGGTTTTCCTTGAGCCGGCGTTGGAACTCGTCGCCGCTGACAACCCGCAGTCGCACGGGTGCGGAATGGGCTGTGTTGGCAATGGGCTCGCGCTTGTCCATGGCCCCGGCCTGCAGGATCAGCACGCGGCCTTCGGTCAGGGGCGTTTCGGGGTCGAGCTCCGACACCTCCAGCAGGGTGCCGGCCATGCGCTCGTCACGCAGGCGCTGGTTGCCTTGGCCGGGTGCTGCTGCGGGCATGTCTTGGAGCGCGAGCTCGCCGCCATTTATCTGGCTTTCGGGATCCTGCGGGGAGCGCACATCCCAACTGGCGTTGGCCAGGCCGAAGTCGTCGCCCAGTCGCAGCCACAGGGGGACGGTGCCACCGAGGACCACATCCATTTCGGCCCGGGCGGGGGCAATCAGGGTTAGCTCGGGTTTGCGATCGGGATTGACCTGAATGCTAAACAGACCCGGATCGGGATTGGGCAAGCCGCCCTCGTCCAACAGATCGAGGCTGAAGCGCAGGGAGTTGGTGGCCACCAACTCGAAGGATAGACCGGCCGCTTCGAGCTCGTCCGTAGAGCCGAACTCCTGGGCGGTGTCCGGGTTTATGGGGAATGGCATGGCCACCATGGGTAGGCGCTCGTCCGCGGGGAAGAGCAGGGCCTCGCCGTGGCTGTCCGCGGGATCGGGTCGCACGTGTACGCGCACGTTGGATCCTTCGAGCACCACCGCTTCCGTACGGAAGACCACTTCATGGGGCAAGCCGGTGTAGGCCGGGGGCGTGATGTCGAAGGCCAGGTCGATGACCTCCGGCGGCTGCAAGACCTGCAGGTGCACGATGGGCACACCGTCCGTGTCATCTCCGCCGATGACGGTGAAGGAGAGGTTTTCTTGCACCGCGCGCAGGGAGTCGTGGAACTTGGTCGAGCCGCCCGAGGAGAGCACGCTCTCGTAGCCATCGCTGAAACGCAGCACCACTTCGGAGGGCACCACACCTTCGGCGCGAACGAGCACGGGTACGTCGCTACCGCGCGCGACGCGCACGAAAATTTCGTCGCCTCGCACCTCTACCTGGGCGCGATCACCGGCCAGGGGGATCTCCACCGTGAGGTTCGTGCGCCGAGGCCAAGACATGTTGGAGCCGAGCGCGCGCGCAATGAAAATGCGCGTCATGGCGGGCTGGGCGCCGAGGGCTAGGCCGCAGGTGACCACGGCGCAGGCGCCGAGCCAGGCACGCCGGCGCGGGCCCTTGGGAGCTAGTACGCTACCCAAATCCACCGCCTGTGCCGCCTGCTCGGCCTCGTTCACTACGCGTTCGACCAGTTCATCCGAGCCGCTGCCGGCGCGCTGGCCTTGCTTGGGTGCCAACTGCACAGCGCTGACGATCAGGTCGCGCGCTTCGGGTGCGGCGCGGCCGGCAAGCACTGCCAAGCCACGGCGATCGGGGATGTGACCCATGGGGCGCGCAAATTCGCGCCACAGGAAGAACACGGGCAGGCCGATCGTGAGGGCTGAGTGCACCATGCGCACGGGCGCGGGCACGTGCAGGAAGCGGTCCGCCAGGAAGGTGAACAGTAACCAGCCAAATCCCGCGGCGATCACGGTACCCATGCCATGCAACCAGACCTGGCGGCGCAGGGCGCCGCGCAGGCGGCCGAGGAGGGCGTCGATGCGGGGTGTGGAGGGGGACGACATTTAGCGCTGAAAAATGGGCAGGTAGCTGTACGGAATCTCGAGGATTAGGCAGCCCATGGCTGTGCCGAAGGCCACGCCGGGACCCTCGCGATTGGGCCAGGATCCATCGGACTTCTGGAGCTTCAACAGGAAGCTACGCAGGGAGGTGAAGTAGCGCTGCCAGTGGTGCCCGCCGACGGTGTACATGGCTTGCACACCGTAGTAGTGGCCGTACCAGAAGAAGTAGTGCCCCTGGTTACCGCGGGTCTGGTTGAAGCGGTCTACCCCTTGCTGGAGCGAGCGCACGCCGGCCTCGATCAGCTCCGAGGAGTACACGCCCAGACCGTGCAAGGCCGTGACGCCCGCTGCGGTCAGGGCGAAGTTGGAGCGTGACTTGTCGTCCCGCTGGTAGTGAAAGGTGCCGATCGTGTCCGAGCGATAGCCGCGCATGCTGCGCTGGCTGCCCTCGGTCACTGCGGAGTCGACCACGTACTCGATGGCGCGGTCGATGGTGGTCTTCGAGACGCGAATGCCGATGTTGCGCGCGGCGCGCAGGGCCAATACTTGGCAGACCACGATGGACATGTCGGAGGCCCGCGCCAAAGGCACGTAGCGCCAGCCGCCTTGGTCGTTCTGGCTCTTGACGATGAAGTCCACGGCGCGTTGCAGGCGCTCGCGCACGTCCTCGCGGTGGGTCATGCCGTAGATCTCCGCCAGGAAGAGGGTGGCGAAGGCATGGCTGTACATGCGCGTGCCGGCGAAGGTGATGTAGCCGTCGTCGTTCACGCAGGAGAGCACGAAATCCAGGCAGCGATCCACGGTCTTGGCGTACTCGCCACGGCCCGGTAGGTGGCCGCCGGCCAGGAAGGCCATGCCCGCCAAGGCTGTCACGCCCACGTGGGGCTTGTCCTGGGCGGTCCAGCGGTAGTTATCGTTGAGCTTGTAGCCCACGTCGGCCAACCAGGATCCGTTCTCCTGTTGGTGGTCGGCGAGCCAGCGCAGGCCACGCTTGACGGCCTCTTCCTGTTCCTTGGTGATCTCCACCAGGGGACGTTGCTCATCCAAGGAAGGTGTGCGTTGGGCCTGCAGCGGCGCGCACAAGAGCAGCGCGCCAAGGGCCAGGCTAACGGCCAATTTAGGGCTTCGGGTCTTGATCATTTGAGGAGCTCCGTCTTGTGCAGTCCGCTCACGAGGAGAGTCGTATGGAGGCCATGCAGCTGGAGATCGCCCAGTCGCACGAATTCGGTTGGGATCATCCACTTGCCGGTGGTCTGGCCGGTCTTGCGGTCGAAGAACAGCACGCCGATTTGGCTGCGGGAGCCGCGCGGCTTGGGCTCGCCCGAGAGGGCTAGGGCTAGGGTGCTTTCGGAACTGACCGGATGGGGGAGGTCCGTGGCGTAGGTAGCGCGAAAGCCCTCAGGCAAGGGCACGTTCCAGCGCCGGCCGAAACGCACGTCGACAGCCTGCAGCCGATCACCGCCACTGGCGCCGCGCACGAAGGCGAGTAGCACCGGGCTTTGCAATTCGGCGGCGTCGTAGCGAGCCAGTCCGATGAATTCGGCGCCGGCGGACAGTTCCGCTAAGGGATTCTGATCCAAGGATCCCAGGCGCACGTTCAAGCGGAAGAGGGAGGGCGCCGTCTCGTCGTCCTCGGTCTCCGAGTTGAGCTGTAGCAGCGTCTTGCCGGCGTGGTGCAGTACGCGGTGGATCTCGTAGCCCGCGGGAATCTCTGCTTGCCAGGCGACTTCGCCGGTGCTGAGCTCGAAGCCCTGGACGCGGTTTTCCTGTTGGCGCGGTGCGCGGATGAAGCTGGGCAGGATCAACTGACCCTCTTCGATCCAGGCCGCGCGCGCGTCGAAGGTGTGGATGCGCCCTACGTTGAAACGCGAGACGCGGCAACCTGTGTAGAGGTCGACGGTCTCGGCGGAGCCTTGGTTGCGCGGCAGCAACACCACGTAGCCATCACCGACGACAGGACGCTGGTTGAAGGATCCATCGATACCGCCCAGGCGCCAGAGCTCCGCTCCCGTAACAGCATCCAAAGCCACCATGGTGCGAGCCGTGCGGTTCTGGGACCTGGGGCGCTCGATGACCGCGATGACCACGCCGCCACTGGTGTGGATGTGTTTGATATTGCTGCTGCCATCCAAGGACCAGCGCCAAAGCTCCCGGCCATCGGTGGCATCCAAGGTAGCCAGACGCTCAACGCCGGCCACGTGTACCAGTCCATTGCTGGGCCGGATGTGTTGGGGATAGGGGCCTGTGTAGGCCGCGCCGAGGCTACGGACGGACCAGATCGGTTCGCTCGAGTCCTTGTGGAAGGCGTAGAGGTGCTGACTGATGCTGTGCTGACGACGCCCGACGAAGATTGAGAAGGTGCGCTGCGAGTCATCCCGCGGGCGCACGTGGCCGAGGAACTCCAAGCCCTCCTTGAGGCTCTCCGTGTATAGCGGGTTGGGCCCGAAGACCACGGGCGGGGGACTGAGCTCGATCGCGTGGCGTTCGTCCTGCCAGGTCTGAGCCAGCTGCTTGACGCTGCGCTGGCCGAGGGTCAGGGAGTCCACGCGCAGTTGGCCGTGGTACTCCGCCAGGCGCTGCGCCAAGCCCGCACGCAACTCGAGGTTGCCGCTCTCGCCGACCACTTCCGCCAGGCGAACCAGGTTGCTCACCTGGCGCGTGGTCGCCTTGTCGGTGGTCCAATCGTCGCCTAGCTCGCCGAGCACGATGCTCGCCACCAGAGCGGTGTCGCCGCGCTCGAGGCAGATCTCGATGCGCGTGTCGTTGGCGCGCGCGGCCGCGGGTGAGTGGGGGTAGAGCTCGGTGACTTGAGCCAGGGCGTCCAGGTCGGCATCGCGGGTGGCGACCGCTAGCAGTTCCTCCGACTCCTTGGAGAAGCGCTCGTAGCCCAGGCCGTTGCCCGCCGTTAGGTGCTCGCCGATGCGCTCGGAGGCCCAGGTCAGGGCTAGGTCGCCGCGGAAGGGTTCGTCCGGGTAGTCGGCCAGAATGCGGTGCAGGTCCGCGAAGGTTGCGGCCTTGGCGCTAGCCGAACGATCCATGCCGCGGCTCTCCGCACGTTCGATCAGACCCCATAGCCCGATGGGCATCAGGGTCATGGGGATGTCCTTGTCCTGGGCCAAGGAAACCGCGGCCGGCTCGAGGCGGCCCTTCCAGGAGCCGTCGCCAGCTACCCAGCCTTGGTCGAGTATTTGGAAGACGGTCTCGATGGCGGCGAAGTCGTCCACCAATTGAGTCAGCACCAAACGCCGGCGGGGTTCGTCGCGATCGCGAAGTAGAGCTTGGGTCACCATCAGAGTGTCCAGGCGTTGACGCGAGGTGGTGGCCAGGGTGAGCGCCTCCTTGAGGGAGCCCAGGGCCGCGCGGCCGTCGGCGCCTAGGCGCTGGCTGGTGGCTTGTTCATGCAGCACCGAGTAGATCGTCTTCTGAACCTCGGAGCTGGGTTTGGCGCCGTCCAGGAAGGTGTCCAGCACCTGGCGCGATTGCCTCAGGGAGCGTAGGGAGGCGAGCAATTCATTGCTGCCGCCATTGCGTCTGGCGGAGACACCGCGCTGCATGAGCAGGCGCGCGTAGCTCACCATGGTGCGCTCATCGGTGGGGGCTTTTGCCAGCTTGGCCTTGGCCCGCGTAAGCATGGCGTCCCACTCGAAGAAGCCCCACAGCTGGCGCGGGCCGAGGGAGAAGAGCTGTCCATCCGAGAGCATCAGGTTGCCGCGGTGGCCTTCCCAATCGAACTCAGTTTCCAGTCGTCCGGTAGCGCGATCTACGGCCACCAGGGTCGACTCGCGCGGGACGAAAATGCGCTCCTCGTCCATCACCGCTCGGGGCTGGTTGGAAGACAAGGGTTCATCGGCGGGCCAGCTCCAGTGCAGCATGGTCGGCGGCGCGTTGGTCAAGCTGCCGGTAGCTGTGCGGAAGCTCGCGACGCGCCGACCGGCCAGGATTACGTGCTCCTCGTCGGCGCCGATCAGATATTGCAGAGGATTGCGCGAGCGGCCGGCGTTCATGGCGTCGCTCAGGCCGCTGTAGTCCAGCTGCCAGAGCACCGATCCGGACTCCAGGTCGAAGCCCATCAGGTAGCGCGAGTCCACCGGAGTGGATACCACCGTGTGTTCGGTAACGGCCGGGGGCGCGTTGCGCCAGACGCTGGCCATGCTGCCCGAGCGGTAGTAGTTGGGCTCGGTGATCGATAGCTGCGGGTAGAGGCTCTGCCAGAGCACGTTGCCCGTGAAGAGGTCCAGGCAGGCCACCGTGCCCAGCTGGGTTTGGACCACCACGCGATCGCCCGCGATCACCACCGGCGGTGCGCAGAACTCGACCTCTTCGCGGCCGAACATGTTGAGCTCGCGCTGACCGGTAATCAGTGGCGTGTACCAGAGCGTGGCGCCCGTATCGAGGTCGAAGCAGCCCACGTGGAATTCGATGCGGCCGCGCATGCGCGCGGTCGGCACCAGTACGCGATTGCCGATGATCACCGGCGGGCCCACCACGTTCACGCGCGCAGCGTAGTCGCCGCTCTCGCCATCCCAGTCCTCGGGCGGCATGTTGGCCCAGAGCACATCACCTGTCTTCGCATCGAACGCCATCAAGCGGCGCTCCGGGATGGGGGTGATGATCTCCAGATCCTTGAAGCTGTCCGAGGACATGAACAGGAAGGGCACCTGCAGGGCGGCGACCACGGTGTCGAGTGTCGCTGCGGGGGCTTGCAGGTTGGACTTGGTGTCGATGCCGCGGGTGAACTCTGAGTTCACGGAGGCCCTCGTCTCCCAGCCCAGATCGCGTGGGGAGCTGCCCCAGATTTCATCTCCGGTGAAGGCTTCCACGGCCAGCACTTGGCGCGAGGTGTTGATGAACACCGTGTCGCCGCTGCGTGCGGGATAGAGCGCGTAGTTCCCCGAGCGGAAAGGGTGCAGGGGCAATTCGAAGCCCCGCGGCCATGACTCGGTCTGATCCGAGAAGGGGCGGCCCAGATCGTCGGCGCCGCCTAGGGCCGTGGCCCACTTGCTGACTGCGCTCGTGTCGCTCGGGTCGCTCGGGTCGGGCTTGGGGGCCTCATCGATCGTGCTCAGTTGCTCGAGCACCAGACGGATGCGGGTTTGGATGCCGGGCAAGCGCGCGCTGCCTGGGGCACTCGCTTCAATGGAGGCCAGGGCTTCGATCCAAGCGCCCGCATCGCGCGGTGCGGCCTTGGGATTGCCGAGGGCCAAGGCCACGGCGCGACTCCAGGCCACGCGTCCTTCTTCGGGGCGACTGGATTCGGTCTCCAGGTCGCCGATAGCCCACCAAGCGCGCTCGGCGGCGCGTGTCAGAGGCCAGCGCGTGGAGAGGGAGACGAGCTCGGCCACATCGCCGCGGGCGATGGCGTGCTCGAGCGCTTTCTGTGCGCGGCCTTCGTAGCGTTCGCGGTAGAGCTCGGCGGCCTCTTCGGTCACATCGAAGAGTTGGCTGTAGGCCCAGTAGCTGGCTCCGGCGTGCACCTTGCCCACGGACTTGCGCGGCGCGCCCTCGGCGCGCGGGTGCTCGGCCGCGAGCACGGCGCCGCGGTGACTCTCGATCAGGAGCTGCAGCTGTGCCAGGCCTTCGCGCAGGCGGCCCGCCTCGAAGTGCTCAAGCGCTTCCTCCTGGATCGCACGAGCAGCCTGGGTGTCGTAGATCTGAAAGGCTAAGACCTCCTCCGCCTGGAACTCCTGGGGCGTAACAGGCGCTGCCACCGCCCGTGCGCTAGCGCAGAGCAGACCGAGGGTCAAAGGGGTTAGGAGGCGGGCGATGCGCATGAATTATGGGGTGCTAGACCAGCTCGTAGCGCTTCCGGAGGATCCATTCGATGGACAGAATGCCCAGAGCGAGCAACAGCACGCCCCAATGGTCCCAGGCGTCCTCCAAGGAGGAAGTCAGCGGTTCGCGGCGTTCCTCGCCCCCGGGCAGGGCTTCTTCGAGAGCCGTGAGGTCCGTGGCGCTGACGGCGATGCCGCCGGTCAGGCTGGCCAGGGCGGCCATGCTCTCGGGATCCGGGGTCGGGTCGGCGTTCTCGGCGCTCGGCAAGACCACTTCGTACTCGGTGGTGGTCAAGCGCTTGCCGCCGGCCTCGATCCAGGCGCGGTAGCTGCCTGGCCTACTGGCTTGGAAGGAGGCACGGAAGAGTCCCGGCCGGCCTTCCACCGCCAGGAGTTCCACCGGTTCGCGCTCGCCGCCATCGGGCTCCAACCAGGCTTCCTGGGTAGGGTCCGGGCTGGGCTGATAGTCCTCGTCCAGGATGCGTGCCTCCAAGGTGACCTGTTCGTCCAGGGTGGAGGTGCGCCGCAGGGGCTCGAGGGAGTAGCGCCGGTCGCCGCTCTTGAGTCGGCCGAGGGCCAACCAGCGGATCGCGTTGCGCCAGAAGCGCTGGTGATAGCGCTCCTCGAAACGGTACTTCCAGCGGAAGGTCTCGTCGTGTGCGAGGAACATGGTGCGGCCGGCGGGGTAGTAGCCGAGCACCAGTAGGGGGTCGCGCTCTTCGGCACCCGAGAGCGAAGCCGTGGGGTGCCGCATGAGCACCTGTGCACCGGGCTTGGCGCCCAGGGTGGGGAAGTACCAGAGGAAGCCCTGCAGGCCACCGCGCTCTTCCCACAGGCGCCGGTTCACATCCAGGTCGGGATGCAAGCGCATGATCTCGTGGGGCGCGGCGGGATTCTCCAGGCGCGGCCAGGTGGCTTCGTCGGTGGGTACGTCGAAGGCCAGGGCGCCGGTGGGGTCCAGGCGCACGGGCAGCAGCTTGGCGAACTCCGTACCGGCTAGCTTGCCCGGGTTGTCGTACTCGCCGGCGATGATGCCGAGGCCGCCGCCGCGTTCCACGAACTCGAACAGGCTGGCCACGAACTCTTCGCCCTGGGCCGGGTCCTCGGAGATCTGATAGGGGTCCACATCGCCCAACAGGATCACGTCGTAGTTGTCGAGCAGCTCGCGCCGGCCCGTGGGCACACGCTTCAGAGGTGTCAGGCCTTGGGTGACTTCCTGGGGGAAGTCCGGGGTGGCCGACATCAGGAACATCTGCGCTGCGATGCGCTCGTCGGCGCGCTTCAGCATGTAGTGCAGCTGGCGATACTCGTAGCGCGGATAGCCGTCGATGTAGAGCACGCGAATGCGCTCGGGAGTGACCGTGACGCGCAGGCTGACGCTGTTGTCGTCGAGCATGTGCTCTTCCGGAAGCGCCTCCACGGACACGCGGAAGCGGCGCTCACCGTTCTCGTTGGTGGAGGCGTTTAGGTCCGAAGGCGCGACGAGCACCACGCGCTCGCCGTCGGCTTGCAGTTCCACGTACTCCTCGGCCAGGGGCCGAGCTTGGCCGCTGGGGTCCAACTCTTCGAGCACCACGCGCGCCTGCGGGCGGTTCGTGATGCCGCGTCCGGTTACGCGTACGATCACCGTGACTTCATCGCCTTCGAGCACACTGCTAGGGGCGTCCAATAGCTCGAGCACCGCGTTGTGTTCCGGGCGCGTGTCGCCGATCACGATGGTGTGTACGGGGACTCCGGCGGCGCGCGCGGCGGCGCCGGCATCCAGAGCGGGGGTGCCGCCGTTCGAACGTCCGTCGCTGATCACCACCACGTGGGTCAGGTGCCGCGCGCGTTGGGACGCGAGGCCCTGGGCTAGGCCGTCGCCCAGGTGCGTGCCGTGGCCGCGGGCGCTGACATCTTCCAGGTCCGGTAGGGGCGTAAGGGAATCGTCGAAGCGGAAGATGCGCGGGGTGTAAGCCTTGCTTTCGAGCAAGGGCAGCAGGCGCTTCTCCAGCACGGTCAGTGCCAGGTCCATGCGGCTCTGGTCGGCTGGGTCTTGACCGCTGAGTAGCTGCAGGGCGGCGCGCGCTTCGTCGTTGCCGCGGTAGGCGTCCTTGCGACTCATGCTGGCGGAGCTATCCAGCAGCACCATCACCTCGGCACCTTCCACGCGCTCCTGCGACTGCACGCGCACGGGGCGCGCCAGCACGAAGAGCAAGACCAAGAGGCTCAGGAAGCGCAGGCTGGAGAGGCTCCAGCGCCGGCCGCGACTGAGGGGCTCGCGCCGGTAGGCCAGGTAGGCCACCAGGGCCGTGATCGGCAGCACCAACATGACCACGATCCAAAGCTTCGGCGCTTCCAGGAAGCGCCAGCTCTCGCGGGTGGCATCGGCGGCGATACGCAGGGCGGTGGAGTCTTGGATCCAAGCCATGGGTGCCTGCAAGGAAGTCATTGCTGATAGTAGGCCGAGCATCATGCGGACCTCCGCTTGCGACCAAGCCAGGCGCCGAAGAGTGATTCGGTCACCAGGGCAGCCAGGCAGAGCATGGCCAGCCAGCGCCAAATTTCGCCGCGGCCGGCGGGGGAGCCGGAGTCATCGCCAGCGTCGGCGGGGCGGAATGGGATCAGGGCCGGATGCAAGCCGGCGAGCTCGGCTTGGCCCATGCGTTCGAGGTTGCCTTCGGCGGGATCCAGTTGCACTGCGAAGGGGTGCTCGGCACCGGACTCCACGCTGATTTTGTAGAGGCCCGCGCGGCGCGTGTCGCCCTCGCCGAGGGGCGGCAAGAGCCACGCGCCTGCGGGGGTGCTTTCGGGCGCGCCGTCGAGGCCGCGTCGGGTCTCGTCGGGCCTGACCAGGGACGGTGAGCGCGGGAAGTCGGCTAGCTCAATGCGCAGGGGAGCGCCCGGCGCAATGTCACGGTCAAGCACCTTGGCGCCACCCGCGTAGCGCACGAGCTCCAAGACGAAGGGAATGAAGGTCTTGCCCAGGGCGGGGAAGGGCGTCCAATCCGGGTGCATGGTCGAGGTCCAGACGAGCACCTTGCCAGCGGCGAAGTGGCGCTCGATCAGCAGCGGGCTGGAGGCGCTGTCATTGAGGCTCGCCAGTACGCGGGAGCCGGTCAGAGGTCGTGCCAGGACGAACTCGTGGAAGGGCACTTGCGTCAGCAGGCGCTGCAGGGCTTCATCGTTGTAGAACTGCAGAGCGGGGTGCATGCCGTCGAATTCGCCCACCTGGAAGAAGCTCTCGCGACTCTGTGCGGCGACACGGCGGCCTAGTTCGGCGGGCAATAAGCCCGTGCCGTCGGCGCGGAATAGTCCGCGGCCATCTCTGCCGGCGTCGCCCACGCGATCGCCCATAGAGATGATCAGCGAGGCGCCTGCGGCCACGCGCTCTTCGAGGGCGGTGAGGACGCTCTGCGCCAGGGGCGGTGTGTTGGCCAACCAGATCACGTCCTGCTCGGCGAGCAGGACCTCACCGGATACCAGGGCTGAGGGCGTTACCACGCGTACGTCGAAGGGGCTGACCTTGGTCAGGTGCGTGTCCTCCGCAGCGCCGAACTCGGGTGCCGCCAAGGCGATCTCAAGGAAGCCCACAGCGTCGTCTTCGAAGCGATCGCTGGGGGTGCCGTTCACCAGCAAAACGCGTACGGGGTCCGGTAGCAGCAGCACCGAGGCGCGCGTGTCGTCCGCGGTCAAGCGGTCGCCCTCGAGGGTGGCTTCCAGGGCCTGCGCTCCTTGCAAGCCGCTGGGCAAGTGGAAGACGGCTTCACCGGTACCTTGTGCGGGCACGTCCACGCGCCGACTGGGGTAACGATTGCCATCGAGGCTGAAGCCGACGCGCACCGCATTGGCGCGCGAGGTGCCGTAGTTAGCGACCGTGACATTGACCTGCAGGGGACCGTTGTCCATGGCGTCGCCTACCAGGGCCACATCCACGATGCCTAGGTTGGCGGGGTTCAAGACGCCGGGGCCTAGGTCCTCCACCTGCACTTGGATGTCCATGGCTTGCAGGGCATCCAGTTGATCGATCAGGCCCGCGGCGCTGAGCTCGTCCGCGCTCGTTGTCTGCTGCGCGTCGAGGGCTCCCGCAGCGTTGAGGAAGGCGTTGCGTTGCAGGTCGGTTAGCAGGCGCACATCGAGGCTGCTGCGCACGGCGCCGGCGGCTTCGTCTTCCGCGAGGCGGCGTACTTCAGCGAGGGCCGCGGCTAGGTCCATCCCCTCGTCGAGGGGCGCGCTCAAGGTGCCTAGGACGCTGGCCGCCTTCTCCGGGCTAGGCCAGGATAGGAGTCGCGGACGGTCGCCGGCGAGGATCACGTAGACGCGGTTGGCGCCGTCACCCTCGAGCTCTTCCACCAGTTCGGTGGCGCGCTTCACGATGCGCTCGAAGACGGTCTCGATGCCCTGGGTGTAACCGGTGGAGGCGGAGCCATCCAGCACCAGGATGAGGTCGCGGCGCGCCTCGGTAAGCTTGCCCAAGGCGCCGTCGCCGGCGGCGAAGGGACGCGCGATGGCCAGGGCCAAGAGCGCCACGGCCCCCATGCGCAGCAGCAACAGCAGCAGGTTCTCCAGCTGCACGCGGCGGCGCGTCTTCTTGTAGGCGGCCAGAACGAAACGCATGGCTGCCCACTGCACAGGCCGGTGGCGCTGGCGGTTGAGCAGGTGGATGATCAGCGGGACTGCGGCCAGGGCCGTGAGTCCCGCGAAGGCCGGGTGGACGAAGCCTTCAAGCATGCTGGGGGTTCTCCATCAGCGGCTGCCTCCACGGGCCCGCGCGGTACGCCGGGCCAGGTACGCAGCAATGACTGCGTCGAGGGGCTCGTCCGTGGTCATCACCACGTAGTCGAGTGAGAGGTGTCGAGCGGCCTTTGCCAGCTGCTCGTTGTGGGCCTGGATCTCCGCGCGGTATGCCTCGCGGATGGCCTTGGGGTCGATCTTATGAATGCCGGTGCCTTCGAGCCCGTCGAGCCTGAGCAGTGCGTTGAAATCGAAGTTCAATTCGGCGGGGTCGAGCACCTGGAACAGGATCGGTTCATGACCGCCGTGCACCAGTTGTTCGAGGCCGCGCCGGATGGTCGTGAGGTCGTCGAAGAAGTCCGAGAAGATCGCGGTCAGGCCGCGGTGTGCTAGGCGGCTACCGAGCCAGCCGAGCACGTCGCCCACGGCGGTGAGGCCGGTGGGCCGCGCCTCCGACAGGGCTTGCAGGATCGCGGCCTCTTGGGGAGCACCGTTGGCCGGCGGGACCTTGACGCGTTCCTTCTCGTCGAAGATCACCAGGCCCGCCGTGTCGCGCTGACCGAGGGTCAGGTGCGCGAGGGCTGCAGCGCACCAGCGCGCGTAGTCGAACTTGGTGCGGATGCCGTGCTCACCCTCGATCGACCCGTAGGCCATGGACTCGGATGCGTCGAGCATCAGGGTCAGGGAGAGGTGCGTCTCCTCCACGTACTCCTTGACCACCAGGCGGTCGGAGCGCGCGAAGACCTTCCAGTCGATGCTGCGCAGCTCATCGCCCGGCGTGTACGGCCGGTGCTGACGGAACTCCACGGAGCTACCGCGGTGGGGCGAGGTGTGGTGGCCGGCCATGTAGCCTTCCACCACCTTGCGTGCCACCAAGGACAAGCCGTTTAGCCTGTCCAGGACCTCGGGGTCGATTACGCCGGTACGTGCGGGCATGAATGCGCTAATTCGACGTTACGCCGGGGAGGCCAGCGCCGACGCCTTCGCCGAGCTTTACGGTTTCCAGCAAGCGGTCGATGATCACGTCCGACGTGATGCCCTCCGCTTGGGCGGCGAAGTTGGTCACGATGCGGTGACGCAGTACCGGGTGGGCGACGGCGCGCACGTCTTCGGCGGACACATGGCTGTGGCCGCGGACGGCGGCGTGTGCCTTGGCGCCTAGGATTAGGTACTGACCGGCGCGCGGGCCAGCGCCCCAGGTGACGAACTCGGTCACAAAGGGTAGCGGCGTGTCCGAGCGCACGCGCGTGCCGCGCGTCAGTGCCAGGGCGTAATCGTAGATCTCGTCGGCCACGGGCAGTTCGCGCACGGTCGCTTGCAGGGCCAGGAGCTCTTCGCCGGTAACGACCTTCGATACGCTTTGAGTCTCGCCGCCGGTGGTGCGGCGCAGGATCTCGCGCTCTTCGGCTTGGGTGGGGTAGCCCACCTGCACCTTGAACATGAAGCGGTCGAGCTGGGCTTCGGGCAGGGGATAGGTGCCCTCTTGCTCGATCGGGTTTTGAGTGGCCAACACGAAGAAGGGGTTGGGCAGCTCGTGGGTCTTGCCACCGCTGGTGACCTGGCGCTCGACCATGGCCTCAAGCAGTGCAGCTTGAGTCTTGGGCGGCGTGCGGTTGATCTCGTCCGCCAGCAGTACGTTGGTGAACAAGGGACCTTCCATGAAGCGGAAGGAACGCTCCGAGGTCTCCGGGTCGATGTGCAGGAACTCGGTGCCGGTGATGTCCGAGGGCATCAGGTCGGGCGTGAACTGAATGCGGTTGAAGTCGAGCTCCATGGTCTTGGCCAGGCTCGAGATCATGAGCGTCTTGGCCAGGCCAGGCACGCCCACCAGGAGGCAGTGGCCGCGCGTGAGCACAGCCATGAGGAGCTGCTCGATGACCTGGTCTTGGCCGACGATGACCTGGCCAAGTTCGGTCTTCATGCGCGCGTGCATTTCTGTCAGGCGCTCGAGGGAAGCTTCCAGCATGTTGGTATATCGATGTGTCCGGGATTTCGGGTCGATGGGGAGGCGAGACCTCACACTGCAATCGACCGCTCGGGCACGAATCTACACCCCCTGAGGGGACCGACCTACATGGCTGGGCCATATATACGGAAGCCTTCTAATGCGTCTGGCGAGTGCTACAGAACTCGCACGTTCCGAGCGGCCGTTTTTAGGCGCGATTAGGGCTGTGACGCGAGCACCCAAAGGGTGTCCGCGCCGACCACTACGGCGCCGCCCGGAATGGGCACGACGGTACCGCCGATAGTTGCTCCCAGATCCAGTAGGGGCAGGCTGGATTCCAGCAGCAGATCGCTCTCGCGGAAGGCCATGAAGGAGCGATCCGTGGCGATCAGTAATTGGCCACCAGTGCTGGCTGGCGCGCCTCGAAAGCGCTCCTCGGCGCCTAGATACAGGCAGGCCTGCTCGATTCCGCTCCTATTCCGGCGCAGCAGGGCCCGGTGGCGACCGTCGCGGCCCAGGAAAACCAGGCCGCCGGGGCCGGCTGAGGCGAGCACTTCGCGCTGTCCGCGGGCCAGGGGGCGCGCCTGCAGAAAGGGGCCCTCAAGGGGGGCCGGGCCGGCGGGCAAGGCGTAGAGAAAGTCCGAATCCGCCGGGGTGAACCAGGCCCTGGGGCCATCCAGGAGCGGGGCTCGGGAGCCCGGCCAGCTGCTCTCGTCCGGGCGCCGGCGCTGATTGCGGAATTGCCACTCGAGGCGGCCATCGCTGGCATCGACGCAGGCCAGAGCGCCCGCGTGGGTGCCGATCAGCACGTGGCTGCCGGCGCTGGCCAGGGGCATGCTGGCTTGCTGGGTCTGGGTTCCGAGGCCCACGGCCTCGCCCTGGGAGCCGAATAGGTCCGAGGTGCGCGCTAGGTCGATGCTCCAGACCAGCTCGCCGCTTTGCCAGTCGAGGGCCACAAGTCGTAGCAAGCCGGCGCTTTCTGGCCCGGATTCGGTGACTTTTGGCTCATTTCCGCTCTCTAGGCCTCTGGCGAGGACCACCAGCAGGTCGCCCACATGCACCGGGCCCGGTTGGAACTCCCAAATGCCCGGACCGAGCACTTCCGAGGCCAGTCGTACCGGGATTCCAGGCCGCAGGAGGCCCGGGCCTGAGAGGCTCCAGCGCACTTCGATCTGGCCCAGATCGCCGCGGGTGGCGGCTACCAGGTGGTTGCCGCGAGCGGGGATGGTCAAGTCTCCGCGCAAGCGGGCGGGGATGCCGCGAGCGACCACGACCACGAATTCGGAGCCCCATTGCAGGGGCACCATGGGCCAGCCGCCGGCGGCCGGCGGCACGAAGGTGCGCTCAGCGGGCAGCTGCAGCCAGTCCTCGTAGGGGGATAGCTGGGTTTTGCCCCCACGCGCGGTGCTCAGGGCAGCCGCGTCGAGCCAGATCAGGGCCCGGGCGGTTTGGATCAGGATGTCGCCGTCGGGGCCCAGGCTGGCTCCGGGCATGAGCCCAACACCACGCGGGGGGCGCCGGCCGGGGAGCACGGAGCCCTGGCGGGCCTCCAGGCGCTGGGAGCGCACGCTGCGCCATTTGGGGGCGCTGGTTGGAGTGCCGGGAGCCGCAGCTGGTTGCGGCAGGCGCCCGAGGCGGCTGTCCAAGTGGGCTTGCCATTGCTGGCCGAGGCTGGGGGCCAGGCCGCCGTGGATCGCGGCGCGACCGAGGTAGCTGGCGGCGCGGGCCTGGTTGCCGCTCTCGAGGGCTACGTCAGCGAGCCGTAGGGCCGCGACGGCGGCGGCGCGGGTGCCGGGGTAGACCCGTTCCAAGCGCGCTAGTGCGGCGGTGCGGAAGGGGGCGGCGGCCAGTTCTTGGCTGGCGAGCGGGCCGAAGCGGCCGTGCCAGGCGGCGCGCTCGCCGGGGCTGAGGGCGCTCAGGCGGCGCAAGAGCGCGACACTGACGGCTTCCGTACGGCGCTCGAGGGTATCGCTCGGGTCGGGCCAATCGATGCCGGTGGGGGCGCTGGCCAGGGCGGCGACCGCGGCGTTGGCGCTGCTGTTTTCGATGGCGGCTCGCCAGGCGTCGAGCGCTTCGGCGGGCATGCCGGCCGAGCGTGCGCGGGCGGCGGAGAGCGCCCTGTCGCCGCGCGCGAGTTGCGCTTCGGCGGCCTTGTCCGTCACCAGGAAGGTGTCGTTGCGCAGGGCGCCTTCGCCACCATCGGGCGGGTCTTCAGCGAAGGCTGTGCCCGCCAGGGCGAGGGCAAGCAGCCAGATGCTGAGTTTGCTCAACGGCCTTGTTGGTCCGCTTCTTCTTCAGCGGGTAGGGGAGCGTTCGCCTCGCGCGCCGTGGCCCGCAGGCGGCGGCGACGTTCGCGAAAGACCGGGTCGGTCCAAGCTTCCGCTTCGGCGGCCATGACCTCGAAGTCGGCGCGCTCTTCTTCGTAGCGTTCGAGCACCCTAGGTGTCTCCTGCTCGAGCCTGGCCTGCTCCGCTTGGGAAGGCTGAAGCCCGCGGGTACTAAACTGCCAGATCAAGACACACGGAATCCATACCGGAGACCAGACCAGTACGAATCGGATAGGTCGGGCGATTAGGCGGCCGAGTTTTAGTACCACTTCGAAATTCACGGGGTAACGACTCCACTAGTTAGGTCGCGCGGTCCGTAGCGGGCGCTGGCGCCAAGCTCTTCGGAGATGCGCAAGAGGCGGTTGTACTTGGCCACGCGGTCGGAGCGGCAGGGGGCGCCGGTCTTGATTTGGCCGCAGTTGGTGGCCACTGCTAGGTCGGCGATGGTGGTGTCTTCGGTCTCGCCTGAGCGGTGGCTCATCACGCAGCGAAGCCCCTTGCGATGGGCCAAAGCAATGGTTTCAAGGGTCTCCGTGAGCGTGCCGATCTGGTTGACCTTGATCAGGATTGAGTTGGCGGCGTTCTGGTCGATGCCCATCTGCAGGCGCTCTACGTTGGTCACGAAGAGGTCGTCGCCGACCAATTGCACGCTATCGCCGATGCGCTTGTTGAGGCCGATCCAGCCGTGCCAGTCGTCCTGGTCGAGGGCGTCCTCGATGGAGAAGATCGGGTACTTGGCGCACAGCCCCGCGTAGTACTGGCCGAGTTCGTCGGAGGTATGCGGTTTGCCGTCGATGGTGTAAGCGCCTTCCTTGAAGAACTCGGAGGCGGCCGCGTCGATGGCGATGACGATGTCCTTGCCGGGCTGCAGGCCGAGCTTCTCGGTGGCTTCGAGTAGCAGTTGTACCGCCTCCTCATTGGAGCCCAGGTTGGGGGCAAAGCCGCCCTCGTCACCGACCGAAGTATTCAGACCGCGCTCGCGCAGCACGCCCTTGAGGGCGTGGAATACTTCGACGCCCATGCGCAGACCTTCGGGGAAGGTCGTGGCGCCCATGGGCATGATCATGAACTCCTGCAGGTCCACGTTGTTGTCCGCGTGTTCGCCACCGTTGAGGATGTTGAGCATGGGCACCGGCAGCACGTGGGCGGCGGCGCCGCCTACGTAGCGGTAGAGCGGCAAGCCACAGTCTTCCGCGGCGGCTTTGGCCACGGCCAGGGACACGCCCAGGATGGCGTTGGCGCCGAGGCGCTCCTTGTTCTTGGTGCCGTCCAACTCGATCATGGCTCGATCGATGTCGCCTTGTTCGAGGGCGGTCATGCCCTCGAGGGCGCCGGCGATCTCGCCGTTGATGGACTCGACGGCCTTGAGCACGCCCTTGCCCCCGTAGCGGCCCTCGCCGTCGCGCAACTCGTGGGCCTCGTGGATGCCGGTGCTGGCTCCCGAGGGCACGGCGGCGCGGCCAAAGGCGCCGGAGAGGAGCTCGACTTCAGCTTCGAGGGTGGGGTTGCCCCGGGAATCCAAAATCTCCCGGCCGTGGATGCGGACAATCTCGCTCATGGGCGGAATCCTAGCCCTCTGGGAGGCCCCTGGATACGCCAGGGGCCTGTTTGGGGGCCGGGCCGGCCCGAAAGTGGGGCCTTTTTGGTCGGCTACGGATCGGATTGAAATGTGGTGTAGAGCGGGGGGACTCTCGCCCCCTCCTGCTCAGACCTCGGATTTCCGTGGAGGCCTGGCCGGCCAGGCCCGAGGATTCACCCCGTGAAGCACGTCGCGCTCGTACCCAACATGCTCACCCTGGCCAATGCCGGGTGTGGGCTCCTCGCCATCTCTAAGGCCATCGATGCGTTAGCCCTCGGGGCCGGCGCCCCGGGATTCCATCAGCTCTTCGAGCAGGCCTGTTGGTTGGTGCTCTTTGCCCTGATCCTGGATGCCTTGGACGGCAAGGTGGCGCGGCTCACCCATAGCTTCAGCGATTTCGGCGCGCAGCTGGACTCCTTCGCCGACGCGATCACCTTCGGCGTGGCCCCTGCCATGCTCGGCAAGGCCTTGCTCGAGTCCCACGGACTCTTCCATCCGCGGCTGAACTTCTTCGCGGCCGCGGCCTTCACCCTCATGGCGGTGCTGCGCCTGGCGCGCTTCAACGTGGGCAACGAACACGGGGAGGAGCACCACCGCACCTTCACCGGCCTGCCCTCGCCGGCGGCGGCGGGCACCTTGGTCATCACCATCCTGATGAGCTTCTCCCTGGGCGGCGGCATCGAAGGCAGTGGCGCGGATGCGACCGCGGTGGGTAAGGGGCTGGCGGTGATTCCCGAGGAATGGCGCATGACGCTCACGAGTGTGCTGCAGCCGGCCGTGCTGTTCCTGTTGGCAGGCCTGGGTCTGTTGATGGTCAGCCGTGTGACCTACGCCCACGGCTTCGGAGTGATCTCGCGCTCGGGCGGTTTTCCGGCCCTGGTCAAGTTGGTCTTCCTCTTCTTGGCCTTGTATCTGGCACCCGTGCCGGTGCTCTTCGTGGCAGCCTACGCCTACGTACTTCACGGCCTTCTGACGGGCCTACGCGCCAAGACAAAACGCACTGCGCCCGAGTCGCACAAGGAGGCCGCGTGAGCACCCAACGTCGCACGGGGGCGATCGCTTTCGGAGCCAATCTTGGTGATCGAGCGCGGACCCTCAAGGGCGCCCTGGCGCGAGTCGAAAAAATCCCCGGTGTGGTGGTGCTCAAGCGCACGGCCTGGGAGCCGAGCGCACCCCAGGGTGGGCCTGCGGGGCAGCCGGAATTCCTGAACGGAGTCGCCCTGGTGGAGAGCGCCCTGGAGCCCTTGGAATTACTCGATGCCCTGCATGCTATCGAGACCCACTTCGGCCGCGATCGCAGCCAGGAGGAGCTCTGTGGACCGCGTACCTTGGACCTGGATCTACTCTTTCTCGGGGACCTCGTGTTCGACGAGGAAAGGCTCCAATTGCCGCATCCGCGCATGGAATCGAGGCTTTTCGTACTCGGGCCTCTGCACCAGCTGCGCCCGGAACACGTGCTCGCCTCGGGCCGTACGCCGGCCGAAGCGATCGCCCTGCTCGAGCCCGCTGGCGCCGCCAACGAGAGCGGCGCGTAGGTATGCAGAGTATCCCTGACGTGAGCGCTGCCATGGCCTGGTGTCGTGCGGTGCGTGCGCGTGGGGAGAGCCTTGGATTCGTGCCCACCATGGGGTACTTGCACGTGGGTCACTTGGCCCTGGTGGAGCAGGCGGTCAAGGACAACGATCAGGTGTGCGTGAGCATTTTTGTGAACCCCTTGCAGTTCAATGACCCCACCGACCTGGAGCGTTACCCGCGCGACTTGGAAGGGGACGCGAGCAAACTCGCCGGCGTCGGCTGCGCCATGGCTTTTGGTGGCACGCTTGAGGAGTTCTTTCCGGGGCAATTGAACGGGAGTGGAGGCCTCGTCGCTGAGTCCATGCTCGATCCGGGAATGGGTGCGCTGGGCCTCGAAGGCGAGTATCGGCCCGGTCACTTGGAGGGCGTAGCCACCATCGTTGGGCGCTTGTTTGAAGTGGTCGAACCAACGCGCGCGTACTTCGGCGCCAAGGACTTTCAGCAGTGCTTGGTGGTGAGCGATGTGGCCGAGCGGCGCGGCGGGCCTGAGGTCGTCGTCATGCCGACGGTGCGCGAAGAGTCGGGGATTGCGCTCTCCTCGCGCAATGCGCGGCTCGGCGAGGCCGGCCATGAGCAGGGGCTTTTTATCTCGCGGGCCCTATTTGCTGCCAAGGAACTTTGGCAGCAGGGGGAACGTCACGCGGGAGTGCTCTCGCGCTGTATGCATGCGGTCCTCCGTGATTCCAAGCTCGATGTGGAATACGCAGCCGTGCGCAATCCTGGGCACTGGACCCTCGAGGAACCCGGGGGCGCCCTTACCGAAGCGGTGGCCTTGGTCGCGGCCCAGGCGGAGGGCAGTAACGGGCCCGTGCGCTTGATCGACAACCTGCAGCTGTCGTGAAGCGAGTCGTAAGTGGCAGCGCGCCGGCGAAACTCAACCTGCACTTGGCCGTGCTTGGGAAACGCGCTGACGGATTCCATGAGCTCGACACGGTCATGGTGGGCATCGGCCTGGCGGATCGGTTGGAGCTGAGTGTCGCCCCTGGTGCAGGAGTCAGCTGCAGCGTTGGCGGTCCGGCGGGCAGTGCGGATGTGCCGACGGACGAGCGCAATCTTGCGGTGGGGGCCTTGCTTGCAGGACTTGCGCGCGCCGAGGAACTGGGCATTGCCGTGCCGAATGGCCTGGAGCTACGGCTCGACAAGCACGTGCCCAGCCAAGCCGGCCTGGGGGGCGGCAGCTCGGATGCGGCCACGGCCTTGCACCTCTTGGAGGAGCTCCTGGAGTGCGACTTGGGCGCCAGCTGGCGCTCGGAGTGGCTCGCGAGCGTGGGGTCGGACACGGTCTTCTTTGACGCGGCTCGACCTAGCTTGCACGGACGTTGCCGCGGCCGCGGCGAGCGCGTGGAACGGCTTGCTGGCTTGCCTAAGGGCTGGTGCGCGGTGCTGGTGACGCCTGATCTGCGGGCGGCCACGGGGCCGGTCTTTGGGGCGCTTGGGGCCCCGCGGTCCGCAGCTCTGTCGGATCCTGCGGACTTTGCGGCCCTGGAGCCGGCGGCGGCCCGCGCTGCCCTGAGCAATGATCTCGAACAAGCGGCTCTAGCGGCCATTCCGGGCCTCGAATCCTGGTCCGCAGGCCTCGAGCAGCTGGACGGACGCCGCTTTTGCCTCAGCGGCAGCGGTAGCAGCTTCTTCGCCCTCTGCGCCGATGCCGCAGAGGCTGAGCCGCTAGCCGCCAAGGCCCGCTCAGCCTTCCCGCAGGCTCGCCTGATCTGGCACGGACCGTTCGCCTGAGAAGCGAGGGTTGGAATCAGGTCCCGGCATTGCTTACACCAGTGTTAGCCAGCCTATGAACCTGACCGAGATCCGAGTCAAACTGTTGCCGCGTCCCATGGACAAGCTCCTGGGCTTCGCGAGCATCACCATCGATGACACGCTCGTGGTGCGCGACATCAAGATCATCGAGGGACCCAATGGCCTGTTCGTGGCCATGCCCAGTCGCAAGCTCTGCGACCGCTGTCTGCGTTGCTCGCACAAGAATTCCCTGCGTTCGCGCTACTGCGGCGATTGCGGTGCACGCCTGGCCGATGGCCGCGGCCAGACGAGCGGGCGCAAGCGCTTCTACGCGGACATCGCGCATCCGATCCACCAACGTGCGCGCGAGTTTGTGCAGGGGGCGGTGCTCGGTGCCTACAGCGTGGAGCTCGAGCGCTCCAAGCAGGACGGCTATCGGGCGGTGGAGTTCGATGATCTCGACTACGACTACCTGAGTGTGGGCGAGGAGCCGCGGCCGTGACGAGCATTGGAATCACGGGAACGGGAGGTGCGAGCCATGCCATCGCCCGCGCCCTGATCGCTAGTAATGAGGACTGCGAGGTCTGGGTCTGGGCGCGCCAGCCTGAACGTGCCGAAGCCTGTGTGGACTTACTTGGTCCGCGTGCCTCCACGCGCACCCTCGAGCAGCTGGCCCAAGCGCAGACGGTGCTCTTGGCCGTGCCCGATCCGGCCGTCGGCAAAGTGGCAGCACAGCTTGCTGAGTACGCTCATGGTTCCGGAGAGCAAGCGCCCGTTGCCCTGCACTTGGCCGGCGCCCTGGGAGTCGAACCCTTGCAACCCTTAGCGGACGCAGGCTGGGAGACCGGGGTCTTGCACCCCTTGCTCGCCATGCATCCGGACACGCCCGTGCCCCTCTGGCAAGGCGCCCTGTGCAGCATCTCCGGCAGCGCGCTTGCGCGCGAGAGGGCGCAGTCCCTAGTGCACAGCATCGGCGCCCAGGCGATCGAGTTGGCCCAGGACCAACGCCTGCGCTATCACGCAGCTGCGGCACTCTTGGCCCAGGGAGCCGTCGCGCTCCTGCATCGCTCGCGCGCCGAGCTGCTGAAGCTTGGCTTGGAGGCAGACGTGGCACGCCGTGGCCTTTCCAGCTTGCTCACTAGCGTGGCGGTCAACCTGCATTCCAAGGAGCCCCGCGAGGCACTCTCCGGCCCGATCGCCCGCGGCGATTGGGACACGGTGGAAGCCCACCGTGAAGTTGCTGGTCCCGAGGCGCGCGAACTGCAGGACCTAGTGCGTAAGACCCTAGAGGGTCTCCTGGCCGAAGAGTGAGGAGTCCGGCGTAGCGGAGGTTCCAATCGGGCCTGGCATGCGTACAGTCTTCAGCCATGGCTACCGTCGTTTCCTTACTCGCTGGTGATTTCGATTTGTTGGCGCGGCGCGCTTTGCAGCAGGCGCCCTTGGCTGACTTGGTGGAGTTGCGGCTGGATCGCATTCCGCATCCGGGGGAGGAGCGCTTGCGAGCGTTCATGAAAGAGTGTCCGGTGCCGGTGATTGTGACCGTGCACGGGGCCGAGGCCTTTGGGACCTTCCGCGGCAGCTTGGATGAGCGCTGCGATTTGTTGCAGTCGGCGGCGCGGGCGGGTGCGCGCTTTGTGGACATCGACTGGACCTTGTCCTTGGAGCTGGGCGAGGTGGAAGCGCCGTGCCATCGCATCGTGTCGCGGCATGAGCTCGAGTGCACGCCCATGGACATCGCGGCGCTGGACGAAGAGATTCGAGCGGTGCTGTATGAAGGCGATGCGGTCAAGCTCGTGACCCATGCGCGTTGCACGGAAGATGGCCTGCGCATGATGCAGCACCTGCGCCAGGCGCGTGGGGGCTTGATCGCGTTCTGCTCGGGGCCGGCGGGTGCATTCACGCGCGTGTTGGCGCCGATTTTTGGATCACCTTTCACCTACGCGGCAGCGGCGGAGTTGCCCGGTGTAGGAGCTATGGAGCCGACCGCGCCGGGGCAGCTGCGTATCGATGAATTGGTGGGCTTGGCGCCTCCGGGTGGCTTCTCGCCCGAGACTGCGGTGCTAGGTGTGGTGGGTAATCCCATCGGGCACTCGGTCTCGCCCTTTGTGCAGGGCATGGCGCTCAAGCACGCGCATTTGGACGCGGTGTATGTGGCGCTTGAGCCGGCGAATCTTGAACGTTTCTTGGAGCTTGCGGATGACGAGAACTTCCGCGGCTTCTCGGTCACTGCGCCCTTTAAGGAGGCGGCCTTCGCGGCGGCCTACGAGGTCGATGATCGCAGCCAGCGCAACGGCGCTTGCAACACGCTCGTGCGCGACCGCAAGGGTTGGCGCGGGTTCAACACGGACGTGGGCGCGGTGCGCGAGACGCTGGAGCGCGCTTTCCATGTGCACAGTTCGGAGCCTGGTCGACCGGTGGCGGTCGCTGCTTCGAAGCCGCTGGTGCTCGGTGCGGGCGGTGCGGCGCGGGCGGCTCTGGGCGCCTTGATCGAGTGTGATACGCGGCCGGTGATCGCGGCACGTGATCCAGAGAGGGCGCGTGCTTTGGCCGATGAGCTCAGTCTCGAGATGATTCCCTGGGAGAGCATTCCGGAGCACGCTTGGGATGTGCTGGTGCATTGCACGCCGGTGGGTACGGCGGGCAGCCCGACGGATGGCGAGCTGCCGATTCCGGAGGAGTGGATCCATGCGGGGAGCCTGGTACTCGACGCGGTGTACAGCCCGATTCGCACGCCGCTCTTGGCGGCCGCGGCGGCAAGGGGTTGTACGGCGGTGCCCGGTGCGGAGTGGTTCGTGCGCCAGGCCAAGGAGCAGTTTGAACTGTTCACGCACCAGGCGCCGGATGAGCCTCTGATGCGCGCGGCTTTGGAAGGCGTGCTGGCGCGCAGGGCGCGGCCGGGGGGCGGCGAATGAGCGGCGGGTCTGGCTTACCCGTGAGCCTGCCGGTGACGCTTGTGGGGCAGCGCTGCTCGGGCAAGAGCACCAGTGGACGAGCTTTGGCTAAGGCCCTGGGTGTGGGGTTCGTGGACTTGGATGATGCGTTGGTTGAGCTTGCGCAGGCAGGTTTCGGGCGCACGGCGGGGGAGCTCTTCGAGGAGCTGGGGGAGCCGGCCTTTCGGGGTTTGGAGGCGCGCGCTTTGGCGCAGCTGTTGGGCCAGGAGACGCCTAGCTTCGGGGTGCTGGCCACGGGCGGTGGGGCGGTGTTGGACGCGGGCTCGCGTGAGCTCCTGCGCCAGCGTTCGATTTGTGTCTGGCTGCGGGCCGAGCCGGATCGCCTGGCTGAACGCTTGATAGCGGACGGCACTCTGCGGCCCAGTCTGACCGGTGCGCCGCCGGCGGAGGAGATGGCGGCGGTGGCCGATCAGCGTAGGGCCCTGTATGCGGAAGTGGCTCAGCACGTGCTCGATGTGGATGACCTAGATCCGGACCAAGTGCTGCTCGAGCTGCAGGCCTTGCTGGCGGAGTGATCTCGCGGATGGGGCGTCATGCGTCTCGGAGCGGACAGAAAGCGCACTCGGACACGTGATCGGCGGGCGCCTCGGTACGATAGGAAGTGTAGTGAGAACGCCGACGAGAAGGCCCGAGTGGCCGCGAATGCAACCCCTCTTGGGAGAGGGTGCGCGTCTCGTCCTGTGCCTCGTATTGGCTGCGTTGTCGATGTCTGGGCTGGTGGAGGCCCACTTTGGAGCGGGCGGCTCCTATTCGGACTCGCTCTTTCCGGAGACCCAGGCCGAGGCGGCTGCTGGAAGGCGCCTGCGTCCGGTGCTGCGTACCTTGGAGGCTCTGACTGCTGAAGAGCTGGCCGAGGCCGCTGGGGTGCTACTGATGGCGCATCCTGTGCTTGGGCGGGACGCCTTGATTCTGCAGGCGGGGCGGCCCCTGCCGCCGGGGCTTACGGGCGCGCGCCAGCAGCAGCGCGAGGCGACGCGGGCTGCTGCCCTGCAGGCGCTGCGGTCGGACATGGCCCTGGGCAGCGAACAGGAGCAGCCCTGGCTGCGGCGTTTGGAGTGGCACCTGGAGCTAGGCACCGGTCCCGAGCTGCGCCCGGATACCAGTCAGGATTTGCGCGCGGCCTCCATGGTGGTGGCGGCTGAGCTGGATCTGGTGCACTTGGCGCCGAGCCTGCTGCCTTTCCTCGAACACAGTCCACTAGGCTTGGTGGAGCTCAGCGCGCGGGCGTCCTTGCGGACCTTCCTCGGTCGCTGGGTCCTTGACGGCGAGAGCGCCGGGCCGCTGCCCACGGAAATGGGGCCGGAGGCCTTGGCCGTACGCGCCGCCTTCGTGCAAGCCAGCGACACCGCCCGCGAGCTGCGCTTGCGCTTGCTCGAGATGGATCCGAAGGTGGCTCAGGAGCTCTTCGATGGGCCGGATCCGGAGCTTCGAATTCTGGCAGCCCAGCGCTTGCTGCGCGCCATCGGTGCACAGGAACAAGGTCGCGATGAGGTCGCGGCGAGTTTGCTGGATCGCGTCGCTGTGGAGCCGGAGGCCAAGGCCTTGCACGCGGTGCTCTCGGCGCTGATTGAACTGGCCCAGGCGGCCGGTCCCGAGGCGCCTATCAGCGCGTCCTTGCGACTGGCTTTGCACAAACGACTCGCAGACGCCACGCCTTACTTGGCGCCGGTGTTGATCGCTGCCTTGGAGCGCTTGCCGGCGGCGCAGGCGGCGCAGGGTGCTCCTAGTGAGGTGCTGGTGGATGATGTGCAGCTCGCGTCGAAGGTGCTAGTCAAGTTGCTCAGTCGCGGCGCGCCGGTGGACGGGGATGATCTGATTCTGGCCCAGAATGTTTGGAGTCGCTTGGCCGAGCGCGCGGGTGCGCGTGGGGAGGAGGACTTCCTGCAGGGCAGTGCGTCCTTGGTGCGCGACCTCTTGGGCGAGGGCGAGGAGTCGGACGCGGTGCGCTTTGCGGTTGTGGCGGCCTTGGGCCGGCTCAGTCCTGGGCCGGCGGAGCTTGCTACGTGCTTGGACCTGCTGGAGGCGGGTGCCTTGCCGAGTGCCCTGCGCGTGGCGGTGTACTCGCTCACGGAGAAGGCGCTGCTGGCGCCGGGTGAGTCCGTTGGCGCGGAGTCGCGTGGGCGCTTGCTCGCTTGCCTAGGTACGGACTTGGTGGCGGGGGATGCGGAGTTGCGCCGACGCTCGGTGCGCTTCCTCGGCACCGATCCCTTGCTGGTGGAGGCGCGCTCCCAGCGCAGCACCGGCAACGCGCAGTTGGTGGAAGCGCTGCTGACTGCGGCCGTAGGTGAGACCTTGGTCGATCTGCAGACCGCCATGATCCAATTGGTGGAGCGGCAGCTGCGCGGGCAGCCGGGCGCGGACGCGCTCGATCAATTCTTGCAGCGCGCTGGGGTGGGGGACCTGCGCCGGGCGGAGCGCGAGCGCTCGGTGGCCCTGGGCGAGCTTGTACTGACGCTCTCCGGATCCGATGGCAAGCAGCGCATGCGCGCGGCTCGCTGGATGGCGGTCTTGCCTGGGCCCCTAGCTGAGGGCGCGACGGAAGCACCCGCGGCTTTGGCCATGCGTTTGGATTCGGCCCTGCACATCGTCGCCGGTCTTGAGCAGGCGCAGGTGGCGGGCTTTGATTTAGAAGATCACCGTCAGGTCCTGCGCTGGAGCGCGGAGCTGTTGCGCGGGCAGTCGCGTTTGGCGTTTGGAGAGACAGCGGGTTGGTTGGCGGCAGCGCTGCTCGAGCGTCATTTGCCGGCCCTCACCAGCGAGACGGAGAGCGCCGAGTGGTCGCTCTTGGAGGCGCGACTGCGCGTGGCGCGCGAGGGTGCGGAGCAGCAGCGCGGAGTTATCTTGGCGGCCTTCGCGCGCGCCTTGCCAGGCGAGGGTACGACCGCGCGTTTGAAGGTGCTCGTGCATCGCGAACGCTTGCGCTTCCTGCAGCGGCTCGCCGCGGGCGCGCCCTTGGCGGGTGAACCGGGCAAGCTACTGGATCGCGATGCGCGCGTGCTTGCGCGCGCCTTGATGAGTGTGGAGGACGAGGACTTACATCGGGCCGCGGATCAGTTGTTGGACGTCACGGACTTGGAGCGGCTGGCGCAGCACGTGCAGCAGCCTTTGCTCTGGCGTCGGCTCCTCCATCACAGCGCTTGGCGCAACCTGCCCCAAGCCGCGCGCAGCGAACATCTCTTGGCCTGGTCCAAGTCCGCGCAAGCCGCCACCAACCAGGGCCGCTGGGCTGCGCTCGAGGAGGTCGTCAAGGCTTTCGAGGGGCTGCCGACCGAGGCCCAGCTCGCGGCGGGGGAGCTGCCGGCGCCCGGCGAGGGCAGTCTGTGGGGGGACCTGCTCGGGGATGCTCCGGGTGCTCTATTGCTGGCTCAGGAGGCTCAAGCAGCCCGTTTGCGCCGGGCTCAGCGCCCCAAGACGCCGGTGGAAGTGGAGCCTGATCGGGAATCAGCGCCCACGAATTCAAAGGACCCGGAAAAAGTCGGCGGCTAAGCTTGCCAACGGCAGATCCGGTGGCATACTCCCCCCCGTCGACAGCAAACTGCTCGCTGCCGACGCAAATGGTTCGCGGGGTGGAGCAGTCTGGCAGCTCGTCGGGCTCATAACCCGGAGGTCGCAGGTTCGAATCCTGCCCCCGCTACCACTTACACGGAAGAGGTCGCGCCTTTGGCGCGACCTCTTCCTGTTTTTAGCGACTGAGGGCAGGATATATTTCTGGCTCCGCCGCTGACGCGGAGGAGCGGGGGCCCCGCTAGCACTTACACGGAAGAGGTCGCGCCTTTGGTGCGGGCTCTTCTTGTTTTTTGAGGCGGGGGGCAGGATGTGTTTCTGGCTCTGCTGCTGACGCGGAGGAGCGGGGGCCCCGCGGGGGGCGGAGAGAGAGCGGGGGGGAGCGGATAGCTATAGCTACAACGGTATGCCTGGGCACTTGGTGACGATCACCGATCAAGCGGAGCTCGACTTTCTGCTCACGATCGACTTCGATGTTTCGACCTGGATCGGGCTCTACCAGGACATGTCGGCACCGGACTACTCGGAGCCGGGCGGCGGGTGGCGTTGGCTGACGGAAGAGCCGCTTGGGTTCACCAACTGGGTTATTGACCAGCCGAACGATTTTGGTTCGGCCAACGTGGCGTCCATGTTCAACAGCGGTCCTTGGGTCGACCTGCCCGACTGGACCACGTCGCCCGATACGTACGTTGTCGAGTACGAGCCCGATCACTTCCTGCTGCACTGCGACCCGGGGAACATCAACTCGGCCGGGGGGCGGGTCACGCTTGTGCAGTCGACCTCAAGCGGTCCGGGAATCTTGCACTTGGAGGCCACGGATGGACCGCCCATGGAATTTGGCTACTTCCTCGTGTCTCAAACGGTCATGGACCCAGGTCTCTCCGTCGGCAACGGCGACTTGTGCCTGGGAGCGCCCATCGGCCGCTACTCGCCTACCGCCGGTGGGATGCTCAACTCGCTGGGTCAATTCGACGGGCAGGGCGTCTTTCAAAACCTCTCAGGCACGTCGGTCGTGGGCTCGGGCTACGACGTGACCGATGCGCTGCCTTCACCGCCTGGCGGGACGATTGGCGGGAGCACGTTCTACTTCCAGTGCTGGTATCGCGACGGCTCCACCTCGAACCTCTCGAACGTGCTGCAGTTCCAATAGGGCGTGCATGCCGCGCAGAGGGCCTCGTGTCTAACTCACTGCTTGAGGGCGTGGGTTAGAGCGGCTTGGAGCGCGGCCTGTTGAGCCTTGTTGCAGAGCTCGTCTGTGACCTTCGGGCTATCCGGGTAGACCTCGGTGGTGGTCGTGTAGGTTGCGTCGGTTAGGCCGGCGCACAGGCCTAGCTCCTTGCAGGGGTAGTTGATCACTCCGGGTTGGGTGATCTTGGCTCCGATGATCTCGCCGTTGGCGTCCGGGGGCGCGATGTGAGTGACCTGCTCTACGCCGGCGACGATGGCGGCTTGGAATTCTGCCTGGGGGTTCTCGCTGTCTCCAACGGTGTAGAAGCCGTCGGGGATCAGGCCGGGTTCGTTCGGCTCGCCATCGCGGGCTGCCTTGGCCGGGCGGAACTCGTCCTCGTCGCTGTCGGTGGTTTCGTGCAGGTCTACGTGGACTAGGAAGTTCGCGCCCAGGTCTTGGACCAGCTTGGTGAGGGCGGCGGACTCTTCGCAGGGGCTGTCCGCTACGAAGGAGCGGTTGGGGTCGATGGCGCTGGGGTTCCAGCGGTTGATGACCTCGTAGCCCCAGGGGCTTACGCAGGGCGCGACCAGCAGATTGAGCTGCTTCGTGTAGGCGGGTGCTTGTTCGGCGAGGAAGGCCAGGGCGCCTTGCACGCCGCTGGTCTCGTAGCCGTGGACACCGCCGGTGATCAGGACCCAGGGGGCATCGGGGAGGGGCCGGGCGCTCTTGACTGCGAACAGGGGATAGCGCTCGGGGTTGAGGGTTAGGGCGCCGTATTGCACGGCTTCAAGAGACTCGTCGAGGCTCTGCAGCTTGCTCAGTACTTCCTCTTGGTAGCTGCGCTCGATGGAGCGGCTCTCGTACCACTGAGCTTTCTCGGCGTCGGTCCAGGCTTGGCCTGGGGTTCCGATGGGGTAGAAGCGCTCGGGAGTCACCGGGTCAGCGTGCTTGGACATGCTGAGAGGGTAGTCCATTCCAGTTGTAGAGCCCGTCTCGAACAGGGGCAAGCGCGGCGCGCTGCGCTACAGGCCGTTGGGGTTTCACCCTGAGCGCGGAACTAGGCCCCGGAAATTGGGATTCTGCCCATACTGACAGTTGTGTATCACGAACGTTCAGTCGGAACGGCTCGGCTCCTCGTTGTAGCGGGGAGTGCGGCCATGCTGCTGGCCCTCGCGTTGTTCCTTGCTGACCGCACCTGCAGGGGGGAGATGGAGGAGCAACTCGTCGTGATGGCAAACGAGCTCGAGCAGATGCGCCCGGAGTTGGAGTCTCGAATGGCGAACTTGGTGCTGACGGATTTCTCGCGGCGCTTGCGAATCGGGTCGCCTTGGCGCGAGCAGTTGGACGCCGACGTAGACCTGCTCGGGCGATTGGGATATTCGCATCTCGGTTCGATGTTCGAGAAGGTCGGCGAAGGGGATACTTGGGTCGAGTACGCCTGCGTGGCCGACTTTCTCGAAGATACGGTAGAGCAACCATTGCCTGCGCTTGAGAAAGCTCTGCCCGGTGTGCGAGTAATCGACTTGAAGATCATCCTGCACGTGAGCCGCCGGATGTTTCAGGTGGAGCACAGGATCGAAGTGCGCAGAGGTGGTGCTCGGTTGGATGAGGTCGCGGGTGAGCTTCTGCTTGAATCCCTTGAAGTGGGTGAGACGCGCGACTTGGCTGTCGACGCGAGTTAAGCGCGCACGCGTACGCAAACTGCCTCGCATCGGGGCAGGTGCATGTTCCACGCTTAGGTATTTAGTCAGAAGGGAATCCTTCTGCTCGGATTCGGTCACCTTCCGTCCGATGCTTGGATACAAAGCGCACGACCCGAACTCTCGCGCGGTCCGAGCTACTTCTATGCGTCACGTGTCGACGTCTGGCGGAGTAGTTCTCGCGAGTGAGTTGCGACTCGGGTCACCCTCCCTTCAATATGATCCCGCTTCGCTTTTTAGTCCCCTGCGTAGGCTATTCCCTGCTTGCCTGCGGCGGCGCCTCGTCACTGCCTACAGGCCCTAGCTCAGTACCGGCTTCGGAGGCGGGCGTTCACGCTAGCGCTTTGGAGTATCTGCTCGAGCGCCATGACGTGGATTCTGATGGCGAGATTTCAGCGCAGGAATACGACCGCACTCCGAGAGCCTTCGCACGGCTTGATCGCAACCGGGACGGCGTTGTCAGCGCTGGCGATTTCTTGGCCACCCCTCGGGGCGGGAGTCGGAAACGAGCGGAACGGGCAGCGCTGTTGGTGGCTCAGTTCCTTCAGACCGATGGCGATCGAGGTCGTATCGAAGCGGATGAGCTGCGCAGTGCTTTCGCTGCCTATGACACCGATGGCGACGACCGCATTGGGGAGGGCGAGTTCCGCTGTGGCATGGGGCAATTGGCCCCGGCCGAGACCGGACCCCAATCCCGCCAGGCTCTGGCTCTGCTAAGAGGTATCGATCCCTGGTTAGGGCTCTTGGGTGGCATCGACTCCGACTTGGATGGTTGGATCGCGCGCTCGGAACTCCTGGACTTCTTCAGGAGCCGGTCCGATGGCAAGCCCTGGAGGATTGCCCAAGGGGATGAGGTGTTGGAGCTCGAGGTCGCTCAGCGTCCGCTCGAGGGCCGCGTGGCGCCCGACTTCACCCTGCAGAGTCTCGGGGGTGGCGCGCCTGTGACTCTGTCGTCATTCGTGGGTGATCAGCCGGTGGCGCTGATTTTTGGTAGCTACACCTGACCTCCCTTTCGCAAGGCAGCCGGTCGGCTGCGTGAGTTGTGGGCTGAGTATGGGGACGAGGTGCAGTTCTTCGTGGTCTACATCCGCGAGGCGCACGCCATCGATTCACCCGTGCCGCTCACCGGCGAGTCCGCACCTAAAGTCGAAGACCCCATGCACTTGGGCGAGCGCCGCGCTGTGGCCGAGGTTTGCATGCGAGCGATCGACATGGTGGACTTGCCCAACCTAGTGGATGACGTGGACGACGCCGTGAGCCGCGCCTACCAGGCTTGGCCTGATCGGCTGGTGCTAGTAGGCCGGGATGGCCGCGTGGCGTACCAGGGCTTGCCCGGACCCTGGGGCCTGGATCCGGATGAGCTCGAGCAGGCGATCCTCAGGGAAACACGCCCTAAGTGATGCAAGCCGAGGGTGCGGATAACGCGGTCACGCAGGGCGGACTCGTCTAGAGCTGTCCGGGGACCGGGGTTGGCCAGCGATCGAGAGGGCGATCGCTACTGGAATCCACGCTCAGGCCTTGGGAGTCGAAGGCCAGTCGCCGTTGCGTGAATCCGCCTAGGTACCCGTTGCTCCAACTGACCAGGAGGCTCCCATCCGCGTTGCGTTGGATCCAACGCGGTAGTGCTTGGGTCGCCTCAAGCACCTGTTGGAGAGGGGCATGTTCTTGCGCGAGACGCTGCAGCTCAGCCGAACTCGGCGCGGAGCCAAAGAGCACGCCTCCACCGAAGACGATGCGGTAGGTGAGCGGCAGTCCATCGGCAGCGAAGGTCAGGTAGACCTCGGCTGTGCCCTCGGTGCTGTTGCGGAGATTGCCCCAGCGCAGCCAGGTACCGCCGTCAGCGGTTTCGCTCAGCATGAGTACGGGCAATCCAAACCAGCCCCAACCATCGGCCAGGTGGGGGATGGACACTCGCAGACTCTCGAATTCACGGTCCAGGCGCAGGGCTTGCTCCAATCCGAAGTGCAAGCCCGGGGACTTGCGATCCCAGCCGAGAATGGTCACGGGCCGCAGCAAGCTTCCTTGTTCGTCGAACTCAAGGACCACCTTACGCATGTCGAAGGCCATGCCCGCCATGAAGCCGCGCCCTGAGCGTTCCCACTCGAGCAGCTGGCGACCGTCGCCCGTGACGCTGAGATCGGGATCGCGGCCGAGGGCGGCTGTCGCTTGAGCCTGGCTCGAGACGCCTGCCCGTAGGCTCCAGACTCCATCAAAGTGAAAGCTAGAGCCCTTCTGCGTGGAGCAAGCAAACAGGAAGCAGCAGAGGACGAGCGGAGCTAGGCGGTGCATGTGGTCGTGGTCGGGTGAACGAGCACGCCAGATTACATCGCCTAGCATCGAGGCTTCGAGCACTTCAACTTAGCCAATCGATCAGTGGGACGATGGCTTCGGCCTCAGTGCTGATCAGCTCATGGAGTGAAGGTGATGCTGATGCCGTCCGAGAAGTTGAAGCCGGCAGATCCACCGGTCGGGTCCCGGTACCAGGCTTGGAAGTGGCGGGTGACTCCGGAGGCGATGCCTTGGCCGCCTGCGGTCGCGTAGTCGAGAGCCACCACTAGGTTCCCGTTCGGGCCCACTAGGGCCGGCGGCAGGATGCGGATGATGGAACCGCCAACGCATCGAATGCCATCGCCCAGGGGGAGCTGGGCTTGGGCGTCGCCGTGGTAGAAGATGCCGAATTGACCGACGGGTAGGGAATCGGCGCTGAGGACGAGATTGTTCGCCTGCAGGCTGTTGCTCCCTGAGGCGAGCATCGCGGAGGCGTTGCCGGTGGAGTTCGCGGTCGGCGTGCAGTAGTTCACGCCGACGGGCTCGTAGATGTCGACGACGATGGTCTTGCCTGAGCCGGTTTCGCCACCCGCGAAGAGGAGCTTGTCACCAAAGCCGGAGGCACCAAGTGCGTAGCGCGCTTGCGAGAGGTTCTGCTGGGGCTGCCAGGTCTGGGTGCCGTGGTTGAATACGTCGACGACATTAAAGGTCAGGGGCCCGGAGACCGAGGTTTCGGCGCCTCCGGCGAAGAGGATCGTGTTGCTGATCGCGACTACGCCCATCCTGTAACGCGCGATCGACAGCGACTCCAATGTCCAGGCTCCTGTATCGGCGTCGTAGATCTCAAGGATGTCAGTGACCACACCAGGGTTGACTCTTCCGCCAGCGATGTAGGCCTTGGAGCCCACCCCAATAGTACTGCCATAGTTTTCGCGCGGTGTTGAGAGGGAGGGTCCGAGAAACCATGTTCCGCTGATGTCATCGTAGATGTCGACCGTGGCGGTGGCGGTGGTGCCGGTGAAGCCACCAGCGAATACTCCTTGGCTACCCGCGGTAGCTGCGCCGATGTTGCCGCGCGCTTGGCTGAGGGTTTTCTGCGACCACGCGAGGGGATCGTTGGGCGGGCCAACGGTGGAGTCGTAGATGTCCACCCTGTCGCTGCTCACTGCCGTCATTGGGCCACCCGTGGCGCCGCCCGCGAAGATTACCTTGTTACCGACGGTGATCGCGGAGAGGGCGAATCTCGCCTGGGATAGATTGTAGGTGGCCCATGTATTCGTGAAGGCATCGTAGATGTCGATGACATCCGTGGATGTCGTCGTGCTGGTGGCTCCGCCGGCGAAGAAGGCTAGGTTGCCCAGGGCAGTGCTAGCGAGCTCGGTTCTGGCAACGCTGAGGTTCCCGATGGAGACCCAGGCGCTGGAGGCGTTGTGGTAGGCGTCGACCGTTGCATAGAGGCCGGTTCCGTTTCTACCGCCTGCAAAGAGCGCCAGGCCGTTGACTTGCACGGAGGCTATGTCTCGCCGGGCGGTTGAGAGGAAGCTCTGGGTCCACTGCGCCTGGGCGGGACTCTGGGCGAGCGCTAGGAGTGCCAGGCTGGAGAGGAGCGAGTGAATGCGAAGCATGGGGTTGCCTTGGGGGGGGGGGGCGTGCGAACTGGGCGCGGGCCGGCTCTGGTGCTGTCTTGCGGGCGGCTAATACTCAATTTCCAATCGGGTGGCCAAAGCCAGCAAGGGAATCTGACTACTTTCCGAATCAGTGACGATTTGTCCTTTGATGGCTCCCCCGGACAGTTACGAGCGCACTGGTGGTGCGGTTGGCAGGAGATGCGGCAGCCTCAATAGGATCGTTGAGCCTAGTCTACGCGGACACTCCTCAGTTCGCTGCCCAGCGCACGTCGTAGCTCAGTACGAGGCAGAGACCTAAATGGCCGAGGTGGTTCGCCATCTGCGCTGATTGCTCGGGCTCCAAAGGTCTCTATTGCAGTCAGTGCGACATGCCTGCCTAGGGTCTAGTTCCTGAGAGCACCCGTACAAGAATCAACGCCTCGCTATCCATCTTGGACAGCGAGGCGTTGCTTGTGTTTCAGACGCGGCCAGTAGTCGGTGCGACGGCTGAGGGAACTAAATCACTGGGTGAAGGTGACCGAGATCCCATCCGAGAAGTTGAAGCCAGCGGGTCCGCCGGCGGGGTCTCGGTACCAGGCCTGGAAGTGGCGCGTCACTCCCATGGTGATGCCTTGGCCGCCGGCGGTGGAGTTGTCCAGAGCCACCACGAGGTTCCCGCTTGCGTCCGCTTGGGCCGGCGGAAGGATGCGGATGACGGAGCCGCCCACGCATCGGATGCCATTGCCTAGAGGAACCTGGGCTTGAGCGTCGCCGTGGTAGAAGAGACCGAATTGACCGGCGGGTAAGGAGTTGGCGCTGAGGACGAGGTTGTTCGTTTGCACGCTGTCGCTACCTGAGACCGTGATGGCGGAGGCGAGGCCTGTGGAGTTTGCAATCGGCGTGCAGAAGTTCACGCCGACGGGCTCGTAGATGTCGACGAGCGTGCTTGGCCCGCCGTCGGTCGCGCCACCAGCGAAGAGGGCCTTGCCTCCGAGGCCGGTAGCTCCCATGGCGAAGCGTCCCTCCGAGAGGAGTTGGGTGGGACCCCATGTCTGGGTTCCGTGGTTGAACACATCGACGGTAGCGTGGGGACCAATCGACGAAGTGCCTCCGGCGAACAGGACCGTATTGCCGACTGCCGCTACGCCCATCAACGCGCGCGGAGTCGATAGCGTCTCCATAGACCAGACTCCAGTCTGAGCGTCGTAGATTTCGATCATGTCAGAGGCGACGTTCTGGCCCACGAATCCGCCGGCGAAGTAGGCTTTGGAGCCCACCCCAACGCCACCGCTATGGACCACGCGGGGTTGCGCGAGGGGGGGACCGACGAGCCATGTTCCGCTGACGTCATCGTAGATGTCGACCGCGTCGCTAGCTGCGGTGCCGGTGAATCCACCTGCGAAGACTGCATGATCTCCAGCTGTGGCTGCACCCATTTGGCCGCGCGCCACGGAGAGGTTTTGCTCTGACCACGCCGCGGGGTTGCTCGGCAGGCCCATGCTGGAGTCGTAGAT